>JBBROH010000126.1:0-12973 GCA_038229595.1 Chloroflexia bacterium | reverse complement strand
CGGTGCTGTCAGTTACGACGCAGACAGGGCGGTGGTCGCTCAATGGTCGTCTCCTTCAGACACGGCAGGGCCGAGCGCATTTGGCCCCAGGTGGGTACCGAGCGCAGCACTGTACTCGGTTACCAGGACGCGTTCGCGGGGGTAAATCGGGTGGATGCGGGTCAGCAATTGCTCAACCTCATGCGGCACCCCGTTGTGCAGCACCGCCATCTCCTCCACATGGGGGAAGTCCTCAACAAAGTTGTACAGCCCCTCTATCGCCTTCGCCCGCGTGCGCGCCCGCTCAAAAGGCACAATCTGGCCCTCATCCAGGCGCAGTAGATAGCGGGTGGTAGCCTGCTCTAGCAGCGGGGCAATCCTGGCCGCCCGCCCCCCCCGCGTCAGGTACTCGTAGTTCTCAACGAAGAAGACGACGTGGGTTTGACCGACCATGCGGGTGACGAAGGCGGTCAGTTCGCTGAGGCCGAGGTTCCCGCGCGCGGCTGCCTTTGCCGCCGCCAGCACCATCAAGCCCAGGCCCATAGAGGTAGAGAGCGAGTCGATCACCGCGATGTTGGCTGCGGTGCGGCCACCAACGCTCTCGCGGGCGCGCATCGCAGTCTGGTAGGTGTCGCTCAACTTAGAACTGAGGGTAATCACCAACGCGCTGTCGCCCGCCCGGTTAATCGCCCGGTAAGCCTGCTCAAAGCTGTCTAGAGTGGGTGGCAAGGTAGTAGCTAGCGTGGCTAGCGGCAAGCGGCGGAATAGCTCCTGACTACCAAGCTCGCGGCGGTCCAGGTAGGTAGCCTCGCCAATCTGGATTAGCAGCGGCACCACGGTGATCTCGTACTGCTTGAGCAGATAGTCTGGTACGTCGCAGGTGCTATCGGTGATAATCTTTACGCTGCCCATGAATGCGCTAGTCCCAACCTTTGCGTTTGTACAGTGCTACTAGTTTACCACTTTTGCATGGCTGGGCGCAAAGCTGCCCAAACAGCAGCCTGGCCCAACAGCATTGGTGGGTTAGCGGCTGGCCGCCCAGCGACGACCAGGCTAGCCGCGCCATTACTCGGCGGAGATGATGTAGTCGTAGAAGGGCTGGCCGCCCGCCACCACCTCTACCTCAAGCTCGGGATAGACTTCGATGATGCCAACCCGCAGTTGCTCAACGCGGCCCATGTCCATTGCCGCCCCATAGTAGAGGGTAAGCAAGTCGCGCTGCTCAAGGTTCATCTTGCCAATCAGGTCGCGGATTACCTGTTCGCGGTCTTTGCCAGCGGCCACGATTCGGTCGTCCAACAAGCCGATAGTATCGCCCTCATGCACTGCGAGGTCATCAACCGTGGTGTCGCGCACTGCGGTAGTAACCTCACCAGTGACTACCGCCTGGGCTGCGCTCAGCATCGCCGCTGCGTTGTCGGTCAGGGGCGCGTCGTAGTTAATCGCCAGCAACGCGCTCATGCCCTGGGGGATCGTGCGCGTGGGGACGACCACCACCCGCTTCTTGCTCAACTCTGGCACCTGGTTGGCCGCCATGATGATGTTGCCGTTGTTGGGCAGGATAATCACCTCGTCGTTGGGCAGCCGCTCCACTGCCTCAAGCAGGTCAGCAGTGGAGGGGTTCATCGTCTGGCCGCCGCTGATAATCGCCCCCGCACCCATGCTGCGGAAGACCTCCTCCAGGCCCGTGCCACTAACTACCACGACGATGCCAGGGCCGACGGTGGGGGCTTGTGGCTCCTGTGGCTGAGCCTTAAGGGCGGGGCCGCTACCCAGCGGGGCGAACGCTTCCAGACCCGCGCCGCTCTGGTGCGACTCGACGAAGTTCTCGTTCTGCGTCTGCATATTGTCCACTTTAATCTGGCTCATGCTGCCCAGGCTAGTCGCGTAATCCAGCACCAGGCCAGGGCGGAAGGTATGAATATGCACCTTGAGCATCGTCTCATCACCGACCACCACCGCCGAGTCGCCCATCTCAATCAGAGTGTCGCGGGCCTCATCGAAGGGGATGGTGCCAAAGACCATAAAGTTGGTGCAGTAGCCGTACTCGCCCACCTCGACATTGACGGCGGGCGCGTCGGCACTGGCGGTGACAGCGTTCAGAGTGTCGGGCTGAATATCAGGCTGCAAAGCCATCTCCTCACCTAGCATAAAACGGCGCATGCCATCAAAGAACAGGTAGATACCCTGGCCGCCCGCATCCACCACCCCAGCTTGGCGTAGCTTCTCCAACAACTGGGGGGTGCGAGCAACAGAGGCGCGCCCCTCATTACAGGCAGAATGCAGCACGTGGCTGAAGCTATCCTGCTGGGCAGCCGCCTTCTGAGCCGCCTCCGACATCTCGCGTACCACCGTCAAGATTGTTCCCTCGACGGGCCGCTGCACAGCCTTGTAGGCGCGGGTAGTGGCCGCCTGCATTGCAGCCGCGAAGTCGGTCGCGCTAATCTGCTCCTTACCAGCAAGGCTCTCGGCCATGCCGCGCAAGACCTGGGAGAGGATCACCCCAGAGTTGCCCCGCGAACCCATCAACGCGCCACGCGAGACGCTCTGCATTACCTCGGCGGCAGAGTGGCTGGGGCTGGCAGCGATTGGTTTGACCGCAGCCTGGAGCGTGAGGTACATATTGGTGCCGGTGTCGCCGTCGGGGACGGGATAGACATTGAGGGCATTGAGGGCTGCCGCGTGCTGCTCAACGAAGGCAGCGGTGGCAAGCAGGCTTTGCCGCAAGTGCTGTCCATGCCAGTGCGCCCCATCGCCACTGGGCAGTCGGTGACTACTGTTCTCTACTGCTGTGCCGCTAGCCAAAATACGCTCTCCTGACTGTTTACTTGCTGACCCGTATGCCTTGCACGTGGACGTTGATTTGGGCCACTGGCATCGCCAATGCGCTCTCGACCGCAAACTTGACTGTACTCATGATGTTGTTGGCGACAGCGGCAATGCGCGTGCCGTACTCGATAATCACGTAGAGGTCGATAGATACGGTCTGATGCTGGCTATCAAAGCGCACCTCTACACCCTTGTTGCGATCTTCGATCCGCAGCAGTTCGCCGAGCGGGTTGCGGGTCGCCATGCCCACTATCCCGTAGCTCTGCAATACGGTGCGGCTGACCACCGCCGCAATCGCGCCGGGGGAAACCTCGACCTTGCCGCGCTGGGTTGTTGGCTCGGCCCCATCGGGCCTGCCGCTACTCTTTTCTGCTACGTCCATCCGCTCTCCTCAGCCGACTTGCACAATCGGCCTGCTTGTGGTATTATTAGGCCCAGTGCGTACACGCACCGCTGGCACGCACAGAGCAACCTATGAAGTAGCCCAGGTGTGTGTACAATAATACAGCATAATCCTAGTTTCGTAAAGGGGTTTCAGCAAATGTCCAACAAGTGCGACCTGAGTGGTAAGACAATCCACTGGGGCAAGAGCGTGAGCTTCTCTGGCCGCCGCACCAACCGTCCCTGGAAGCCGAACGTCCACCGTATGACGCTGGTGATCGACGGCAAGAAGCAGCGGCTCAACGTCAGCGCACGCGCCCTGCGGACGCTCTACAAGGCACCGAAGTTGCGTGGCGCAAAGGCTGCAGCAGCAGCAGCAGCCCAGGCCTAAACTGACCGCCCAACCATATAGCGAGAACTGCCCTGGTAAACGCCAGGGTTATTCTTTTTGTGCGCCGCCAGCCACCCTCAGCCGCCGAATAGCTGGCCCAGGTTGCTGAACACATTTTGCAGTAGTTGGATCAGGTAGGGGGCGACGAAGACCAGCATCAGCGCGAAGCTGACCCAGCGCAGCAGCTTGCCCTGGTTGAGGCTGCGGCTGCCACCCTGTCGGTAGTAGCGCGCCTCCTCTGCCCCCACCGCTGCGTCGGGGAAGTAAGGGGCGTAGCTACTGGCCTGTTCGCGCTCGCGGTACTGGCCGGGGCCGCCATCCGCCAGCGAAGCGTCCCAGCCCGGCTCTGCCACCTGCTCATCGTACTCGCCAAACTCGTCGGCGGTAGCCTGACCGCGATAGAAGTCCACCAGTTGGCGGGCGCGCCCGGCGTTACCGGCCTGCACCCACACATCACGGGCAACCCAGGCGTTGTTGATAAACTCGCCATTATCGGTGCCGCTACTCAGCTTGATGATCGAGGGGATCGCCGCGTCGTCAAGCTGGCTCTTGATCAGTTGAGCCATCATCTCATTCGGGGTATTGGTCAGCACCAGCCAGTGGGCATCGTCGGCACTGATGGAGCGCGCAGGCGGGGGGTTGCTGCCCAGCCAACTACGCTCCCCTTGCGCTGCTGCTGGGTTGGCGGCAAGCGCGCTGACCCACGCCTGGGGGAGGGGCGCAGCGACGGGCAGTTGGCGGCCCAGATTTGGCAGGCGCAGGCGGCGGTTACGCCCCAGGTGGCGCGGCAACGCAGGGATCGGGCGGGCGGTCCCGAGGTAGCGAGCGACGCGGGCGTGGCTATGCTGCACCGCCTCGGCGTAGTTGTCGCTCAAACCAGGGGCCGCCTGGGTGCCACGCAGTGGTAGGCCGCAGTCGTCGCACCAGGCCACCCAATTCTCGTATTCGCTACCACAGCTTGCACAGAAGGGCATCAGTCTACCTCCCCCAGGGCTAGCCGCTCAATAGCGTGGGCCACGCCGTCGTTCGCCAGCGTCTCAGTCACATAGCTGGCTGCTGCCTTCACCTGCTCGTCGGCATGGCCCATCGCCACCCCCATGCCCGCCCAGCGCAGCATCGAAACGTCATTCCAGTTGTCGCCGATTGCCATCACGCGCTCGCGAGCAATGCCTAGCTGCTGGGCAAGGAAGGCAAGGGCCACCCCCTTCGTCGCCGCCAGGCTAGTCACTTCGCAGAAGTAGGCGTGGGAGCGGGTCACTTCCACCAGGCTGCCGAACTCGGCTCGCAGCATCTCGATCAGGGCGTGGTTCGCGTCTGGCTCGTTGACGATCACCATCTTGAGCGGCTGCAAGCCCTGCGCGCTGATCGCAGCGACCAGGTCTGGTACGTCGTGCGGCTGCACCAGCCGCGACTTCTCGGCGTACATGGTGTCCAGTGGCCTGGCGTTCTCGCGATAGGTCTCGGTCAGGGTGTGCATATTGACGCTCTGGCCCAGCCGCCGCAGCAAGTGGATCACCCGGATCGCCAACCCTACCTCCAGGTATTGGACCAGCAGCGGGCGTTCGGCGAGCAGGTCGTAGACCACCCCGCCCTGGTAGCTGATGATCGGCGTGACCTGGCTAGCCGGTAGGTTGGGCGGCAAGAGGCCCAGTTCGCGCACCCGATCCACCACATCGTAGACCACCCGCCCAGTCGCCAGCGTGACGCGGATACCAGCGTCGCGGGCAGCAGCAATTGCCACCCGGTTGCGCTCAGAGATCAGCAAGTCCATGGCGTAGAGGGTGCCATCCAGGTCAATAGCGATCAACTCAACCTGTGCGTTCTTCATTCAGCCTCCGTCTCTACGATCAGCATCCGGTCGTGTCCAGCGTAATCCTGGGCGATCTCCACCCGCGCCCCCGGCCAGAGATCGCGGGCGAAGGGGGCGGCCAGCGACCCCTGGTTGTAGCCAATCTCGGCGGCGATCAGGCCGCCCGGCTTCAGCTTGAACCAGGCTTCTTCGAGGAAGCGGCGGTAGAGGCCGAAGCCGTCGCCGCCGCCGCCAGAGAGGGCCAGCCACGGCTCGCTGATCAGTACTGCCGGTTCGATTTCGCCCAGGATAGTGTACGGCAGGTTGGCAACCAAAGCATCCACTGGCCCTGCCACCGCCGCTAGCAGGTCGCTGGTCAGCAGCGGCACGCGCTCCTTGAGGCCAAACTTGTCGCGGTTGGTGAACGCAACATAGAGGGCAGCTTCCGACAGGTCAACCGCAGTCACCTGCAAGGCTGGCAGTTCGAGGGCCAGGGTCAGGCCGATCACCCCACTGCCGGTGCCAACATCCACTAGGGTGCCAGCCGCCAGCCCCTTCGCGGTTAGCAGCTTGACCGCCCGCTCTACCAGCAACTCGGTTTCGGGCCGGGGGATCAGCACTCCCTTGTTGACCACGAACTCGCGGCCATAGAACTCCTTGTAGCCCAGGATGTAGGCTACTGGCTCCCCCTGCTGGCGACGGTTCAGCAGTTCGTGGTAGAGAGCGACATTGAGGGCCGTCACCTGCTCGTCGAGGCTGGCAAAGAAGCTGGCCCGCTCCTGGTCGAGGATGTCGCGCAGCAAAACCTCTGCCTCCAGGTTGGCTTCAGCCCCCGCCGCTCTCCCCAGGGCCGCCCGCCCCTCGGCTAGCAGGTCGCGGGCGCGCATCGGTTTGTAGAGCCGCGCCCGGTTATCCATACTCAAGCTAGTGCTTCACCCAGGTTCTGCAACTGCTCGGCCTGATCCTTGAAGCGCAGGTTCTCGATCAGCTTGCCAATATTGCCCTCCATCACCCCCGGCAGGTTGCTGAGGTTCATGCCGATGCGGTGGTCGGTCAGGCGATCCTGGGGGAAGTTGTAGGTGCGAATCTTCTCGCTGCGGTCGGCACTGGTGACCTGGCTCTGCCGGGTCGCGCCAAGCTCAGCCTGCCGCTTCTGCTGCTCCAGGTCGTAGATGCGAGAGCGTAGCACGCTCATCGCCCGCGCCTTATTCTTGATCTGCGAACGCTCGTCCTGACAGATCACGACCAGGCCAGTGGGGATATGGGTCAGACGGATCGCGCTATCGGTCGTGTTCACCCCCTGGCCGCCATGCCCGCTAGCCCGGTAGATGTCCACCCGCACATCCGACTCCTTTAGTTCCATGTCCACTTCCTCCACTTCGGGCAGCACGATCACGCTGGCAGTCGAGGTGTGGATGCGCCCCTTCGTCTCGGTGGCAGGCACACGCTGCACGCGATGCACGCCGCTCTCATACTTGAAGTGGCTGTAGGCATCAGCCCCCGTCACCTCAAAAATCACTTCTTTGAAGCCGCCGCCCTCTTGTTCGCTGCTGCTAACTACCTCTACCTTCCAGTTCAAACCCTGCGCGTAGCGGGTGTACATCCGGTAGAGTTCGCCAGCAAAGAGGGCCGCTTCGTCGCCGCCCGCACCCGCTCGGATTTCCACCACCACGTTCTTCTCGTCGTTGGGGTCGCGGGGCAGCAATAGCACCTTTAGCTGCTGCTCAAGCTCCTCCAACTGGGGGTTGAGGCTCTCCACCTCCTCGCGAGCCATAGCGACCATCTCCGGGTCGCCACCCTCACCAATGATCGCCTGCACATCGTCGCGGGCGTGTTCGAGGTCGCGGTAGCGGCGGTAGGCCGCAACCACCTGCTCCAGGTCGCTCCGTTCGCGGCCAAAAGCCTGCATCTTCAGGCGGTCGCCCACCACCTCCGGGTCGGCCATCAGCCGTTCAAGCTCCTCATAGCGGCCTTCAACCGAGGCCAGTTTGTCAAAAATTGACACGCTTCTCTCTCCGTTTTCTTGTTCTCAAAGCATCCTGTCCCCTTAATTATACCAAATAGCAGGGCAGAGGGGTGACAGAGGTGAAGATAGCCAACAGATTGGCAGGTAGCGGCTAGTAAGCGGCCAGGTAGCGGTCGAACAGCGGGCGCAGGTCAACCTTCGTGCCAGCCTGCATCGTGGCAAAGAAGTCGGCTGGCGCGGCCCGCTTGAGGGCAAACTGGCGGTAGTAGGCGCGCAAGGCGGTGGCATAGCTGTCTGGCCCCATCGCTCTCTGCACCTCGATCAGGAAGCCTGCCCCCTGACTGTAGACGGTGTAGAAGTAGCTAGCGTTTATCACGCAATCGCCCAGCGCGGGGAAGCTGAAGACCGAACTGCTGACCGGTACCCCCCGCTGCCCAACGACCATGGCCCGTAGAGCAGCGGTGTAATCGCGGGTGCTGCTGTTGCGGCGCAGGTAGTCTAGATTGAGGGTGGTCGCCACCGCTTCATCCAACCAGGGGTCGCGAGATTGGTCGTTGCCCACTATGCCGTAGAACCAGGCGTGGGCGGTTTCATGCTGCGGCTCCCAGTAATCCCAGCCGAACGGTTGGACTGGGCGGCTGAGGCGATCCGGCTCCATCAACTCCATCATCGGGTACTCCTGCGCGTAGTTGCCGCAACGCGCACTGCCTGCCATCTCGCTGACGATGAAGCTGGCGTAGGGGTACGCGCCCACCGTCTGGCTGTACCAGGCGAAGGCGCGGGCCGAGGCATCTAGCCCCGGCAGGCCACCAGGCCGGTGTTCGGGCAGCAGGAAGGCGTAGAGGGTGGCCCCGCCCACTGTCCGCCGATAGGTACCATCCTTCAGTGGGTTGCTGAAGCGCGGCGACATACTGGCGGCCACGTCGCGCACATGGGCTGCATCGTACCGCCACTCGGTTGCGCTGACCTGGGTGGGATTGCCGCTGCTGGCGACCACTATCGGCCCATCGGCGGTGTAGGTAACGCTGTAGTTGGCGACGGCATTCACCCCCTCGTCGCCCGCGTCGTTGAAGGGATATTGCAGCCAGCCACCATTCTCGTAGGGGACGACGGAGGGGAGGAAGTCGCCGAGGGTCAGCACGTCAAAGTTCTGATCCCAGCCGAAGCGCACGCCAGTCTGAGCCGGGCGCAGGCCAAAGTCGAGGTGGAAGCTGACTTCGCCGCCCGCAGCAAGCGGCCTGGGCAATGCCACATTCAGGTTGATCTCGTCGCGCCAGCTTGCCTGCACCGGCTGCCCAGCAACTAGCACGCTGCCGAGGGTGAACGCCTTGTAGTGGCGCGGCACGACCCGCAGCAGGATACTGGTCAGCGGCCCAGCCGTGCTATTGCTGTAGCTGACATCCTCGCTTATGTCCAGGCTGTGATTGGCCTTGAGGTGGACACGCACCCCATAACTGGTATACTCGCGTTCTGGCTTGTCCTCGCGTAGAACGGGGTTGTGGTAACGCCAGTCGTAGTAGGCGCGGCCCAGGTTGGCGAACTGCACCTGCCAGCCAGCAGCAGCCACCGGGTTGTAGGTCAGCACCCGCCGCTCGAACAGTTGCACGAGGATCGCTTGCGGCTTGCCAGCCACTTCAGTTTGCAGCCAGTAAGGCCTGGTGATCGGCTTGCCGAGGAAAGCCCGCCAATCCTTAACCCCAGCATCGGGCAGGGCGGCGAAGGGGCTGGCAACCTCATGATCGCCACCGAATTGCGCCCGCGCCACGTAGGTAGCATTGGTAGCAGGCGGCGTGATTGGCACCACCGCGCCCGCAGCCGTCACCTGCTCGTTGATCGCCCCACTGCGCTGTTCAGTGCCGCTGGTAAGCGGCGCAAAAGCGGCGTAGCTTGGCCCGCCCGCGACCACTGGCTGCTGCGCCTGACTGACCACCACTGGCCGCCCACCTTCGCCCACGATGTAACCACCGACCATCTCGCTAACAATGGCCTTAGCGTTCTGCCCATCGGCGCCCATCACGCCCTTGTCAAAGTAGCGCACAAGCTGGTTGCCAGCCGCGCCACCCGCTGGTTCGTAGCTGGTGAGCAAGGGGCCACCGCCCCACAACCAGCCGGGCCGGGCAGGCGCAACAGCGGGCGCAGCCTGCGTCGGGCTGAGAGTGAGTAGGGTGGTGAGGAGCAGGGTGGTGAGCAGGAGCTTAGGCTTGGTCAAGTTTGGTTCTCCGTCCAGGGCGCGGTGGTGCTTCTACGCCGCTGTTGAAGCGCAGTAGCTTCTCCCAGTCAATCGTGCCATTGCTAGAGAAGTCGTTCAGGAACTCTTGGGTAAAACGATTAACAGCATTTGACCATTCCAGCTGGAACGCAAGCCTATGCTGCTGTGGATGATCCTTCATCAAGGACATCAGTTTGAGATAGAAGTTGGGATCGCCAGTTAGCTCGTGCCAAAACTGTTGACCCGCCACCCGCCGGTAGTTGTGCTTGGCCTTAGACTTGGCTGGCACCCGACCGTAGCAGGCCGCCACTATGGGGTCGAACTTTTTGTGCATCTTTGACAGTCGCTGGCGTAGCTCCCTGAACTCGTCGTCTTGCCGTGCAACCTGGCTTGAATTAAAGATGTTCGGTCCAGACTTGACAGCTATAGCCTTGTAGGTGTCGTTAGTCTCAACGATCACGTCTACGCCTTTGCTACCTGCCACTGTACCATTGCTGAAGATGCGAGCAATAGGCTCAAAGAAGGCATCGCCGAATATACCCTCATCCGACGATGAGACGTGCGCGGCCAGTAGCTCCTTGACGATCTCAGCGGCCTCCTGCACGCCAGTTGCCCGAAAAAGATAGGGGTTCTTTCGCGCCAGCACATCTTTGAGCTTCAAACTCTTGAGACTCTCCAATCTACGTTGGTAGAACTGATCAAGTGCGGCTTGCACAGCTTCTTCCAGCCGTTGAGCCAGAACATCGCTAGCTACGCTCATAGCCATCGCCTTCCTCGCTATGTACATAAATCGGTGGCTGCTGGCTGCGCTGCTGGCGGATGGGGGTGCTGGCCTTTGCTTCGGCCACAACCACAGCAGGTTGCGCTGCACTACTCTCCTTAGCCAACCGCTGCTTCGCCAACTCAACATACTCTGGGCTGACTTCGATGCCAGTGTAGTGGCGGCCAAGCTGGGCGGCGGCCACTGCGGTTGTGCCGCTACCACTGAAGGGGTCAAGCACAAGATCGCCCGACTGGCTGAACAGCTTGATGAACCAGGCTGGTAGCTCGACCGGGAAGGCCGCACTGTGGCCGGTGTTGCTACACTCAGTCGCCAGGTGCAGCACATTGTCGGGGTAAGCGAGGTCGCGGTCTACCCAGTTGGCGATGCGCTTGCCGAAGCCGCTCTGCACGTGCGACTCGTCGCGCTCCATGTCGGTCACACTCAGGTTCTTGAGCCGGGCATTGCGCCAGTTGCCCATTGGTACGCGCACCTCGTCTTGGTACATGGCAAACTGCTTCTGCTGGGTAAAATGCAGCAGCCGTTCCCAGCCGTCACGGAAGCGGTTGGGCCACTTGCCTGGGTAGCTGTTGCGCTTGTGCCACATATACTCCTCGGTCCAGAGCCAGCCCTGCTTCTTCAAAGCAAGGATCAGTTCCAGCACATAGGTGTGCCGTTCGCCATTCACCACCCGTTCTTTGATATTGAGAATGAACGACCCTTCTGGCTTCAGCACCCGCTTTAGCTGCTCGCCAATCGGCAAGAACCAGGCAGCGTACTGGTCGGGATGCACCCCGCCGTAGCTGCGTTTGCGCTGGTCGGCGTAAGGCGGCGAAGTGACGATCAGATCGATGCCGGCAGGGGGCAGCGACGGCAGCACGCTTAGACAATCGCCCGCTATGATTTGATCCTCGAACTTGAAGCTGGTTGACATGGTGGCCCTCCATGTGGCTTTGGTACCAGCATTATACCACAGCCTCGCCGCTAAACCCGTGGTTGGGCTGCTAGCTGCCAGCCAGGTAGACCGTCTGCAAGGTGCTGTAGAGTGGGCCGCTGGGCGTGCTGGTACTGTGCATCAGGCTAAGATCGCTAACCAGCCAGCTAGCCACCTCCTCCACCGCCAGAGCCTTGACCCGCTGGTGCAGCATGGTCAGTTCGCGCTCCTGCACCTTACGCGCGTCTACCAGACCGAGGGTGATGTGGGGGCTGAACGGCCTCGTGTCCACAGCAGGGGCAGCCCCCGCCCGCTCAAGGGCTGCGTCCACGCCCTGCTGCAAGCGGTGCAGTTCTGCCAACCCCTCACTGTGCAGCCCCAGCCAGACTACCTGCGGCTTCTGTTCGTTGGGGAAGTAGCCGATGCCGCCCACGTCCAGGCTGAAGGGTGAGTGCGTCGCCAGGCTTTGTAGCTGTGTGCTGATCGCGGCAATACTTGCCAGGGCAGTGTCGCCGATAAAGCGCAGGGTCAGGTGCAGGTTGGCAGGTGCTACCCAGCGCACAGGATCACGGCTGCGGTCGCGGCGTAGCAGATTGAGCAGTTGCTCGATCTCAGCCCGCAACTCGGCGGGTAGTTGCAGGGCAACGAAGGTGCGGACCGTCTCCTCAGCCAAGCTGTTCCTCCTTGACTGGCAGATCGGGTGGCGGCCACGGCGGGCGGCGGGAGCCAACTTGCAGCAGGATTACCGCCCCGACGACGAGGCCGCCACCGACCAGTTGCAGGCCGCCGATCTGCTGACCGAGCAGCACGAAGCCCGCCAACGCGCCGACCAGTGGCTCGAAGGTGCTGATGATGCTGGCCCGGCTGGGGCCGAGGCGAGCGAGACCGGCGAAGAAGGCAGCGATTGCCAGCACGGTGCCGAACAGCGACACGCCGAGGATCGCCAGCCAGCCCCAGCCCACCACCAGCAGCGGCCTGAACTCGCCGCTGAAGCCACCGACCAGCAGTAGCACCGTAGCAGCTACGCCGAAGATGTAGGCACTGCTGACCACCGCCGACTGCCCCGCGACCGCTCGCGTGCTGTAGATGATGTAGCTGGAATACAATACTGCGTTGGTAAGCGAGAGGGCAACCCCCAGCCAGAGGTTTTTCTGTGGGCCAACAGGAGTGAGGACGATCAGCACACAGCCAGCCACCGCCAGCGCAAGGGCAGCCAGCTTGAGGACGGTTAGCGGCTCCTTGTAGATCAGGCGCGAGAGCAGGGTGACGAGCGCAGGGTAGGTGTAGAGGATGATCAGGGCTATCGCCACGTTCACGTACTGGATCGCGGTGAAGTAGCAGAAGGCTTGCGCGCTATACATCACGCCGAGGATGGCAAAGCTGCCTACTTGCCCCCGCTTCAGGCGGAAGTGCTGGCCGGTGAGCAGGATGTAGGGCCAGAACAAGGCTGCCGCGATGCCGAAGCGGAAGACGAGCAGGGTGTTGACGGTAGAGCCATTATCATAAGCCCAGGTACCAAAGATGCCCATGATGCCGAAGCCAAAGGCCGAAAGGATGGTCAGGATTACCCCCAACCCCTCTTGCCCCTGGATGCTGCGGGCCTCTGCTGGTGGCTGCTTATAGTCGGCTACGCTGCTAGTCTTCTGCACAGTCTCTCCATCTACGGTGGCGCGCTCTACGCTCATCTGCTGTACTTGTTGGTGAGCGGCAGGCGGCGGTCGCGGCCAAAGGCGCG
>JBBROH010000125.1:0-12999 GCA_038229595.1 Chloroflexia bacterium | reverse complement strand
TTTTATGGCAGACTTCAACTGGTACCGCAGCTTCGTGGCTGTCTATCGCACTGGGACAACTGCCCGAGCCGCTACTGTTCGCTACCTGACCCAACCCGCAATCAGCCAGCACATTGCCGCGCTGGAAGCCGAGTTGAACGTGCCGCTGTTCAGGCGCACCGCCCGCCGGATGGAGCCAACCGATGATGGTAAGAAGCTGTACAGCCAGGTCGCTCAGGCGGTGGATGACTTGGAACTGGTAGGGCAGCGCAGCCGTCGAGGAGGGGAGGCGTTGCCGCTCTTTCGGCTGGGGACACCACTTGAGTATTTCGCAGCAGTGGCGTTCGGACAGCTGGCAGGGGCGCAGCTACGCTTGCAGATTGAGTTTGGCACAGCAGAAGGGTTGCTGGCGGCGTTGGAGCGCAACGAACTTGACTTGGTGATCGCTACCCAGCGTCTACCGCTGGCAGCGGTCGAGTATAGTAAGCTGGCTGATGAACATTTCCTGCTGGTCGGCGGCGCGTTGGAGCAGATGCCTACGCATATTACCGTTGACGATCTAGGGGCGGTGGAAGGCTGGCTGGCTACGTGCAACTGGTTGAGTTACAGCACGGAGTTGCCGATCATCCGTCGCTTTTGGCAGCAGACTTTCATGCGGCGGCCCCACCTCCAACCGAGGATGATTATCCCCAACCTGCGGCTGATTGCGGCTGCTGTAGAGCAGGGAGTGGGGGTTAGCCTCTTGCCGGAGTACCTTTGTCGGCGCAGTGTGGCTGAGGGTCGCCTGCGCGTGTTGTGGCAGCCCCCAGTAGCGGTCAGCAACGAACTGTGGCTGGCCTACCGTAAGATTGACCACCAGAGCGACCTCAACCAGATGGTTCGGGGGCTGCTGCAAGCCGTTGCTGGATGACCCAGACCAGCAGGTGTGAGCGCAGGCCAACACTTCGCCAGTCCCGACCTTGAGTGATGTGCTGCCCAGATCGCTCACTGCTTCCAACCCTCTCACCGCTGGCAGTGATGTAGTAATTACCGCCTAGTGCAGGCCACGTGGGTTATGCGGTGGTACCAAACCTTACCTTTAGACCGCAAAGAAGGCTACCATCGGCCAACCGAGGCAACAAGCCAAGCGGCGTTAGCTAAAATCTACTTGCGGTTCTACCCAGCGGCGGGCTGTTGCCGGAACCGCATAGAGGGCTGCAAAATGTGGGCTAGATGTGGTATGCTGGACTGGTCAGCAACACATAACGTAGCTCAGCAAGGGTAAGCCATTGACAGAGCAACAGCCAGCACAGATCGGTCGCTACCTGATCCTCGGCGAAGTGGGACGGGGTGGGATGGGTACGGTTTATCGCGCCCGCGACTTGGTGCTTGAGCGTGAAGTCGCAATCAAGCTACTCAACCCGACCCTAACCAGAGATCCGCAGGCCAATGCCCGCTTCCGCCGCGAAGCGAACCTGGCTGCCAGCTTGCGGCACCCTAACATCGTTACGATCTACGATCTGGATGAGGAGGATGGTCGCTTCTTCATCATTATGGAGTTGCTAGCGGGCATATCAATGGCTGAGGTGCTGCACGAGCTTCACCACCTACCGCTGGCCGAAGCAATCCCCATGCTGGAGCAGGTCGCCTACGCACTCAATTATGCCCATCGGCAAGGCGTGATTCATCGTGACATCAAGCCCGCCAACATTGTCCTTACTAGCGAGAGCCAGGCAGTGCTGACCGATTTTGGCCTCGCCAAATCTTACAGTGAAGCTGACACGGCCCTAACGATGGTGACGATGCCCGGTACTTTCTTTGGCACCCCGCAGTACATTGCGCCGGAGCAGATTGAGGGGCAAGCCGTCGACGGTCGCGCTGATATCTACGCCCTAGCGGTGGTCGGCTACGAGATGTTGACGGGCTTCTGCCCCTTCAATGGCACAATCAGCAATATTATTAAGGGCCACCTGACTGAAGCCCCGCCGCTGCCCAGCGAGTACAACCCGCTGTTGCCACCTGCCGTTGAGGCCGTGATCCTCAAAGGACTGGCAAAGGCTCCTGCTGACCGCTACCAATCGGCAGCCGACTTCCAGCAGGCTCTCCGCGCCGCCTACCTGCCCTCAGCCCTTGAAGCCCATTCTGCCGTCTCCACGTCAACCAACCACCTACCGCAGCGCACCGCCAACACCGACCAGCTACCAGCGGGCAAGTTGGCGCGCATTGCTGCGTCTGTTGCTGCTCCCCGTCGGCGGTTGGTTGGCGTTGGCAGTGCGCTGGTAGCGGCAGTGATCCTCCTCTACCTGGCTCTCAATCCGATGAGTGGCACAGGGCAGTTGGAGCAGAACGGCATTGCTAACGGCACCACTACGCTGCCATCAGTTGCTGGCCTGCCAGTGACGGTCAGGCCCAGCGGGGAACCAGCAACCGAGGAGCCAGCCCGACCCAGCCCAACCCTACCGCTACCAACCATCGTACCAGGGGCCGAGGTTGAGGAAGGCTGGTCAATACAATTTGGCAGTAGCTACACCGAACGCGCGGTGGCGCAGACGAACGAACCCGCGCTGACTGCCAGCCTACCTGCCGATGTTCGCTTCAACACTCCGCCAGTGATCCTCAACGGCTCGCTCTACATCGTTAGCGACGCGAACGGGGCAACGCAGGGCGGCAACCTGTTTGTACTTAACACCCAGAGTCTCAAGAACCGCGCCCGCCTCAACCATGACCCACAAGGCAGCGGCGTGCAACTGACCGGCCCGCCAACGCTGCTTAAGGACGGTGGCTTGGCAGTGCGGGGTGGCAACGATGCAATTTACTTTACCACCGTCACCAATCCTCGCGACCTGACCAACGTTTACTACTCAACTGTGCCGTTGACCGCTGCGCCGGTTGGCGACATCTACCGTGACAACCGCCTCTACCTGGCCCGCCGTGATGGGGTGCTGCTAGCCCTCGATGCTGCTACACTTGCGCCAGTTTGGTCGTTCACCGCCACCGCTGGCATCAGCCTGACGATCCCGCCCCTGGTCGGCGAGAATGCAATCTACCTGGGCGACAGTGCGGGTAGATTGCACAAGCTCAACCCTGACGATGGCAGTGAGGTGTGGAACCAGGTCAACGGTTCGCCGATCAGTACCCCGCTGCTCCTCGTCAGTAACTACATCTTCTATGTGACGAGGGACAGTGTGGCCCACGCCGTCGTGGACAAAGGTGAACGTGCCAATGTGGGCGATGAAGGTTGGACTAATGAATACGATCTACCCCGCTCCAACGATGGCAGTGCCGCTGTGATCAGCCAAGCTGCCGCTACCTACGATGGGGTCGTCTACTTCCCAGCCTCGAATGGTGCGATCTATGCCTTTGATTTCAGCACTGGTCGCTACCTCTACCATGTGCCAGCCACACCGCCAAACTGCGTTGAGCCACCGACCCAGCAGCCCAACCAGCCCACCCCCGAACCACCCGCCGCGCTCTACTTCTACACCCACCCACCACTAACGGTCAGCAACACGCTGCTGCTGATCAGCGATGGCGGCGGTTGCCTGGTAGCATTCGACCGCAACCAGCTTGAGGATGTGGCGGATCAGCCAGGTCGCCACACTCTGGCTCTGGTTGACCGCTGGCCCGGTGAGTACGGCGGCCTTAGCCTGGGTGCGAACTATCTTTACGTCAGCGGGGCAGGCATCATGGCCTTTCCGCTCAAGCCGATAGCCACACCAGAACTAACTACGCCGGGGTCAGGTACGTCGTTTATACCCACACCCACACCAGCACCAGCCACGCCTGGAACGGCCACGCCTACGCGCACAACTGGAGGATGAACCGTGAGTAACGCAAGTCAGACTAGCTACAGCGCAACGCTAATCGTGATCGCGAGTCTGTCGCCCGCCCTGCAAAACAGGGAGTTTCTGTTCACTGGGTCAGCCAGTATCGGGCGGGTCAGCGGCAACGACATCATGTTGCCCGACCCTGAAGTGTCGCGTAGTCACGCCCGGATCAGCCAGCGGAACGGTGACTACTACCTTGAGGATGACGGTAGCCTCAACGGTACGTACCTGAACAACGAGCGGCTGGTCGCCAATCAGCCTGCGCTCCTCAGCACCGGAGCCGAAGTGCGCTTTGGTAGCCACCTCCGCCTGATTTTTGCTGGATTGGGCGCAACCCTGCCCGCTGGTAGCCTACATCTGGCTGCGCCAGAGCCGGTCGCCAGCGGCCTGCACCTGGACGACGAGCGGCGCGCAGTACGCTATAACGGCAAGCTTGTCGAGCCGCCGCTCTCGCCAATTCAGTACAATCTGCTGGCGATGCTGCGGCGTGCGCCCGGTCGGGTGTTCAGCCGCGACGAGCTTGCGGCAGCACTCTGGCCCGAATATGACCGCGAGGGGGTCAGCAATGAGGCAATCGATGCCGTCGTCAAGCGGCTACGTGAACGACTGACCACCGTTGCTGGGGAGCAACCGCTCCTCATCACAGTGCGTGGGCATGGCTATCGTCTTAATGAAAATCAGCCGAACAAAGGTTAGCCGAACAGCCCGACCTTGGTTGGCGTGAAGTTGGGGAAGACCGTTGCAAGGTTGGGGTTGTAGAGGCGTTGGCTCGTCACTTCGGCCAGCACCGAGCGGAAGTCGGTTGTCACCGCGAGGTCGCCGGGTCCGTAGAGGTTCTCCGGCTTGAGGCCGGGCCACTGGTTATTGTTGAGGTAGACGTGGCCGCCGCGAACCGCCCCACCCAGCACCAGCATGGTGCCGCCATGCCCGTGATCGGTACCCAGCCCATTCTCCTCGACCCGCCGCCCAAACTCGGTCATCACCACAATCGTCGTGTTGCCGATCTGCGCCTCAAGGTCAGCGACAAACGCCGCTAGCGACTCGGAGAGGTCTTGGAGTAGGTTAGCCATCTGGCCGTCTGCGCCGCCTTCGTTCACGTGCGTATCCCAGCCCTCGTAGTCAAGCCAGGCGATCTCCATGCCAATGTCAGCACGGGCTACGCTAGCGACCTGGGTTAGCCCGCGTGCGAGGTCACTATCCGGATAGGGTGGGTTGGTGGTGCGCGGTTCGAGTGGGATGCTGCGGACAGTGCGGATTGCGCCGATCACGCTATGGCCGGTGCGTCGCAGGAGGTCGTCGCCACTGTAAAGGCTGCCCAGCACTCCTTCCAGTTGAGCGGCCACCGCGGGGTCATCGCTGAGGGCGAAGCCTTGCAGGTTGCTGATCGCCGTTGCCAACACCTGCCCGCGCAACGATTGCGGTACCTGCCCGCCGATGCTGAGGGCGCGGAACACCGAGTCGTTGCTGCTCCGCGTGCTTTGCAGGTGGCGCGACAGCCAGCCGGTCGCTTCCAGGCGATTGCCAGGGGTGCCACACTCCATGTACTGCATTGCGTCGAAGTGCGAGTGGGTGTCGTCTGGCGAACCGGCAGCATGGATCACCGCCAGGCGGCGGTCATCCCACAGTGGCTTAAGCGAGGCCATCTTGGGATGCAGGCCGAAGAAGCCGTCAAGGTCGAGGGCAGTTCCTGTCCCGCTGCCAGGGCGGGCGATAGCAATGTTTGGGCGCACACGATAGTATTCGGGATCGCCATGCGGCACCACGATGTTGAGGCAGTCGGCAGCTCCGCGTAGGAAGATGACCACGAGCAGGTCGCGGCGGTTCTTGCTGGGGGCAGCCACTACCTTGCGGCTGCCAAGCTGGTGAGGCATGATCGCAGTGCCACCAGCGGCCAGTAGGCTGCCGAGGCTGAGGGCGTGTTGTCGCCCCATGATCTCGCGGCGGTCGGCCTCGACCTGTTGTACTTTAGACATTGGTTCGCTCCTTTAAGTTAGCTGGAACTGTGGCGAGGATAGGATTACGCTGGCGCAGAGCGGTATAGTGTCAGGCCACGCCTCCCGATCATCGCCCACAATCTTAATTAGCTGTTGGTTGGCCGCGCCCCAGGGGTTGCCGCCCACTAGCAACTGGCTGAGGCGGTTGACGACCTCACTGGCATCGCGGGGCTTCCACTGCTCGAGGAGAGTACGCAGCGGCAGGTGCGTACCTTCCAGGTCTTGGCTGAGGATGTAGTAGGCGAATTGCCAGCGGGCAAATAGGGCGGAAGCACCCAGCCACTCTATCATCCGGGTCGGGTAGCCAGTCGGGCCATTGTACCGGAAGAGCGGCTGATCCAGGCTATACATACTGTCGTTAAGCACTGCACCGTCGGTATCGCCGCCCAACGTCCGCACTATCGTTGCAGCGTAGCGGAATGGTGGGCGCAGCTTCTGCCCAACACTGCGATAGAACTCGCTGCTGTTCAGCAACACCCGCAGCATCGCCTTGATGTCACCCTCGTTGCCCCAGGCCGCCGCGACCTGCTCGATCAACCCGGCGGGTGGCTCGTCGGTCACGAAGTAGCGGCATAGCTTGGTGGCAATGTGCTTACGGGTGGCAGGGTGGTTAATCAGGATGTTAAGCACATCCCGCCCATCCTCGATCCCGCGCCCCGCCGCCAGGGTGCGGCCCAGCACCCGCTTCTCCGCCGTGTCGTGCGTGGTTGGCTCAAAGTAGAACTGGTGACTGGCCTTCCGCTTCTCCTCGTCAGTCCAGTCTACTGTCCAGCCAGTAAAAGCCCGCGCCACGTTGCGGACATCTTGCTGGCTGTAGCCGCCAGTTACGCCCAGGGTGTGCAGCTCCATGATTTCACGCCCGTAATTTTCGTTGACGGATTCGGTGGTACTGTAGGCGTTATCCAGATAAGTCAACATTGCCGGGCTGGCCGCGCTAGCCCGCAGCAAGTCGCCAAAGCGACCCAGCGCGTGGCGGCGGATTACATCTCGGTCGTCAGTCGTCTTGTACCAGCCACAATTGTCCTTGTCCTGGTAGATATTGAAGTGATTGCTCCAAAAGTCGCACATCACCTCGTAGAGTTGTCGCCTGCTGTAGACTGCCCGCACGATGGTGGCGCGTTGAAGTTCAACCATACAGGTGCCAGTGTTCTTGCCCTCTGGCCCATCCATTGGGTAGTCGGCAGCAAGGCGAGCGTTGCTGAGGCTGAGGGTCGGGAAGTCCTGCAGGCGACGGTTGCAGTCCGCGTCGGCGATCTGCAGCGGGTTTAGCTGCTCCTCGATGTAGTTGTTGCGGCCCAGGGCGATCATCCGCAGCAGGTCGGGCAAGGTGATGCCATAGCTGGTACGCCGCAGCAGGTGGATAGCCAATAGGTCGGTGCCACTAGCGGGGCCGCGCACTGGGGTGGCCGACGCTGGGGCTGTGCTGCTGGCTACGCCAGCCAGAGCCGCCCCGCCAGGCTGCCAGAGCGTACCGAGAGTTGCTAGCGCAGTTGTGGTTGCACCGGCAATCAGGAAGTGGCGACGGCTGATTTTGTTGTTGTCATTATCCATTACTTGTCTCCTCCTAGCAGCTAACTTGCTATGCACCAATCATAGCCTAATCACCTCACCTATTACTGGACGGCAAGCCGATGCTAAGCGAACGCTAACCGTCCGCCGGTGCTGGACGCTGTTCGTCTTGCGGGCTGATCAGCATCAGGTTGCGGCCCAGGACGGGCGGCTTCGCTAGCTACCCGACTGCGGTTGCTGGGCCAAAGGTACGGCAGCACAGCGACACCTTTGGCGACCACCACGGTCGGCCTGCTGCTGGCTAAGGAATCGGCAGGCAACGGCGCGGCCAAGCGGGGCGGCCTGACGGTTAAGGAGCATGGGGTGGTGACGGCGAACGGGGTAGATGAGGCGCGGATTGGTCAGTTCGTGGCTGCCATCGCCAAGCACCGGCACTGGGGCAGGTACTGGTGGCCCAACCCGCCGACAATGCGCTGACTAACCACTTGAGCAGGTGGGCAAACTCGCTGCCCAGTTGAACCAGGCCCACATAACAAGCCACTCCATTGCTGCAGTGGCTTTCGTCTTGTGCCTCACGCACCATCTCGGTTGGCAGGCGAGGTGGTGGTTGCAACGCAGCCTTGCTCAGGCACGAGTGGGCCGCTCTGCTTCTGCCCCAACGACTTGATCCGGCGGGGAGAATGGCGAAGGTGGTGCGGCGAGCGATCAGCGTGCTACCTTGATCAATATCTGCTAGGAAGAAGATAACGATAACCGGCATTATCACTATCTTTTTGCAGCAAGTAGTGACTAGTATTACAAACGCGCTTCTGGCAGCAGCAAGTGCAGCGTTGTTACCTAAGTGGTTGTTACTAGTCTACCGTTTGTGCCTGCCAGATCGCCGGTTTGGCGAAGCGCGTTTGTAATACTAGTCACTAGAGGTTCAGAGGTAGGTTAGCCCAGAGCTATCGCAACGGCTTGGTTCAAGTCCAGGTCGGCTCCCAGCCACCACCACTCGGTCGTGGTTTCGCCAAAAGCCGGGCGGCGTTTGGTGCTGTGATGGATGATGTAGCTATCAATTCACCAGCATGACCCGTACTTTGCGCCGTTTGCAGTCGGCGGCATAGCTCTGGCGCAAAGTCGCCAACAACTCAATGAAGCCATCGCTGTTCTTGTCGCCGCTGCTCGTGCGGCTGACCTGCCCCGGCCTGCACCACGGATGCGGGCGACCATGCCAGCCGGGTCAGCGGCGTTGGCATGGTCGGAGCAGTAGTATTCGTAGGTGCCAGTGGTGGTGAAGGTGTGGCTGCACTTTTGTCAGGGGTTGGTGGGAGGCGGGCTAGCCCACACAATAAACGAGTCCGGTGGCTGCATCCACGGCTGCATCCACGCGAATATTTAGCTTGGTAAGGGCAACGCGAGGGTATTCTGGGCTTACTACACCCTTACGTGGAGCAAACTGACCGAGTTACAGGCAATCTTGGCCGATGTTTACAACCAGGCGGCCTCCTTCCCCATCCCCAGGCCGACCACCACATGGAGCGAGGTACCGATCATGAGTGAGCGCAAAATTAGGGTGCTGTTCCTCTGCACCCACAACCACGCCCGCAGCCAGATGGCTGAGGGACTGCTGCGGAAAGTAGGAGGTAAGCGGCAGTATCGCCCAGTTGGAGATCGAGGTAGATGAATTGTCAACGGTGTTCTGGTTCATTGGTCGCTCCCTTACCTCAAATGGTTGTTCGTCCGCCAATTGGCTGCTGACCGTTACGTAGTTAGTATAAGGGGGCAAGATGAAACTGGGATGAACAAAACATTAAGCTACCATTAAGTTTCACCTGCACAGAGTAGTTCGACGGCAGACAAATGGCGCAACCTAAAGTAGGGCTGCGCCAAGTGTAAGCCGTATCTCACCGGCTGGTTACTGGAACAAAAAGCGGTCGGCCAGCCAGCCGATGCTGTAGACAGCGGTCGCGCCGGCTACGCCAGTTAGCACCATCTCAGCCCCGCTCTGCCACCAGGCTTTGTGGGTGAAGCGCGACTTGAACGCACCAAAGGCGAACAAGGCCAGCATAGTGATCGCAACCGAGGCAAACAGCACGTTGTTGATTACCGTCGCGTGGTTAGTCGGGTCGCGGTCGAGGTTGAAGACCTGGACGAGGACGTAGGGCAGCAACGGGAACAGTGCGCCAATCACGTAGGAGATGCCGACGATCACCCCGGTGCGGCGCGGGTCGTCGTTCTCAACCGCGCCGTAGCCAAGCTCCTCAGTCATCATCGTTGCCACCCAGCGGTCTTTGTCAGCGGTGATGCGGTTGACCACCATCTCCAACTCGCCGCCCTCAAAGCCCTTGCGGCGATAGATCGCCCGGATTTCATCGCGCTCAGTATCTGGTATCTCATCTACTTCACGGTACTCCTTCGTCCGCTCCTTCTGATAAAGCTCCTGCTGGCTCTTGGCACCGAGGTAGGCACCCAGGCCCATGCTGATCGCCCCAGCGAACATCTCGGCGAAGCCCGTCCGCAAAACTTGGTTGGAGTTCGCCAGCAAAGCGGTGCTGCCCGCCACAAAGGAGACGACCGTCACCAGGCCGTCGCTGATGCCGAGTACAAGGTCACGCAGGTTGCTACCAGTGTCGCCGCCCGCGTGCCATTGTTCGGCGGGTAGTGGGTTCCTAGCCGCCAGTTCGGTGTTGACCGGTGCCGCGTCCTGCAATTTGTCTGCCAAAGCCTTGTTTCCTCCTCAAGTAATCTAACAACCTTCTGGCAAGCAGTGGGCCAACACCCTGCTGCTGGTAGGGCGCAAGGGTCGTAGCAGGAGGATGGGAGGGTTGTCAGTTTAGATGCTGTCAGCGAGGAGCGATGTGATGAGCGAACAAGACAACGATTATAACCACCCACATGACAATGACCATGAGCAACCGCACGGTCAACACGCCAGCGGGCTGCTGCCAGTAGCACCCCATCACCTCGCTCAATTTCAGCTAACAGTCCGCGCAGGTTGTCGTTTGCTCCCAACTTATCAGCTAAGTTCACACCCTCATTACGTTCTGTAAGCTGTCATAAGCCACAAAGTATGGCCTGTCTAACCCAGCTAGACAGGCCACGTCGGGTTCTAGCTACGCTGCCAGGTCGCTCTAAGCTACGCGCCGCCGCAGGACGAGGGCTGTTGCCAGTGCAAGCAAGGCCAGCAGCAAGGCGAAGGGCAGGATGACTCCGGCATTGCCGGTCTGCGGCAGGGTCGTGGTGGGGCTGGCTGGGGCGGTGTTAGTGGTGCCAGCACTGCTGACCAATGGTTGTCCTTGCGCGTTGACGTTGTACCACTGGTTGAGCCAGCCAGTCATCTGGTCGATCTCGCGGCTCTGGCTGCTGGTGATGTTCTGCCCCAGCTTCTTAAGTTCAGCACGGGCGGCACGCTCAGGGATCAGATTTGCCATATCCACCGCATCCTGGTGGTGCGGGATCATGTCGAGCAGGAACTGCTTGTCGAACTCGTCGCCCTTGAGCGTCTTGAGCCGGTCAGTCTTCGCCTGCATATCACTCATCATCATGCTGGCTGGCTGCTCGTTGTACCAATCACGCAGCCAGCCAGTCATCTCGCCGATCTCGCGCTGCTGGTCGGCCACGATGCTGGCAGCCAAATCCTTGACTTCCTGCCGTTTGGCGTTGGTAGGGGCCAGGCTTGCCATGTCGATGGCTGACTGGTGGTGGCCGATCATATCCTTCATAAACTGCACGTCGAAGTCGCGCCCATTCAAGCCGCGCAACTGGTTGATCTGCTCGCTCATCGTCATCGGCATCGTCTGCGCCGCGACCGGGCCGGGGCTGACAAGTACCGTCAGCAACAGGGCCGCGAACAGCAGGGTCATGATTGACTTCTTCATTAACACGTTTCTCCTCTTGGTTTGTGGGTTGAGCCGCTAATCTACGATGTATACTTAGCAGGTGGCGTGCCAGGAATTGTGGTGCCAGCACAACACCATTTCGGCTTCGGCGGTGCAGTCACGGTATGTGCCTCGTGCAGGCTTTGCACCTCTGGCCCAGGCAGGGTGGCGTAGCCGCGCCATTGCCCAGCAACTTGGCCTCAACTACCGCACCGTCCTCAACTGGATTCAGACCGTCAGCAACAGCTAGAGAGCTGTTAGATGGGTTCGCTCCTTATCCGGAGCTTGTAAGTGGTTTACTCCATTGGGGTATGTCTTACAGAACGGTTCGTTACTGGGCAAGCAGAAGCGGCAGGTGGCTAACTTGCCCACCCACCGCCTTAGAGCCTGTTGGTTTGTACTCTACCCACCAGCTACTCTCTGCAATAGAGGTTAGAGTCCAGAGATAATACGGTGGTCTGCCAGACCTGACAAGGCTGGTAGTTGGGCAAGATAGTAGAGTTGGGACTTCGTGGCCGGTTGCTAGCCGTATAGTCAGGCACTGCGCTTGCTCCCGCCGTGCAATCACATTGGCTAGAGCATCCGAGCGTTTCTGCAGTTGGAGGTGCAGCGGCTGGGGCAGAGAGTCCGTTGGTTCGAAAGCAAGCTACAAATAGTACGACCCGCAGTGGTGGCCTACTTGGCTACCTCTCGCTACAACATAGCTACTGCTACTTGATGATACCAAATGTGTACTCCTATATAGATTTCTCCTCCTAATCATCGGCTGGTTTGACATCTGGCAGCCAAACGCTGCTCCCTCCAAGATGGGTGACGACCGTCTCGATGCGGTTGACGTTGCGCCCAGTCTGGAAAGTGCCACCGCTGTAGCCAACCATCACCCCAGCGTGCGTTGCCGCCTCGATGTAAGGGTAGAAGGGGTAGCTGGTCGGCACGTCGCTGAAGGTCGGCAGCGTCGGAGTAAAGGCGGCGAGGCCGAAGCCATTGACCACAATCTTGGCAAACTGACCCCGATTGGTGGGGCTGGCAGCGCGGAAGGTGCCGTCGGGGTAGCCGCTGACGATGCCTAGACAGGTGAGGAACTGGATGTCGGCATAGAAAAGGTAGGTGGGTAGCACATCGGAGAAGCTGAGGGTGCAGGGGGTAGCCGTCGTACCTGGTAGGCTGGTGTTGGTTACGCTCGGCAGGCTGGTGTTAGTCACACCTGGTACAGCAGTCTGGACGTGTTGGTAGTAGTGCTACTGGGTGTGGGGGTACGGGTGGCGGTACTGGTCGCTATGTTGGTCGGGGTGCGGGTTGGTGTGCTGGTTGGCGTGCTGGTCGCTGTGTTGGTTGGGGTGTGCGTTGGTGTGCGTGTCGGTGCCGTTGTTCACGTCAATGTCAATGTTGTGGCGCGGGTTGCCGCCTTAGTTGACTGCCTGCCAGTTGAAGGTGACGGTCTCTAGCAAGGCGTTGGGCTTGATGACCGTGCCATTGGCAGGTTCGTATGTCTGTGGGACGGGGACGATCACCGGGGTGGGTTTAGCGACCGGGGCTGGGCGGATCGAATAGCTGCCCGCTGATCAGGGTAGTTAGTTGGTTGAGGTCGGCAAAGTAGTGCAGTTCGCCGCTCGGCACGCGCTCTGGTTAGCTTGAGGGTTGGTACGTCGCCTTGCTGAGGAGCGGCGGGTTGCCTGCTTGCGGCTGGTTGCTGGTGGGTCGGGCTGCTGGTGGATAGCGTGCTGGGTATAACTGCCGTCAGGGTGAAGAACAGGAGGACGCTGCTGATCAGGCTGATCGGCTTGTGCATGATATAACCTCCTCGGCTGGCACTGCTGTTAGTGGTCGTCAACACAATGCTAGCAGAATGGC
>JBBROH010000124.1:0-13004 GCA_038229595.1 Chloroflexia bacterium | reverse complement strand
GGGGTGGGCGGTTGAGCGGCAGGCTGGCGATAGCTACCCCGACTCACTTGTAGGTAGAGTTCTTCCAGTGTAGGGCGCACTGGATTGAGGGCGACCACTACTATGCCTGCCGCCAGCAACAGCCGCAGGGCGGGTTGGCTGTGGCGGGCGGGGAGCAGCAGTTGCGGCCCCACTATGGTCAGCCCTTCGCCAAAGCTGGCCCGCAACTGCGCTGCCACCTCGTCGGGCAACGCCGCGACGGTGATCTCCACCTGCCCGCTGCTGTCCAGCAGGCTGGCGACGGTGCCACTAACCACTACCTGCCCGCGCCGTAGGATCGCCACCTCGTCACACAAGTCCTCCACCTCGGCTAGCTGATGCGAGGCAAGTAGCATGGTGATGCCCTCGTCGCGCAGGCGGTGCAAAATAGCGCGTACCTCCCACTGGCCGCCGGGGTCGAGACCGCTAGTCGGCTCGTCCACGATCAGCACGGTGGGCTGGTTGAGCAAGGCAGCAGCGATGCCCACCCTTTGGCTCATACCCTTCGAGTAGCTGGCGATGCGGCGTTCCGCTGCGTTGCTCAGGCCGACGAGGGCCAGCAGTGTCGTCACCCTTTGGGCCAGCCCTCCGCGCTCAATCCCGCTCAAGCGGCCCAGGTAGGTCAGGTACTCGCGGGCAGTAAAGGCGCGCTCGTACTGCGGCTGCTCTGGTAGGTAGCCAATCCGTAGGCGGCCCGCACCAAGATCGTCGCTACCAAACAGGCGAATCTGGCCTGCACTGGCGAAGGTGAAGCCAAGTAGTAGCTTGACCAGGCTGCTCTTGCCTGCGCCGTTCTCACCCAGCACTGCCAGGCTACCGCCTACTGGCACGCGCAGGCTGACCCCACTGAGGGCCACTATGTCACCATAAGCCTTGCTCAGGTTGACACACTCAATCGCCGCTGGCTGCTTGTTTGTTACTGGCTGTTCCATGACCGCAGTATAGGGCAGGCGGCTGCCAACCAGCAAGCGAAACGCGATTAAGAGGCGATTAGAAGCTATTTCGCCAACTGCTGGTCAAGGAAGCTGTACAACGTACTCATATATAGCTCTGGGTTGTCGTTGTAGGTCTTGACGTGCTGGCCTGCCTTGAGGATCAGCAGCTTGCTGTCAGGATTGCTGCTGACTGCCTTCAGCCGCTCAGCATTGTCGGGGGTGATAAAGGTGTCGCCGGTGCCGTGGAAGAAAAGGAAGGCACGGTTGGGCAGCGCGCGTACCGCATCTTCTGGCTTGAGGTCGGCGTTCATGCCAAAGACGGGGCCAGCCAGCAGGATCGCGCTGTTCATGAAGTTGGGCAGGTTGGTGCGCTTTGGTAGCTCGCGCTCCAGGATCGGGCGCAGGTAGGAGAAGGTGCTGTCGATCACGATAGCTCCCACATCGGTCATCCGATTAGCCGCTTCGATCAGCGAGGCTGCGCCCATACTCACCCCCAGGAAGGTCATCATGTGCGGATCGTAGTTACGCGCCTTCATGAAGTCGTAGGCACCCAGCACATCCGCATCCTCTTTGTTGGCGATGGTGAAGCGGTCGCCCTGGCTCTCGCCGCAAGAGCGCAGGTCGAACATCAGCACGTCATAGCCGTGGGCTAGCAGATCGTTGGCGATGCCCTCAAAGCCAACCTCGATGCGGTTGCCCATCCAGCCATGCACAAAAACGAAGCTGCGCCCAGTCGGGTTGGCGGCCTTGAACACCCAGCCCTTGAGCAGCAACCCGGCTTCGCGGCTGTTGAAGCTGACGTTTTCGCGCGCGGTAGGTAGCTTTGCAGACAGAGCCTGGTCAATTGGCTTGTGGTTGCCAGTAGTCATTACCGAGACGGCGTAAACGCTGATGCCCGTGACAGCAAGCACTGCCACGAGCAGGAGAGCGAGCAGCAGGCGCACGATGCGGCTAGCAAAGCTGCGCTGGGGGCGAGAGTGGCGGGTGCTAACCATTAAACTCCTACTTTCGTCTGGGGGTCAGAGACCACCGCTGTGAGGCTGTGGCGGCTGAGGAAGGAGGCAACCCGCTGGCAAACCAGGTCGCGCTCATAATCGAGGGTGATTACGTGGCTGGATTTGGTCAGCCAGACCAGCTCTTTGCTGAAGGAGGCGATGCCATTATAGATGATCTCGGCACTGGGCGGCAGCGAAACTGGGTCGAGGCGACTCTGCACGATCAGGGTTGGCACGCTGATGCGACCCAGCCGCTTGCGCGTCTCACCGATCAACCGCCAGACCTGCTCTAGCGCACTGGTGGGGGTGCGGAGGTAGGTGAACACCTCGTCGAGCATAGATTTGTCCAGCAGGTTTACCTTCTCAACTTTGCTGCGCGCCTTGCCATTCCAGCGCATCACGTACTTGAGTAGGGGCAGCAGGGGGGCGCGGCGGTCGGCAGTGTACATCGGGGAGGCCAGGGCTATCACCCCGGCGGGGAGTGGGCGGCCAGCAGCGACGGCGGTGGCGGCGTAGTTGAGCGACAGCACGCCGCCCATGCTCAGGCCGCCGACGAAGGTGACGCGGCAGCGGCTAGCGAGATCGCTGAAGGCGCGCTCCACTTCGGCGATCCACTGCGCGCGCTTGACCCCAGCCATGTCCTGCGCCTCGGTGCCATGACCCGACAGCAACGGTAGGCCGACAGTATAGCCCTGCGTATGCAGGTAACGAGCAAGATAGCCCAAATCTGGGGGCGCGCCGGTGAAGCCGTGGACGAGCAGGATGCCAACGTCCCCGCCTGCCAGTTCGTATGCTGTTGGTCTGTTCTGTTCTTGCATCGTGGTTGCCATGAGGTGAGGGGGTGAGGGTTGTTGTTGCGGTGAGGTTCTGCTTGCTAGCATCACTTGCGCTGATATGTATGCTATGCTGGTCAACCTGTTTCGTGTCAGGCCTCCAGTATTGGAGAAAGCGGACTTTGATGATTTCCCGTTTCGGGGGAGTTGCGGCTGGTGCCTGGGCTTACGGGCTAAGCGTACCTGCGGTGACAAGGGTAAACACCCGTAGGACAACGGCTAGCTTCTTACCACTCTATGCTCCTTGCTCTGTACAGCCGCTGGTGGGTTAGCCGGAGAGTTGTTGATAAGAACAGTATAGCACACTTCCAGCCTGCAAGTGCAGCCGCCTGCGCCCCGCTATCCACTACCGGGGGCGATCCAGTCTACGGTGTAGGTGTGAGTGTCGCCCTCGCTCGCTTCACCGATGCCCACGAAGCGGTGTTCCGGGCGCAGGATCACGTCGCGGTGAAGCTGGTCAGCCAGCCACCAGGTCACGGCCTGGCTCACGCTGTCGGTACCCGACCCACGAGCAATGATCTCGCCAGAGTAGCTGTAGGTGATCCCCTGCGCGCTCAACATCGGGCGGATGCTATCGCCGTCGGGGGTGACATGGCCGAAGTAGTGGCGGGCTACCATATCTGCGCTGCGGCTGCGGGCGAGAGCTTGCAGGCGCGGCTCGATGCTGACTGGCAGCAGGCCCGCTGCTAGGCGGGCGGCATTCAGTTGCTCGAACATCTGCTGCTCCAATGGGTTGAGTTGGGCAGGGGGCTGGTTGGCGGGCAAAGCAGTGGCGGTGAAGAGCGGGCCGGGTAGGGTCGTTGTCGGCGCAACCGCCAGCGGCGGGAACTCGTGGCTGACGACCGGCACTGGCGTGTAGAGGATTACCTCACTGCTGGCTGTCGGCTGGCTGCTGGGGCTGGCCGTCGCGGGCAACGGCGTGGAGGAGGATGCGGGAGGGTTAGTAGGGCTTGGCGGCGCAGGGGTGGGCGCAGTGGGCGCGGAGTCGCCACCGCAGCCGACGAGCAGCAGGCAGAGGATGAGCAGTACGCTTTGGCACAGCAGCTTGGGCATGACCTACTGCTAAACAAGAAGCGGGCCAGCAGACCGCTCGCCTGGGCATGACGAAGGGGCGGTTTGCGCCACCCCCACAATGCGCTGCTAATTATCCTGGTCGGGGTGAGAGGATTTGAACCTCCGACCACCTGAACCCCATTCAGGTGCGCTACCGGGCTGCGCTACACCCCGTTCTTGTGCTGCCCGCATATTATAGCACATCAAGCGCAGTTTGGCAAGCGAGCGGCAAGCTGCGGGTTAAGGGCAGCCACTAGTCCATGAAGTAGAAGGTGCCAATCTTCGAGCGGTTGACTACTACCAGGTTGACTGAGCGCGGTTGCACGTTCGGCTGGGCCAGCATATAGAAGTTGCAATTGGTGAAGGGGATGAAGTCTTCCTGCATCAACTCAAACATATCGAGAACCTCTTGCTCGGCCCGCATATGGAAGTATCCGAGAATGGCATAGGGGCCGAAGGAGCAGAAGGCCGGGCGCGGGTTCTTCTTCACCCTGTACTCTGCTGCACTGAAGCTGGAGGGCGGTTTGCCCTCCTCCACCAGCAGGCCGCAGATCACCGAGAGGCGCGGCACAATCACGGTGTGCTGACCCTTTTGCGCCGCGAAGGGTTGCTCTACCGCCTGCACCGTCCCCTCGCGCAGGGTAAAGAAGGAGCGGTCGCGTTGGTTGAGCATATCGGTGAAGCGACGGTAGGGCATCACGTCGATCAAGCCTCGCGCGGCCACGTGTTCAAAGTACAGGTCGCTCAGGTGGGTACCCTTCAACTCGTTCTGCTGCATCGGCTGCTCCTCCCTTGCTGGTGTTGCGGCTAGTATAGAGGAAGCAGTTGAGGCTGTCAACCTTGCAGCACAGGCGGGCAGGTGGTAGAATACTAGAGACGAACTTGCCAGCCAACACGCGGGCAGGCAACGACAACGCATGGCGAAGGTGGGCAACGGATGATCCAAACCACAGGTTTGAGCAAGCAGTTCGGCGAGTTTCAGGCAGTAGACAATGTTAATTTGCAGATTGGCAATGGCGAACTGTTCGCCTTCCTCGGCCCGAACGGGGCGGGTAAGACGACGACGATCAAGATGATGGTCGGCTTGCTGCGACCCACTACAGGGCAGGTGATTATTGACGGCTTTGATATGCAGCAGCAGTCGCTTGAGGCGAAAGCGCGCATCGGCTACGTGCCAGACGAAGCCTATCTCTACGACAAGCTGACCGCCCGCGAGTTCCTGCGCTTCATTGCTCGCCTCTACCGGGTTGAGCCAAAGACGGCGGAGGAGCGCGCCGAGGCTCTGCTCGACTACTTCGACCTGGCCGAGAAGGGCGACGAACTGGTGCAGGGCTACTCGCACGGCATGAAGCAGAAGGTGTCGCTGGCCGGGGCGTTGCTGCACGACCCCGCCGTGATCTTCCTTGACGAGCCAACCGTTGGCCTGGACCCCAAGAGTGCGCGGCAGATGAAGGACACCCTGCGTTCGCTCTGCGCGAAGGGCGTGACCGTCTTCCTCACCACCCACATCCTGGAGATTGCCGAGCAACTGGCAACCCGCGTCGGCATCATCAACCAGGGCAAGTTGATCGCCGTCGGCACGATGAACGAGCTACGCACCCTCGACCAAAACCGCGACGACAGTTTGGAGGACATCTTCCTGCGCCTGACCGATGAGGCAGAGGCCGAAAGCAACGAATACGCCGCCCGTCAGCCAGTAGCCGCACCAGCCAAGCGCGGGCTATTTGGGCGGGGCCGCTGATGGTCGTCAAGTACATCGGCATCCTGGTCAACGCCCGCTGGCACGCTATGCTGGGTGGCTACCGCGCAGCATCGCCAGGGCGCAAGGCTAGCACAGTAATCCTCGGCATCCTCTTTGCCGTGCTGATCATCTTCAACTTCTTCTTTGCTTTCACGGTCGCCAACATCCCCATGCTGCTCGGTTCCGCCGACTTCAGCCCCAGCACCTTGACCAGCAGTGCCAACATCAGCGACTTGAGCCAACTGGTCAACCGCATCCTCGCCCTGATACTGCTGCTTGCCTTTACCGTGCTGCTATTCAGCGGCTTTAGCACTGCGCTATCTAGCCTCTATCTCTCTAACGACATGGATATGTTGCTGACCGCGCCGGTACCAATGCGCGCCGTGTTCGTGGTCAAGCTCAGTCTCGGCCTCGGCATCGCCTACATCTTGCTGCTCGGCTTTGGCCTGCCCTACATCCTGGGCATGGGTATCGGCCTGGGCTACAACCCGGTCTACTACCCGGTTGCCATCCTGGGCCTGCTGATCCTGCCGCTGATCCCTACGGGTTTGAGCGCAATTGCCGTAATCTGGCTGGTTCGCATCCTCCCGCCTGGGCGCATCCGCGACATCCTGGCGGTGGTCGGTGCGCTGTTCAGCGTGCTATTCTACCTGCTCAGCCAGTTGCCGGGGCTGCTGGCAAACAACAGCAACCGCGGTGCCTTGAGTGGCACTGGGCAGACGATCAGCCGCTTCGCACTGAGCGACACCCCCTGGCTGCCCAGCACCTGGGCGGCGCGGGCAATGGAGGCGGCGGGCAAGGGCGATTGGAAGGGGCTGGCCGCCTGGGGCATCCTCTACTTCGGCCTATCACTGCTGGTCTTCATCGGCTGCCTGGAGATTGCCGAGCGTGCCTACTATGGGGGCTGGGCCAACATCGGTAGCGTGGGGGGGCGCAACCGCCGCAGCCTGGAACGCGAGCGCACCGCCCGCAAGCTGGCCCACCCCGACCAGCCGCAAAACGGTTCGCCCAGCGAGCGGTTGGTGGCCGTGATCACCGCTGCCCCCAGGCAGGAACGGGTAGGCGGCCTGCTCAGTGGCGGCACCCAGGCAGTGGTGGACAAGGACTTTACGGCCTTGCGCCGCGACCCGACCGGCTTCAGCCAGCTACTGTGGCCGATAGCAGTGGCAGTTGTGCTGCTGCTCAACCTGACTAGCTTCGGTTCGCGTAGCGGCAGCAGCGGGGCTGACTTCGGCCAGTTCAGCCAGTTCACCCGCCGAGCCGCCGACCTCAGCTTCATCTGGCCGGTGGCGATCACCGTCTTCGCCAGCGCAGCGATCTGCGCCTACTTCGGCCTGGCGGCGATCAGCCGCGAACGCCGTAGCATCTGGATGCTCAAGATGGCTCCGGTAAGCTGGTGGGAGGTGCTGGGCGGTAAGTTCATCATCGCCTACGTGCCACTGGCCGCCTTCGGTCTGCTGATCAGCGTGGTCTACGGCCTCCTAACCGGGCTGACTCCCGCGTTGATCGCCGCCTCAGTTGCCCTCTCGCTCTTTACCAACCTGGGAGTAACCGGGGTCTGCATAGGGCTAGGCGGGATGTTGCCCAACTTTACGGCGGACAACCCGCAGCGGCAGACCAGCACCGCCGCCGGTTGCCTGTTCTTCCCCATTCTGATCCTCTACATCCTGCTGACGGTGGGCAGCGTGGCGGGCGGCGTGATACTGGGCAACGGTAGCTTTGGCCTGCCGCTGATCCTCGGCCTGCTGCTAAGTGTGGTGATCACTGGACTAGCCGCCTGGTTGCCGATCAAGATGGCCCATGACAGCCTCGAACGGCTGGAACTATGAGCGTAATCAGCGGGCTTAAGGTGCGGGCTTGTTGCAGATAGTAGAGGAGTGGCAGTAATGGGTGGACTCTTGACGGTGCTAGGGGTGCAGTGGACGGGTGTTCGCAGCACCTTGCGGCGGTCAAACCGGGGCCAGCGGGTGAAGTATGCGCTGATCGCCCTCGGCGCACTACTGTTTGCCAGCAGCAACTTCCTGGTCGTCCTCGCACTGGTCAATCTACCGCGCTTGATCGACTATCTGGGCAAGATAGGGGTACAGTTGCCCAGCGAAGTAGCCTCGACCAACCTGTTCGGGCTGGGCAGCCAGTTGCTCAGTTTCTTCTTCATCGGCGCGCTGATCTTCCTGCTGATCGACAGCATCAGCACGTCGCTACCCAATATCTACCAGGCCCGCGACCTACCGCTGCTGCTCAGTAGTCCCCTCAGCGTGCGGCACGTCTTCTTCGCCAAACTAACCGCCGGACTGGGCCGCCCCTATCTGCTCCTGACCATCCTCGGCCTGCCCTACCTGCTGGCAATCGGCATCGGCTTCAATGCTAGCTGGCCCTACTATCCGCTGGCGGTGGCCGCTCTGCTGCTGCTACCGCTACTAACCAGCGGCATTGGCGTGCTGATCACCGCAGTGCTGGTGCGCTGGCTGCCCGCCAGCCGCATCAGCGAAGCCCTGGCAATCATCGGCGGGCTGATCGGGATTGGCATCGCCGGGGTGATCGTGATCACGGGCGTGACTGCTTCGCGGGGCGGCAACGTGCAGCAGGAAGCAACCAGGCTCATTACCGCGGTGGAGTTGACCGAGGCAGGGCTGTTGCCCACCGGCTGGATTGCCTACGCGCTACGCTCGGCAGGGCGCGGCAACCTGGGTGAGGGGCTGCTGTGGGGAGGGCTGTTCGCCGCCTTCGCTATCTTTTGCTATGTGGGCGGCACCTTGATCTCGGCCAACCTGTTCTATGATGGCTGGGTCAACCTGGGCGTGGGCAGCGGGGCCAGCCGGGCCGAGTTGCGTCGCCGCCGCGAGGGCCGCCGCCACTACAATGCTACTGAGATACTCGATCAGGTCTACGGCGAGCAGGTGCAGGTGGCACACGAGCGGTCAGCGATCCAACAGTCGGCACGGGTGGGGGCGGCGGTGGCAACCTGGCGCAGCGTGCTGCGTAAGGATTTGCGCGTCCTCTCCCGCGAACCAGCCTACATCATCCAACTGCTTGGCCCTGGCCTCGTCACCATGCTCTTTATCTTGCAGGCCAGACAGTCGGCTAACCTCAACTCGGCCTCACCCAACACCGCTGGAGCCGCCTTCTTCACCGTCTGCCTCTGGGTGCTATTCATCAGCAGCTTCGCCAGCGGGCTGCTGGGCCTCAGTGCCTTCACCCGCGAACAGAAGGCGATCTGGATGCTCAAGCTGTCACCGCTCGGCTTCACCCGCCTGGTGCTAGCCAAGTTCCTGCTTACCTACCTGATCCTGGTCGCCTTTGGTACTAGCTTCAGCCTGCTATACAGCATCCTGGTCGGGGCCAAGTGGTGGCAACTACTAGCCTTCATCGGCGTGGTGGTGGTCGGTGGGCTGGGGGCAGCCAGCCTGTGCGTGGGTATCGGCACCAGCTTCGGCACGCTCAACTCGCTCTCACCGCAAAGCATCAACGTGCTGACCGCGATTGGTTCACTGATCGGCCTGCTACTCTACCAGGTGTTGCTTTTTGCCGCCGTGGTCATCAGTGGCACCCTGCTCATGCGGGGATTGGCTATCGGATTGCTGGGCCTTGTCCCTACCATCCTCTACATCGCTGGTGCTACCGTGCTGCCCCTCTACATCGCCCGCCGCCGCCTGGAACAACTGGACATCTGAGGGCTGCGGACGAGGCAGCCAACCTCCGCAGCTTGCAACCAGGGGCAGGATGGGGTATAATAGGCAAGCACATAACACACCCTGCCTGCTTCGGCCAGGTCTTACGCGGCGGGATGTCGCGAACCTCGTCAGGGTCGAGAGGCAGCAGCGATAAGTGGCTAACCGGGTGCCGTAAGGCTACCTGACCGAGGCAGATAGGGTGAATGTGTGTAGGGCAAGGTCAACCACCTTGCCCTTTTTGTTGTATTACAAAGTAGGCCCAATGCTGACGACAAGGCACAGGTGTTGACGCTATCGCTGCCAGGTGCTAAACTAGGGCAAATCCTTTTGACATATGGGCAAGTTGGCTGGCGCAGCCAATCTGGTTCTGCTCCAAACGGGTGGACTTGGAGGTAAAACGCTAATCCAGGCTGGCAACCTGACGCTTGACAACCCCGCGACTGGAAACCGCGAGGTGGGTAAGAGAAGATAGAGCAGGGCGGCCAAACCGCTCAGGAAAGGTAATTATGAAAAGATACAAGCTGTTTAGCTACGTGGCGTTGATGATCATGGTGTCCCTCAGTCTGTTCAGCGTCGCCCAGGCTAGCACCCCTCCCGTTGCCCCCAGCGCGGCGGTTGTGCAGGCCAGCGGGCCAGTAGTGCGCTCTAGTCGCGCCGAGGCCACGCGCAGGATTGATGCCGATCTGCTGGCCCAGATGGGCCGTGATGATGCTCGCGTCAGCGCAATCATTGCCCTCAGCGAACAAGCCAACGTCAACAACGAGATCAGCCCTAGCCGCTGGGCCGAGAAAGGCTGGTACGTTTACAACCAGCTTACTGCTACCGCCATGCGTACCCAGGCTAACTTGCTCAACGAGATCGGCAACCTGGAAGCTAGCGGCCAGGTGACGAAGAAGCAGAGCTTCTGGATCTCCAACTCGGTTGTGGTTGAAGGTAGTGCTGCCGCGATCTGGCAACTGGCTGAGCGCAGCGATGTTGCCCGCCTGCGGCTCAACGGTCGCCACTTCCAGGCAGAGCAGAGTACGGAGAGTAAGACCTCCCTAGACAGCCCCACCACTCTCACCTATGGTGTGCAGATGATTAAGGCAGATCAGGTGTGGGCAACAGGTAATCGGGGCAGCAACATTGTCGTCGGTAGCCTCGACAGCGGCGTGAATGGTACCCACATTGCCCTCGCCTCCAAGTGGCGTGGTGCAGCCAGTGGCACGCTCCCTGGCCCTGACTACAACTGGAAGAATGTTGTTCCAACTGGCGACAATGACAACCCCACCGACTACGACCCCACTAGTAATCACGGCACCCACACTACTGGCACGATGGTCGGTGATGACGGCGCAGGCAACCAGATCGGTGTAGCCCCAGATGCCAAGTGGATCGCCTGCGATGCGATTGCTGCTGGCACTACCGATGCAGACTTGCTTGCCTGCTTCCAATGGTTCCTTGCCCCAACTAAGGTTGATGGTACCCTGCCGCGCCCAGACCTGCGCCCACAGGTGGTTAATAACTCCTGGACTTTCGGTGGGGTTGGCACCTGCGACCTGAGCTTGATTAACGAACTGCGCGCCTGGACTGCCGCTGGTATCTACCCGGCCTGGTCAGGTGGCAACCTCAACCATGAGACCCAGGGCCAAAACGCTTCGCCCAACAACTACCATGAGACTAAGGAGACCGGCGCAATCTCCAGCAACGGCAACATTGCTGACTTCAGCAGCAGTGGCCCCTCTGTCTGCACTGGCGAACTGCACCCGCTCGTCGTCGCCCCAGGTGTCTCTGTGCGCTCGGCGCGTGGTACTAGCACCTATGCCAGTATCAGTGGCACCTCGATGGCTAGCCCACATCACGCTGGTGTGGTGGCCTTGATGTTGCACACCAACCCCGCCCTTTCGATTACGGACACGATTAACATCCTGACCCAGACCGCTACCTTCTCCTCGACCTACGCCAACCCGCCTGCGCCCTATAGCAGCACGCGGCCCAACAACCTCTACGGCTGGGGATTGATTAACGCAGAGTACGCAGTACGCCTAGCTGGTGGCGCACCGCTGAACACTCCAACTGCGACTGCCACCGCTACCCTCAGCGCGACTACTACCCCGACTGCTACCGCCACGCTCAGCGCGACCGCCACCGCCACCCTACCCGCGAGGGCAAGCGCAACTCCAGCCACCTGCACGATCAGCTTCACCGACGTGCTGACCAACAACATCTTCTACGACGACATTCAGTATCTCGCCTGTCGGGGTATCGTCAGCGGTGCAGGTGGCCTGTTCCGCCCGAACGATACCGCCAAGCGTGGTGAGTTCGCCAAGATCGCGGTGCTGGCTTTCAACATCCCAGCCTTCACCCCGACCAGCCCGACCTTCGTGGATGTAGCCGCAGGTAGCGTCTTCTACGGCTTCATCGAAGCTGCCGCCCATGCTGGCGTAGTCCTCGGCCTGACCCCCACCCAGTGCGCTGGCCTCGGCACCCCTGGCAGTTGCTACGGCCCGAACGTCAACATCACTCGCGCCCAGGTTGCGATCATCGTGCAGCGCGCCCGCAACTACCCGCTTGCCACCCCGACCCTCCCCACCTTCTCCGACGTGCCGCCTACCAACTTCGCTTACAGCGCGATTGAGACCCTTGCCAGCCGCAGCATCATCAACGGTGCCGCCTGTGTCACCCCCCAGATCGGCCTCTGCTTCCGCCCGAACGATAACATTAGACGCGGTGAGCTGAGCAAGGTCGTGCATCGCGCTATCGAAAGCATCGTCGCTACCGCCACTGTCACCGCCACCGCTGCGGCTGCCACCAATACCGCCACCGCTGCGGCTGCTACCCCGACCCGCACCGCTACCGCTACTGGGCCAACTAGCACCGCCACCACAGTGCCAGTGCCGGGGGTTTGCCTGCTGGGGGAGGGCTTCGACACCGCCCCACCCGACCAGTGGTTCACCCAGAACAACAGCAACCCACTCGGTTCGACCGGATGGTTCCAGGGCAACCCGGATGTTTTCCCGGCTCACTCCGGCCCAAATGACTCCTACATTGGAGCCAACTTCAACAACACCACTGGCGACAATACGATCAGCAACTGGCTGCTTACTCCCCCGCTGACCGTTACCAATGGCTCCACCATGATCTTCTACAGCCGCACTGGGGTTGGCACTACCGAGTACCCGGATCGCCTCGAAGTGCGCCTCAGCACCAGTGGGGCCAGCACCAACGTGGGTACCACCAACGTCAGCGTGGGCGACTTCAGCACCTTGCTGCTCTCAATCAATCCCACCCTTGTCACTGGCGTTTACCCACAGCAGTGGACCGCCTTCACTGCCACTGTTAGTGGCCTCAGCAACCCTGCCGCCGGGCGGGTGGCTTTCCGCTACTTTGTCACCAACGGCGGGCCAACTGGCGCGAACTCCAGCTATATTGGCATTGACGATGTTAGCTACAGCTGCACCGGCAGCTTCCCGACCGCTACTGTCACTGCCACCGCTGCGGCTGCCACTGCCACCCGTACTGCGACCACCGTCGCTGCTACTGCCACCCGCACTGCCACGGCTGCGGCTGCCACCAATACCGCCACCGCTGCGGCTGCTACCCCAACCCGCACCGCTACCGCTACTGGCCCAGTCGCGGTTGGGGTAGCCAACTTCGCCTTCTCACCAGCGGTGATTACCATCACTACCGGCACCACCGTGCAGTGGACGAACACTCTCGGCTTCCACAATGTTCGTTCATTGACTGGCCCAGAGAGCTTCAGCAACACCGCTGCGACT
>JBBROH010000123.1:0-13097 GCA_038229595.1 Chloroflexia bacterium | reverse complement strand
TGGTCTCCTGCTGATAAGCCTGTTTGAGCGTGGCCGCATCGTCCTGCCAATCCATCTTGAACACTTTGCCGCGTGCCATCCAGCTACCTCCTAGTAGCTCCATTTTACCACACGGCTTGACTAAACGCAATTGGTATAAGCCTGATCACCCTTCTACTATAACTCACTGGTAGGTTGACTTCGTTCTCAATCCTCATCCCCTAGAGGTGCCAGCCCATCTGCGAGCCACGGCATTGCTTTTTGCTGCCACGTCCAGCAGGCAGCAGATTTCGCCATGCAATTTTGGTTTTGCCTATTGACAGGATTATCGTTCTGTGCTAATATGTGTAAGCACTTCCACATGAAAGGGCTTTCAGATGGGAGACTGGTTGGCGGGTGGGCTGATTAACCACCCGCCTGCCTTTGGCGGCTTTTGGCGACGCATTGCGTCCATTTGGAGATCTCAAGGAGGAGACAAGATGAAGTTTTGGAGAGCCAGTGTTCTACTGCTGGTCGCAGCCTTCCTGTTGATGGCCTGCGACAACAACACGGCGGCCCCGGCTGCCAACACCCCAATGGCCGCCGCGGTTGCGACCAACACCACGAAGGCGGCTCCCGCTGCGGCGACCAACACTACGGTGGCGGCGGCTCCTGCTGCGGCGACCGATACCCCTGCTGCCGCTGCCGCTGCACCCAAGCCGACGAACACGATGGGCGCGCTACCCACGCCCAATAGTGCCAGCGGCGTGACCACCCTCTGGTTCCACTCTGGCACCGGCGGTGAGCGTGAGGCTCTCGATGCCTCGATCAAGAAGTTCAACGCCAGCAACAGTGGCACCACCATCGAAGCGGTGCAACTGCCAGAGGGTAGCTACAACGATCAGGTGAACGCCGCCGCCCTCGCCAATGGCTTGCCCTGCCTGCTCGACTTTGATGGCCCCAACGTCTACAACTACGCCTGGACGGGCCGCCTCGTGCCGCTCGACAGCTACGTGACCGCTGATATGAAAGCCGACTTCCTGCCTTCGATCATCCGCCAGGGTACCTACAGCAACAAGCTGTACAGCCTCGGCCAGTTCGACTCCGGCCTCGGTATCTACGGCAACAAGGACTTGCTGACCAAGGCTGGCGTACGCATTCCCACTGGGGTTAGCGATGCCTGGAGCAGCGACGAGTTTAACGACGCGCTCAAGAAGCTGAAGGCCAGCGGCCTGGACTATCCGCTCGACATGAAGATGGACTACGGGCGCGGTGAGTGGTACACCTATGGCTTCAGCCCGATCCTGCAATCGTTTGGTGGCGACCTGATCGACCGCAGCAACTACCAGAAGGCTGATGGCACGATCAACAGCGCGGCCTCGGTCAAGGCAATGACCTGGTTCCAGGGTCTGTTCAAGGATGGCTACGTGAACCGCAAGCCCGCTGGTGGCACCGACTTTGCCGACGGCAAGGCTGCCCTCAGCTACGTGGGCCACTGGACTTACGCCGATTACAAGAAGGCTCTTGGCGACAAGCTGGTAGTGCTGCCAATGCCCAAGTTCGGCGGCAAGGCCGTGACCGGCCAGGGTAGCTGGAACTGGGGTATCACCTCGACCTGCAAAGACCCCGCTGCCGCCTGGAAGGTGATGAACTTCCTGCTCTCCGATGAGGAAATCTTGCGGATGACCGACGCGAACGGCGCGCCGCCCGCCCGCAAGTCCGCCCTCAGCCAGTCCAAGCTCTATGGCCCTGGTGCGCCGCTGCAAGTCTTCGCCGACCAGCTAAACAACAGCCTCAGCCTCGAACGTCCCGTCACCCCTGCCTACCCGGCGATCACCGCCGCCTTCCAGGAGGCGACCGATAACATCGTCAACGGGGCCGACGTGAAGGGCGCACTGGACAAGGCGGCCAAGAAGATCGACCAGGACATCCAGGACAACCAGGGTTACCCAATCAAGTAGTTACCGCTACTGTCAGCACTGCTCTGCTCCCCCTCTCGTAGGGGGAGCGCAGTCTTAACAGACCCTTAACTCTCTTTAGCTCTCTTTAGCTCTTTACTATAGAAGTAGAAGGTGAGGTAAAATATGAGCGTGCAAAACACTGTCGTTCCTCGCTCTGGCAACTGGCGCAAGGGAGAGGAGCGCATGGCCTGGCTGCTGGCTGCCCCTGCTATCCTGCTCCTCGGCAGCTTCCTGATCGTCCCCTTCCTGATGGCTGTCTACTTCTCCTTCACCAACCAACGGCTGGTACCCAATCCCAACCTCGAAACCCAGTTCATCGGCTTCCGCAACTACCAGCGGATGCTCGACGACGACACGCTCAAGCACGCCCTGCTCAACAACTTCACCTTCGTCATCGTGGTGGTGCCGATCCAGACCGTCCTCGCCCTGGCCCTCGCGCTGCTAGTCAACCAGAAGTTGCGGGCGATGAACCTGTTCCGCACCATCTACTTCACCCCAGTGGTGACGATCATGGCGGTGGTCGCAGTCATTTGGTACTTCCTCTACAACCCCGGCAGTGGGCTGATCAACTCCTTCTTGCAGAGCATTACCTTCGGCCTGTTCAAGCCAGTAGATTGGTTGGGCGACAAGAGCCTGGCTCTGCCCTCGATCATGGTTCTCTCGATCTGGCAGGGGGTTGGCTTCCAAATGCTCATCTTCCTGGCTGGGCTGCAAGAGATACCTGACTCGCTCTATGAGGCCGCCGACATCGACGGCGCAAGCCGCTGGCAGCAGTTCCGCAACGTCACCATCCCTGGCCTGCGTAACACCATCCTCTTTGTGGTCATCTCGACCACCATCCTCGCCTTCCGCCTGTTCGACCAGATTTGGGTGATGACCAAGGGCGCACCAGAGGACTCGACAGCCACCATGGTGCTGCACATCGTCCAGCAGGGCTTCAGCCAGCAGAAGGTCGGCTACGCCTCGGCGATCTCGGTCTTCTTCTTCCTGCTAGTGCTAACGATCTCGATCCTCCAACGGGTGTTCATTAAAGAAGAAAGGCAGGTGTAAATATGGCTGTTCGCACAGAGCAACTCGCACCTACTGCGGCAGGCACCATCCACGGTAACGGCTACCGCCTACGGCGGTTCATCTTCCGCCTGCTCGACTACGGGCTGATGATCCTGCTCGCCATCTTCTTCCTGTTCCCCCTGATCTTCATGCTGATTAGTTCGCTGAAGGGCGATGAGGGTCAGGTCTTGCGCGACATGAGCAGCCTGCAAGCCTTCGTGCCAAGCAGCATCTCCTTCCAAAACTACCAGGATGTGTTCAAGAACGTTCCCTTTGGCCGCAATATGCTCAACTCGGTGATCGTCACTGGCGGCATCGTGGCCCTCGGCCTGCTAGTCAACAGCATGATCGCCTACTCGCTGGCGCGCATCAACTTCCGGGGCCGCAGCATCGTGCTGGCCGTCGTCGTCAGCCTGATCATCATCCCCTTCCAGGCGGTGGCCGTGCCGCTACTGCTGTTGGTCAACTCGCTGCCCAGCTTCGGCCTCGGCAAGCCTGGCTGGATCGACAGCTACCATGTGCAGATCATCCCCTTTGTCGCCGACGCGTTCTCAATCTTCCTGTTCTACCAGTTCTTCATTGCCATCCCCAAAGACCTGGAGGAAGCCGCGTTGGTGGACGGGGCGGGCCGCTTCCGCATCTATTGGAGCATCATCATCCCGCTCTCCAAGCCGGTCTTTGCGACGGTGGCGATCCTCCAGTTTCTTAGTCGCTGGGGCGAACTGCTCTGGCCGGTGATGGTCACGCGGGGCGACAGCTATCGCCCGCTGCCGGTGGCAATGCAGACCTTCTTCGGTCAACAGCCGCGCCAATGGGGTGACATCATGGCCTTCGCCGCAATGGTGACGATCCCAGTGCTGGTCATCTTCCTCATCTTCCAACGCTGGTTCGTGCAGAGCGTCACCTCGACCGGGGTCAAGGGCTAATATCAGGGAGGAAGTGCGTTGGAATACCCTGCTGAGTTGATTCTGGAAGATATCATGCCCCGCCTGGCGGCCCTGTTCGCTGCTGACCGCGCCGCCTGGCCCGCCTTCCAGACGCGGCTGCACTGCCACTTCGACCACCTCTATGGGCTGCTGGGCGAACTGTACGGCGGCCACTATGCCTTCCGCCAGCACGTAGAGGAGAGCCTATTGCTGGCCGCTCGCACCTGGCTCGCGCGCCCCGCCGAACTGAAGGCTCTGGATGCAGAGCGCGAGGCCGACCCCCGCTGGTTCCAGGCGCAGACGATGGTGGGTGGGGTCTGCTACGTTGACCTGTTCGCTGGCACGCTGGCGGGGGTGCGCGAGAAGATACCTTACTTCAAAGAACTGGGTCTCACCTACCTGCACCTGATGCCCCTCTTTCTTGCGCCAGCGGGCAACAGCGACGGTGGCTATGCGGTCAGCAGCTACCGCGAGGTCAACCCCACCCTCGGCACCATGGCTGAGCTTGCCGAACTAGCCAGCGAACTGCGCCATAATGGGATCAGCCTGGTCGTGGATTTCGTCTTCAACCACACCGCCGATGAACACACCTGGGCGCAGCAGGCTCTGGCGGGCGTGCAGGAGTACCAGGACTACTACCGCCTGTTCCCCAGCCGCACGCTGCCCGATGCTTATGAGCGCGACCTGCGCGAAATCTTCCCCGGCCAGCGGCCTGGCAGCTTCACCTACCGCCCAGAGATCGCCAGTTGGGTTTGGACGACCTTCAACAGCTTCCAATGGGACCTCAACTACGCCAACCCCGCCGTCTTCACCGCCATGGCGGGCGAGATGCTGTTCCTTGCCAATCAGGGCGTGGAGGTGCTGCGCCTGGATGCGGTGGCCTTCATCTGGAAGCGGTTGGGGACGACCAGCGAGAACCTGCCAGCGGCCCACCGCCTGGTGCAGGCGTTCAACGCTCTCATTCAGATCGCAGCCCCCGCCCTGGTCTTCAAGTCGGAGGCTATCGTCCACCCCGACGATGTGGCCCGCTACATCAGCCCTGCGGAGTGCCAGATTTCTTACAACCCGCTGCTGATGGCCCTGCTCTGGGAGGCGTTGGCAACCCGTGAGACCAAGCTGCTGCAAACCTCCATGCAGCACCGCTTTGCGATCAACCCCGCCTGCGCCTGGGTCAACTATGTGCGTTCGCACGACGATATCGGCTGGACGTTCGACGACGAAGACGCAGCCCGCGTGGGCATCAACGGCTTCGACCACCGCCTCTTTCTTAATCTCTTTTACACCGGACGCTTCGCTGGTAGCTTTGCTCGTGGCGTACCCTTCCAGGAGAACCCCCGCACTGGTGACGCGCGGGTTTCTGGCACGGCGGCTTCGCTAGTCGGCCTGGGCCAGGCGGTGGCGGCGAACGACGCACAGCAGATTGAGTTGGCGATCCGCCGTGTGCTGCTGCTCTATGGGGTTGCCATGTCCGCTGGCGGCATCCCTCTGATCTACCTGGGCGACGAAATCGGCACTCTCAACAGCTTCGCCTACCTGGACGACCCGCCGAAGGCCGAGGATAGCCGCTGGGTGGGCCGCCCCTACGCCGACTGGCAGCAGTACGCCGCCCGCCACGACCCTACCATCGTCGCGGGCCGCATCTACCAGGCTATCTGCCAGCAGATCGCAGTACGGAAGGCGCATCCGCTTTTTGCGGGCGGTGCCGCCGAGTTTCTCGACCCTGGTAACGGCCATGTGCTGGCCTACGCCCGTCAGCATGGTGACAGCCGCCTGCTAGCCCTGGTCAACTTCAGCGAACAGCCGCAGACCGTCGCCGCCGACCTGGTGCGCTGGCACGGGCAGGGGGCGCGCTTCCACGACCTGATCGCCAACCTGGCGATGGCAATCGAAGGCGATCTGACGCTAGAACCTTACCAGTTCGTCTGGCTACTGAGGGAGAATTAGCCTTGCTGCACCCAGCCGACCTATACCTTTGGGACTTCTGGTTTGCACCGCGCCAGATGGGTGAGCCATACCACCTGTTCTACCTGCAAGCCCCACGCAGTCTGCCCGACCCTGAGCTGCGCCATGCGGTAGCGACCATAGGCCACGCTGTCTCTGACGACCTGCACCAGTGGCAGCAGTTGCCGACCGCCTTTAGTCAGGGCGCGCCTGGTAGCTGGGACGACCGCGCAATCTGGACAGGCAGCATCATAGAGCGGGCTGGCACTTACTACTTTTTCTACACTGGCACGCAACTGGCCGAGGACGGTCTCGTGCAGCGCATCGGGCTGGCGACCTCTAGCGACTTGCAACACTGGCAGCGGCACGCCGCCAACCCGCTGCTAGAGGCTGACCCCCGCTGGTACGAGAAGCTGGGTGGCTCTAGCTGGTGGGAGGAGGCGTGGCGCGACCCCTGCGTGGTCTGGTCGCCAGCGGATGACTGCTACCTGATGTTCATTACCGCCCGCGTCAACTACGGCCCCGCCGATGGTCGCGGAGTGATCGGCTGCGCCCGCTCAAGCGATCTGCTACACTGGGAGGTGTTGCCGCCCGTCAGCGAACCAGGCGAGTTTGCCCACCTGGAAGTGCCGCAAGTGTTGGCCCTGGGTGGCCTGTACTACCTGCTGTTCTGCACCGCCAGCGAGACCCACTCGGCAGCCCGGCGCACGCGAGCGGGCGACTCCGCTGCCTGGTTCGGCACCCACTACCTGGTCAGCGAGTGGTTGGCTGGCCCCTACGCGCTTAGCACCGACGCAGGGCTGGCGGTCGGCACGGGCGATTACGCAGGTAAGATCATCGAGGGGCCGGACGGCAGCCTCTGCTTCCTGGCCTGGCAGACGCACGAGCCAGACGGCACGTTCGCGGGCGCACTGAGCGATCCCCTTCCCCTTCTGCTCCTCCCCGACGGCAAGCTGGCGGTTCGATACCCAGCGGCTGATCATCGACCCACCAAGTTGGTATAATGCACGCATCATCTGGGGAGGGGGGACGCTTGTGGCTGAAGAAACCAGGCCGGTAATGGCTGACGATGCTGGCGGCTGGCGGCGACGTTTCAAGGGTAAGGTGACGAGGTTGACCCACGAGAGTGGCAGCATCAGCGTGCGCGTCGAACTCTACAGCCAGGCGCGCCCAGCGGAGAGTGGCCTGACCACCGCCCGCGAGCAGATCGCCGTCCAAGATGCCCGCAATGAGGCGCACATGGCGACCCTCGGCAAGAGCAACGCCCCAGACGAGCAGGTGTTGTTCCTCAGCACTGTTGACCCCGCCGCCCGCCTGCTGCTGCGCGTTGTTGCCCGCCGCGACACGCCAGCGAGCGCAACCGTCGAGTTGCAGGTGCGGAGTAGCAAGTATCCGCACCTGCTACCCGCCAGGCATATCCAACTGCGCCTCGGTGCGGGCGAGATCGAGTTCGTGGTGGGCGAGGTCAACCCCTTCGGCTACAACTTCGCTGCTGTCCCGGTCGCCGCCCTCGGCAGCCTCTGGATCGAGATCGCGGTGCAACCCTAGCTGAGTTGACTGGCATGATTATTGCCTCGGCATAGCACAAATCGTGATTATCGAGGCACATTATGTCCGAAGGGCCAGAAGTAAGGCGCATTGCCGCTACGCTCCATGACGGGCTGGCGGGCAGCCACCTGATGCAGTTTGAGACGCAGTTGAAGAAGGCGAAGGGCTGGCTGGTTGACCACCCCGACGCACTGACGGGCCGCGAGTTCCAGCGCGTCTTCGCTGTCGGCAAGAACATCCTCTTTGAGTTGAGCGACGAATTGTGGTTCCGCTCGCACCCGCTGATGTGGGGCAAGTGGCTGCTCTACCCTGCCGAGGCGACTATCCCCCACGACCCCCACGAGCGCGTTCACCTCTACACCGACCGGGCGCAGGCGTTGTTCATTCGCGGGCAGGTCTTCGACATTGTGCTGGGCGACCCCTTCAGCCAGATACCAACCCTCGCCCAGATCGGCCCCGACATCTGCGAGCAGCCCTTCGACACTGCCCTGTTCCGCGAACGGCTGCTGTCGCCAGCGAACCTCGACCAGGAGGTGGCCCCGGTGCTGCTACTCCAGGAGGTGGCAGCGGGGCTGGGCAACTACTTCAAGAGCGACGTGCTGAACGTCTGCCGTATCAACCCCCGGCGCAAGGTGCGCGACCTCACTGCCGCCGAGGTAGAATGTCTGGCCGCCGAGATACCAGCCCAGGCCCAGCGCAGCCTGACCAACCGCGGCTTCACTATCCCCCAGGCCCTTTACGAGCAGCTAGCAGCCCAGGCTCAGGAGCGCGGTGGCAGCTTCAACTATCGCGACCGCCACTGGGCCTTCCGCCGCAGCGGGCAACCCTGCTTCAACTGTGGTACCACCTTGCGCCAGGCGCGCACGGGGCCGCAAGAGGGCCGCCTCACCTATTTTTGTCCCAACTGCCAGGCTGTCTGAGCGCAGATAGGGGTGTACAAACTCTTGACAAAGCTGTGCAAAGGGTGTACAATGCCTCCATAGTCCACACAATAGGAGGCTAGCAATGACTTTCTTCAGCCCAGCAATTTACCTTGACCCAATTGGCGAACCAACTGTGGAACACCCGCCCCTACTAATGGCTACCCCGCACAACGAAGTAGAACCGCCCGCTCCGCAGCCGTCGCAGCCCAACCCACCACCCCGTCGCCAGCCCAGCCCGCCACCCAAAGAGCAGGAGCCTGCTAACCTCCACTAACCTGCTTGTCCCCAGCCCTGCTTAGCTGATCTTGACTACTACGCAGTCATTAGGGGCGAGGTCGCCAGTTAGCTCGACGAAGGAGAGGCCCACGAGGCTGTTGCTCCAACTCGCCAGGTTCACTGTGCTACCAAAGTAGCTGAATAGGGTCGCCACCTTGCCGCGCAGATCGTGGCTGTCCAGCCGTTGCAGCTTGACGCGCCCACGCTGGTGGTCGGGCAGGCGGTTGAGCAGGTAGAGCAGGTAGCCGTCTTCAACCTTGTGGCTGACCACTTCGATGTCCAGGTTGGTCTGGTGGCGGCAGCCTACGCCGAGGGTAGTGACCAGGGCGCGCATGAAGCTGCGTAGCTCCGCCCGCTCCGCAGCGGTGCTAGCGTAATACTGGCCGCTCATGTAGTGGCCGCCGAGGACGGTGCCGATCAGGGTGCTGCTGCCCTTGCCGACCGGTGCAGTGTAGGCGACAGTCTGGCCTTTGTGCCTGAGCAGTGGTTGCGCCTGCCCATCCTGCACCGCCAGGTAGTAGTCACCGCGCACCTGGCCGCCGAACACGCTATCCAGCCTGACCGTGGGCAGTTTGGTGTTGGTAAAGACGAGGATCGGCTCGAAAGCATCCATGATGTGACCGCTGTAGGGGTGCTTCGCCAGTAGAGCCTTGCGCTGGCGGTTGTAGCCGAGCAACCAGCGGCTAGCGAGGGCAGTCAACGCCTGCCGCAGGCCCAGCCAGCGTTCCTTGCTCACCACTTCGGGGTAGAGTTCGCCAGAGAGCAGGCCATTGCCTTGCAAGTCGTAGCGCAGTGGTTGGGGGAAGGTGACGAGGTGGCCACCAGCCTTCACGTAGGCTAGCAGCTTCGCGTATTCGGCGCGGTCAGCGTAGCCCTTGCTGGGGAAGAAGATCACCCGCTGCTGTTGCAACTCCGCTGCGCTCGCGGTCGCCAAGTTGAGCGGGCGGGGATTGTAGCCTGCGTTGAGTAGGAGAGCGAAGGGGCCGTGCTGTCCATGAAAGTTGCTGAAGTATTGCACTGGGTTCTGCAAGCCGACCAATGGCAGGTACTCGGCGTAGCTGAAGCGATAGTTGGGCTGGTAGTAGGCGTAGCCAATCTCATCGTAGATTTCTGTAGCGGCCAGCAGGTCGGCGGTGTGCTGGCTGATGAAGCGGTGTAGCTGGCTGATCAGTTCGTAGCGCGGCCCCGGTTGCGCGTCCTTGTCCAGGATAGCCTGGTACTGGTAGAGGCTGCCGTCCATCTCCACTCCATCCATTGCGCTGTACATTACACTGCCGCGCAAGCCGTGCGCCAGGCAGGCGACATAGCTCTGCAAGATCGCCGCGTCGCTGAGGTTGCTGCGGGGGTCGAACCAGCCAGAGCCAAGCTCGAAGGCCAGCAGCGGCTTGTCAGGGCGCACCTCTGGCTTGACCACGGCGGGGTAGGTGCTGCCGCCCCAGGGGAAATCGGCGGCGTGGCTGGCGGCGGTCTGCTTGAGGTAGATGTCGATCCCCTGCCAATCACCAACTGCGGCCTGCGCGTGTGGGTCGCAGGGCGAGTGGTAGGTGAGGGCGATATTGAGGGTGATCGGCAGGCTGATGCCCGCCTCCTCGGCCACCCCGCGCAGCCAGCGCAGGTAGTCAACCACACAATCTTCATAGAACTGCTGCCAGTCCTGAGCCTGGGCGGTTGTTGCGCCCTTCCGGGGCGGCTCCAACCCGGCTTCGCTGGCGTACTTGCGGTGGTGGGCCTTGCCGATGCTGGCGAGGTCGCCATAGCGTTGCAGCAGCCAGGCCCGGTACTGGTCGCAGGTAGCGGGGTTGAAATCCCACAAGCCGAGGCCGTTCTGCTGCACGAAGCCCGGCTCGTTGTCCACCTGCCAGGCTACTACCGGTTTGTCCAGGTAGGGCTGGATCGCGCCCGCCACCGCTGCAATCCAGGCTGCCACCTTCGCCCGATAGGTGGGGTCGCCCATCGCGTGGCCGTACCAGAAGTCGCCGCCGATCAGCTTGCCCGCTGGCCCGCGCATTACCGTTTGCGGGTAGCGTTCGCCCAACCAGAGCGGGTGGCCGAGGCCGTTGTACTCGGCGTAGATGAAGGGGCCGGGCCGGGCGATGAACGGTAGCTCAAACTCGCGCAGCAGGTCTAGCAGGCCCAGCAGGTTGCGGCGCGGGTCACTCGTGCCAGCGAAGTCCAGCGTCCCTTCCTGCGGCTCGTGCCAGACCCAGGGGATGTAGCTGGCAATGGCATTGAAGCCAGCCTCCTTCAGGCGGCGCAGGGCGGCGGGCCAGAGGTTGGGCGCAATGCGGAAGTAGTGCAGTTCGCCCGCCCGCAGGTAGAAGGGCTGCCCATCGAGATTGAGGTGGTAGTTGCTGGCGGTCAGTCTGCTCATCGGTGTAGCCTCCGGGAGTAAGCGGTCAGGGGTGATGCTGATGTTGAGGAAGCCAAAAGCGAGACCTTGTGGGTACGGGTCGTCCCCCCCCGCTTGCCTGGGGGCTACTTCGGCTGGCTCCTCCGAGTAGAAGCTGAGGCGATTGCTGCCCGCCCGCAGGTTCAGGCTGAGGCTGATCTCCTGCTGGGCGTTCTTAATCGCCAGGGCGGTTAGCGGTACATCGTTGAGGTTGAGGCGGATGTGGCGCATCTTCGCTGCCGCCTTAGCGACCTCCGCTGCCGAACCGTCGGCTAGCTTGAAGTAAGCGTAGATGGTGGTGGTTAGCTGCGCGCTGGTTGCTACTGGCGACCAGATGCTGAGGCCAACTTCGCGCCCGCTCGTCCAGCGCGAAGGGTTGTGGCCGTTCGGCTCGCTCTGGAAGGGGTACCAGCCGCCGCCCGCCAGTTCTACTGCCAGGGGTGGGCTGGCGGGTGGGGGTGGCACGCGGTAGGTGAGGATGTCATCGGCCTGTTGGGTGGGCGGTTGCTGCTGCCAGATTGCGTTGATCAGGTCGAGCAACTGGTTCTTCTCCACTTCGCCTTTTGGCGGTGGCATGGCAGCGAAGCAGGCGAGGTGGACGTTGACGTAGCGGATGCCATAGTAGTTGAGGATGGTAGAGCCGCTGAGGGCGAGGTTGCGGCTGATGATGTCGGCAGCGGCGGGTAGCTGGCCGTCTACAAACAACTGACGGATGGCCGGGGTGTCGGCGGCAAACGGGTAGTCGTACTTGCGCGAGACGTAGCCGCCCAGCACCTTCTGCTGATGCACGGTCTGGTAGAGTTCATACTGTGGGGCGCAGTTGTTCGGCAATTCTAGCACGGCGTAGCTGCCGGGCGCGTCCTGAGCCAGCGTGTGGTAGAGGGCGGGACTGCTAGTGCTGGTCAGGGGCTGGCCGCCCGCTGGCACGCTCTCCACAAAGATTAGCAGGCAGAGGGAGAGCGGTAGCGCGACGTTGGCGAAGCGGGTAGTCGCTTTACGGCTGCGCCCCCTTGCGCGCACCGCTGCCAGCAACGCCGCCGCACCGAGCGTCGCCAGCACAGCCACACAGAGCATCCCTAGCAGGCTGAAGCGACCAGCAACGCGGGCGATGCTGCCCAGCGGGGTGAAGCGCAAGAGGTAGAAGGGCAGGGGCAGGCGGCTGTCCTTGCCAAAGGGGTGAAAGAGCGCGTCCACGTCCTGTGCGTCGCTGTTTGCAAGGCCACCCGGCCCCAGCTTGAGATAGGGGCCGAGGGCGAGCAGGAAGCAGAATAGCCCACTGAGCGCGAAGAAGCTGGTGTAGCGGCGGCGCACGCCCCCAGCCCGCAACCCAGCAACCACGCCGCCAACCGCTAGCAGCCCTGCGAACAGGCCAATGAACCAGCTAACCTCGGTTATGCCCTGCGCTGCATTGCCCCAGAGCAGCGACGGCCCTGGCTGCACGAACTGGGGTAGAGCAGCAGCGTTGTAGACAATGAAGCTCTCATCAGCCAGCACTGGCTTGTTGGCCGCGAGTTCGCGCCCCATCGCCAGCAGCAAGGGGCTGACTACTAGCGCGAAGCCGCCGAGCGCAATAGCCGCCTGCCGCAGGATCAGCAGGCGGGCTGCGCCTCCTTCAGCAGCCAGGGCCGCCGGTTCTGGGCGGGCGACCTGCCAGAGGATCAGCAGCCCAGCGAAGACGAGCAGGAACAGGCCATAGTACCAGGTGTGCTGCGAGGCAAGGATGATGAAGGCGGCAGCGACCACGGCATCGCGCCAGCGGTAAGGTGGACGTAGGGCGCACAGCAGGTAGAGCGCGCCGAAGGGTAGCCACTGGATGCTGATCAACTCCAACTGACCGAGGCGCACGAAGCTAGCTGCTGCTGCACAATAGGCGAAGACCACGCCCGCTACCAACGCCACGTAGGGGGGGGTGGCTACAGCAGGGTCGGGATCGAGGGCAAGTACGTAGTTCGCTAGCAGGTATGCACCCCAGGCCGCCAGGGTCAGGTTGAGGATCACTAGCAGGTTGAAGCTGGCGGTCAGGCTGAAGAACGCTTGCAGCGGGATGGCAAGCAGGCCGCCAAGCTGGTTGAGGGCGTGGAAGCGGAGGCTGACCCCGGTGGGGTAGAACAGGTAGTCAGTCTGG
>JBBROH010000122.1:0-13294 GCA_038229595.1 Chloroflexia bacterium | reverse complement strand
GCACTACGCGGCTTTGGCGACCGGGCCAGCTTTGAGGCTGACCGCTTCATGCGGACGAACCGGGTCAAGAGCGACATCGGCAAGCTGAAGAAGCAGATCGAAGGCAAGTACGCCGAGGTCGGCCACACGATCATTGAGATGAAGCGGGCTGGCACCAGCAGGATCGACTTCGCCGAGATCGAACGCCGCTCTGACGAGATCGCCGAGCTTGAGCGCGAACTGAAGCTGAAGGAAGCCGAGATTCTGGCGGTACAGAACGAGAAGTGGGAGGAAACCGCGGAGTTCATGGAGATGCAGGGCCGCCAGCAGGAGCAGGTGAGTGGCGGTCAGGTGATCAGTGGGCAGGGTTATACCCTCCCCGCAGCCGCTCAGGGGCAGGCAAATAGCTATCCGCAGAGCAGCGGCTACAACAGCCCGCCCAACTACCCGCAGGCGGGAACTAGTTACCCCACCGCGTCGGGCCAGGCACTACCAATGTCCTCGGTGCAAACGATCCCGCCCCAGCCAATGGCCCCGCAACCACAATCCACCGCCGCGCAACCGCAGCCGCAACCACCGCCACAGGCCGAGAGCTTCACCGAGCCGCCAACCCAGAAGATGGATGCGCCCCACTGCGCCGTCTGTGGGGCGGGCTTGCGACCAGGGGCGCGCTTCTGCCAGTCGTGCGGCACGGCAATGAAGGCCGACTGAGGGCTAACCGATGCCCGCCAATCAGTCTGGCTACCTGAACCAGCCGCCTTATCAACCGCCCACCCGCCTGCTCATCCTGCTTGCCGCCAGCCTGCTAGCAATAATGGGGCTGGCGGGCGGCTTGCTGTTCGCTTTCAGCACGGCGGTGGCGGGCTGGCAGGCACCGTTTAGCAGCCGCTTGCTGGCGGCCATTGCCAGCGATCCAGTCGGGCAGCCCTTCCGCTTGCCCCAGGCGAGTCGGGTGCGCCTGATCGTGGTGGCCGAAGCCGCAATTCCTGCAATCCGCGCTGATGCCGCCCATCTCGGACTGAGCTACGCCAGCCTCGGCTATCGGCCTGGCAGGTGGGGTGGCGACAGCTTCGCGGCAGTGCTGTTTAGCGGGGCTGACTTGAGCAGCGCGGGTGGCAGACTGGCGGCCTCCCCTGTTCTCCCCCTCAAAGCCGTTGGCCCGCTGGCAGCTAGCCCTCTACTTAGCTATACGCTGGCAACCGATCAACAGCCCACCTTTGGGGTGGAGGGTAGCACTACCGTGCTGGTCGCCCTCCCTTCCCCTATGGACTGCCCCCTCTGGGCGGGGCTGGGCGACCCACCAACGGCCACCTTGCTGCTAGCTGGGCCACAAGTCTACCCAGGCAGCTACCCCGCCGCTAGCCTGATCGACATTGCGCCGACGCTAGCGGTTATGCTCGGCAAGCCAATCCCCGACCTCGCGGTAGGCCACATCCTCTGGCAAGCTCTTAGCTACCCGGCCAATGGGCAGCAGGTCGCTGGTGGACAGTACAATCTCGCCAGCCAACGCCTGCGCCTAGCCGCCGCCATCCGCCGCACCCTCGATCAGCCCGCCATGCCCCTGGACGCGCAACTGCAAGCCAGCCTGCGGACGGCAGGGCAGGCTTACGCTGCTGGCGACTACACCACCACGATCAGCCTCAGCAGCAGCGTGCTAGGGCGGGCCGATGCTGCCCTGGCCGCCAGCCAGCAGGATGCAGCCCGCAACGCGCTCTATGCCCGTGCTATATTGCCGATCAGTCTGCTGCTGCTGACTGGGCCGCTGCTCTGGCGGTGGCGGAGCCGCTGGCTGGGCTACTATCTGCCGCTGGCCGTCAGCCTGCTGCTGCTGGAATGGCTGGTGGTTGGCGGGTTGGCCCGCGCCCCTGAACTTGGCCTGCGCCAACCCTTCGGCAACTTGTGGCATAGCCTGCTGGCTGCGCTAGCTGCTCAGGTAGCCGTCGCTATTGCGGTCGCGCTGCTGCATGAGCGGGTACAGCGGGGGCCGCGCTTCTTCGGTAGCACCTACCTGCCTGGCCCAGGCCAACTGCTGGTCTGGCAACTGCGCCAGCCGCGCTCGGCCCGCCCCCTGCTCTGGTTGGGCTGCTACCGCCTGGGGCTGCTGCTCTGTGCAGGGCAGGCGATCCTATGCACGCTGCTGTTCGCGGGCTATGGTTGGGCAGCAGCCTACCCCGCTCCTGACCGCCTCGGCAGCCTCGCTCTCGCTTACAGCCTGGCACTGCTCGGCTGCACTGCCGCCCTTAACCTGTTTCTCAGCCCGCTGCTAGCCAGTGCGCTCCACCGCTTCTTGCCCGCCGACCGCCGCATCCCCGCCACCGCCGAAGGATAAGCCACTATGCACAAGCTAGAATTGACCGTCGTCGCCCACAGCCACTGGGATCGGGAGTGGTACCTGCCCTTCCAGTCCTTTCGCGCCCGCCTGGTGCGGATGATCGACCGCCTCTTGCAGATCATGCAGCACGACCCTGCCTACCGCTACTTCATGCTCGATGGGCAGACTATTGTGTTGGAAGACTACCTTGAAGTGCGGCCCGAACGCCGCGCGGAGTTGGAGGCTCTGGTGCGCGAAGGGCGGCTGCTGGTCGGCCCCTGGTACGTGCAGCCCGACGAGTTCCTGGTCAGCGGCGAGGCGATCATCCGCAATCTGCTGCGCGGCCATCGGGTCGCGGCCAGCTTCGGGGCGGTGATGAAGGTTGGCTACATCCCCGATCCCTTCGGCCAGATCGGGCAGATGCCACAGGTTCTACGTGGCTTTGGCATAGACAGCGCGGTGTTCTGGCGCGGAGCCAGCAACGATATTAGCAGCAGCGAGTTTCGCTGGCGGGGGCCAGACGGCAGCGAAGTGCTGACCATCTATATGCCCTACGGCTACTGCAACGGCCAGCCCTTCAGCTTCGACCTGCCCGCCGCCCGCCGCCAGTTGGCTGCCAGCCGCGCAGCAATGCAGCCGCAAGCGAACACCCCCCACCTGCTGCTGATGAACGGCAACGACCACGTGGAGCCTCTGCCCAGCCTACCCGCTACGGTCGCCGCCCTCAACGCCGAGTACGCCGCCGAAGGGCTGAGCCTGCGGATCGGCACCCTGGCCCAGCACATCGCGGCGGTGCGGGCTGACCTGGGTGAGAAGGAGTTGATCGTCCACACGGGCGAGTTCCGCTGCTCGCGGCGCAGTCACATCCTACCGGGCGTGCTGTCCAGCCGAATGTGGATCAAGCAGGCCAACGCGCGGCTGCAAACCCTGCTTGAGCGGGCTGTCGAGCCGCTGACCGCCTGGCAGTGGGCGATCTCTGCCTTCTACCCGGCGGCAGCGCACGACCTGGAGGCGGCAACCTACCCCGCCGAGTGGGAGAACAGGGCTGGCCGCCAACAGGCGCTGCTGCGTCTGGCCTGGAAGTACCTGCTCCAGAATCAGCCGCACGACAGCATCTGTGGCTGCGGTGTTGACGAGGTGCATGAGGAGATGCGCCAGCGATATACCTGGGGTGAGCAGATCGGGGGCGAGTTGCAGGCCGAGAGCTTGCAGGCGTTGGCTGCCCAGGTGGACACCGCCAGCCTGGGTGCAGGGGTACCCATCCTCGTCTACAACCACGCCCCCGCCCGCCGCGAGTGGTTGACAGTGCGGGTGCCACTAGTGGGCGCACAGGCCGCCTTCCTCCTGAGCGACGAGCGCGGGGGCGTGGCGCACGACGCGAGCGCAGTGCAGGCTGGTACCGCCCTGCTCACTGGCGACCTGGACCCGGCGCAGGCGATAGCCACCCTGACGATGACCGCTGACGGCAAGGTTGCCAATATGATCTTGCAGGATGTGACGGTCTCTGCTGGCGACGAGGCGGGCGTGTACGAGGTGCTAATCACCGCCAGCGAGGTGGGTGTGCCGAACCTGGCAGCGGTGGCCGCCGCTACCCGGCTGATCGACGGGCTGGCTGCCGCTGGCGACGCGCACACCTTCCGCGTGCGGGCTAGCGAACCAGCCCACACCACGATCTCCTTCATGGCCGACCTGCCTGCCTACGGCTACAAAACCTACCTGCTGCACCAAGCTGGCCGCCCCCAGCCCCCAGCAGCAGCTATCCCCGCACTGGTCGCTGCCGCTGGGCTGGCGATGACCAGTCCACCCGCTGCCCTGCTCCCGCCCGCCCCTGCTATCCAGGATGCAGCCACCCTCCCCCCGGCTGGCTGGGTGCTGGCCGCGCCAGTGATCGAGAACGACCTGTTTCGGGTGGAGGCCGACCCCCGCACCGGCTGGCTGACTGTGCGCGACGGGGCTGGCAATGTGTTGGTCGAAGATATCTGCTTGCTGGACAGCGGCGATGCTGGCGACGAGTACAACTATTCGCCGCCCGCCGACGACCAGGTGATCGCTCAGCCCCTGCCCGGCAGCGTGCAGATCGCAGTCAGCACGCTGGGGGGCAGCCAACGCCTGCGCGTCAGTCAGGTGCTTGAGCTACCCGCCTGCCTCAGCGACGACCGCCAGAGCCGCAGCAGCGAGACGGTGGCCTGCGCCGCCAGCGTCACCGTCAGCCTCTACCCAGGCGTGCCACGCATTGACTTCGAGACGACGGTGGACAACGCGGCTCAGGATCACCGCCTGCGCGTGCTATTTGGTCTCCCCTTTGCCGCGCAAGCGTCGCAAGCCGAGAGCGCGTTCGATATTGTGACGCGCCCGCTGGGGGTGCCAGCCTTCGACGACAGTTGGATCGAGCAGCCGCAGCCAACGCACCCCCAGCAGAGCTTCTGCGCGGCGGGCGATGGGCGGCGCGGGGTTGTGCTAGCCAATCGTGGCCTGCCAGAGTACGAGGTTTCGAGCGACGGGCAGTACAGCGTGATCCTGCTCACCTTGCTGCGGAGCATCGGCTGGCTGTCGCGGGCTGACCTGACTACGCGGCGCGGCCACGCTGGCCCAGGGCTGCCTACCCCTGGCGCACAACTACCTGGCCCCCACACCTTCCACTACGCCCTCATCCCCCACAACGGCGATCTGGTCAGCAGCCGCGCCTTCGAGCAGGCCCACAACTTCGTCAGCCCTCCGCTGGCCGCCGCCACCAGCATCCACCCCGGCCCGCTGCCCACCACTGCCAGCCTGCTAGAGCTTGAGCCAGCCACCCTGGTAGTCAGCGCAGTTAAGCGGTCTGCAATGCTGGTTGGCGTAGCGCAGCAAGCTGACGAGCGTCCGTCACTGGTCGTGCGCCTCTGGAACATCAGCGACGCGCCGCTGGACGGTCGCCTGCGCTGCCACTTCCCCTTCGCCAGCGTGGGCCGCAGCAACCTGGAGGAGACCGCGTTTGCGCCACTGTCGCTAGATGCAGACGGCTGGCTGCCGCTCGCAGTGGGAGCGAAGGAGATTGTGACCCTGCTGTTCAGGGCTTGAACTTTGGCATAGTTTGTGCAATTTTTGACAAAGTACGCTGGATTTGGTAGGCTTAAGGTGCCTCAGCAAAACCCCCTCTTTGGGGATAGCAGGTGGGGCTAAGGAGAGACGCTCATGCCTACGCTCAAGAATATCCTGGTGAACCCCGATCTCGCCCCTATCAGCGACGAGGCGATCAGCCCCGAACTGCACCGCGCGGAACTGCGTACCATTGGCCTGATGTGCTACACCTTCTGCGAAGCGCGCACCCACAAGGCTATTGCCAACCTGCCTGGGGTGAGCAAAATCGACTTCCAGACTAACCCAGACCGCTTCATCGTTGACTATGACCCGCGCAAGGTGGGTTTCACTGACTTCCGCCGCGCTTACGTCGGCGAAGTGGTGGGCCGCCCTTTGCGCGCCGCCCTCGGCAAGATCGGCAACCGCAAGCTATCTACATAGGAGACCTGGCAAAGTGGATACCCTTACCCAAAACGAAAACAGCCAGCAGACAGCCAGCAGCCCTGCGTTCCCCAGCGTGGTTGCTTATGTCACCGATTGGTGTAGCGACAGCATCCGCACCATGCGCTTCTTTGCACTGCATGACATCCCCTACACCAAGATCAATATTGATGAGGACGAAGAAGGCGAGGAGTTGGTGCTGCGGGTTAACAGCGGGATGCGCTCCGTCCCCACCCTGCTGATCAACGGCCAGTACGTGACCGAGCCGAGCAACCGCCAGCTACGCGAAATCTTCGACATCAGCTAATCTCGGCTACAAAGTTAGACAGCCCACCCTGTAAGAAGTGGGCTGTGCCTCTTGGAGGCTAGCTTGTGGTCAGCCTCCCGTCCCGGCTGGCTGGCAGTGGGGGCAGAAGTGCGTGCTGCGCCCCCCCACTATCACCTTCTCCACGGGGGTGCCGCAGACGTGGCACGGTTGGCCGGTGCGGTGGTAGACGTGTAGGAAGTCCTGGTTGCTACCCTTATTGCCGAGACCGTCGCGGTAGTCGCTGAAGCTGGTGCCATTGTTGGCGAGGCTGGCATTGAGTACCTGGCGGATCGCAACGTACAACCGCCCGCTCTCCTGCTCGTCGAGGCTACGCAGGGTACGCAGGGGGTGCAAGCCGCTGAGGTGCAGAGCCTCATCTGCGTAGATGTTGCCCAGCCCGCTGAGGAAGCTCTGATCCAGCAGGATCGCCTTCAGCACCGGGTTGGCGCGGCGGGCTAGCTTTGCGCTGACCAGTTGGCGAAAGTCTGCGGCGGTGAAGTTCTCCGCCAGCGGCTCCGGGCCGAGGTCGGGTAGGGCATCCTCTAGCCGCTCATCCGCCGCCACGTAGCGCAGGCGACCAAACTTTCGCATATCATCGAAGTGCAACTGTCCCCCGTCGTCGAGATCGAGTACCACGCGGGTGAAGCGACCGGGCGTGGTTGGCGTGGCGTGGTAGACCAGTTGCCCGGTCATCCGCAGATGACCAACCAGGCTGCCACCCCCTTGCAAGCCGATCAGGATGTACTTGGCGCGGCGGCTGACCGCAGCCACGGTCGCCCCCCGCACTGCCTCACGGAAAAGATCGGGTGGCATTGGCTGCACCGTTGAGGGCCAGTCCAGGTGGCTGACGGCCACGATCTGCTTGCCAACCAGGTGGGGGCGCAGGGTGCGGACTACTGTCTCTACTTCGGGCAATTCAGGCATCAGCAATCCTCTCTAAACCCTACTCTGGCCTAGCTATGGCTGGCCGTTGGTCACGTCAAGGACTATCTCTGATCCCAGGGGGACGACTTCGCCGGGGCCGGGTTTCTGGTTGACGACCACGCCCGCTGGCTGCCCAGGAATGGAATTGATTGTTACCTTCAGCCCCGCCTTCTGCAAGCGATCTACGGCTGCGTTCGCGTCGGTGTTCTTGTAGTCTTGCAGCTTGATCGTGCTGGGGCCAATGCTGACGACCAGCGTTACGAGGGTGCCACGCGGCAGGTTGGCGGTGAAGCCGGTGGGGTTCTGGCTAATCACCTGACCAAAGGGGACATTACCACTCGGCACCTGCTTGACATCAATCTTGTAGCCAACATTACTCAGCAGGCGGATCGCTGCGTTGTAGTCGAGGGTTACAACGTTAGGCACCGGCGGCAGCGTGCCAGGTGTAGCGGTGGCAGGGATCGGGGTGATGGTTGGCTCTGCCACTGGCTGCGGGGGGGGGGTCGCGTTGTTGTTGGTGAGCGTGGGCAGCACAGTGAGGGCAAAGATCAGGCCCCCACCCAGCAGCGCAAGTACGACCAAGCCGATCAGCCAGCTAGCCCAGCCGGGGCCGCTTCTCTCCACATCGTACATCGCGCTAGAGCGTGGGGTCAGGCGCGCGTCGTTCTTGACCGCTGGGGTGCGCTGCTCGTAAACCACCCGCTGACCGTTAGTGGCGGGGCGTTGCTGGCCGCCAGTGTTGCGGCGGGGAGCGTAGGTGCGGTAGTTGCGGAGAGCCTGCTCCATCTCCTCGGCGGTGGCGAAGCGGTTGGCTGGGTTCTTCTCCAAAGCGCGCATCACGATTGCTTCCAGGCCACGTGGCACGCTGGCTTCAACCTGGCGCAGGGGAATGGGTAGCTCCTCGATGTGCTTGATAGCGATACCCATCATGCTGTCGGCCTCGAACGGCAGGCGGCCCGCCAGCATCTCATACAACATCACACCCACCGAGTAGATGTCGGAGGGAGCGGAGACCCGCTCGCCTCGCGCCTGCTCTGGCGAAAAGTATTGCACCGTCCCCAGTGTCGCCCCCGCCTCGGTCATCGACATATCGCTGAGACCTTTGGCGATACCGAAGTCGGTAACTTTGACTACTCCCTCGGTGGAGATCAGCACATTCTGCGGCTTCACGTCGCGGTGGATGATCCCTGCACGGTGGGCAGCAGCCAGAGCAGCGCAAACCTGCGCCCCAATCTCGGCAGTGGTATCCGCATCTAGCTTGCCGCCATTGCGGTCAACATACTGGCGCAGCGTTTCGCCGATGATCAGTTCCATCACGATGTAATGGACTTCGCCATCCTGGCCCACATCATAGACATTGACGATGTTGGGGTGGCCGAGGTTGGCAGCAGACTGAGCCTCGCGCACGAAGCGGCTGAGGAACTTGGGGTCGGAGCCATACTGTTCGCGCAGCACTTTGATCGCCACTATGCGGCCCAGAGCCATATCGCGGGCGCGGTAAACCACCGCCATCCCCCCGCCGCCGACACGCCCCTCAAGCTGGTAGCGTCCGTTCAATATGCGGTTGGTTAGCGGCCCATCGGCACGGCTGGCACTTTGTGACATCAATTCCTCGGAGGCTGGCGATCTGGTTTGGTTTTCTCTACGCTATATCTATACGTTGGCGCGCTCAAATCGTCACGCCTTGCTAGCGCAATTTTAACCTAACCTTCATCTGATTGTCAATCATACCTTAAGCAGGAACCAGGGTCTTCTCGTAAAACATGGATGCTGACAAGCTGCAACGCAGGGTGGAGGTGCATCTGGTTGCGGCGCAGAGCCGTATCGCGAGCGCAGTAAACCACCATTGCTAGCCAACCACTCGCGGCGAGGGCATCGTACCTTAGCTCGATTGTTGCGGTGGTCAGGGACGACTTGCAGGGCAGCTAGCAAGCTGGTTGGGGCAGGGCGAGGTTTATCTGCGCCCCTTCTACTTCTAGCTTTCACTGAGAGGCTCTAGCATATTGGGCAGAGAAGGCCAGCGCACTGGCGGCCACCTCGTCTGGTTGCAGGCGCGCCCCTGCTTGCCAGGCAGCCGCGAACTCTAGCCCACTGATCTGCATCCGCAGGGCGGCCAACTCGGTCGTTACCTGCTGCTGCTCCTGCGCCTGTCGCTGCAAGCCGACCAGCAGGCGCACGGCATCGGCTGCTGCATAAAGGAGGGTGGCATCGCGGTAGCTGCCATCCTGCGCTGCCAGGCGCGCCAACCCCAGCACCGCCTCCGACAGGCTCAGGTGGTCGCCCAGGGTGTCGAACAGGGTGACACTCTCGCGTAGCAGGGTGGCGGCAGCGGCATAGTTGCCCTCGTGAACCTCGATCAGCCCCAGGTTGGTCAGGGCAGCGGTGGCAGTCCAGTTGTCGCCCAGTTCGCGGGCAATCGCCAAACTCTGGTCGAACAGGCTGTGGGCCGCCGCATAGTCTCCCTCTCGGCGGTTCAGCGTACCTAGATTGTTGAGCAGGGCAGCCTCGTCGCGGCGGTGGCCGAGAGCGCGCAGGATCGCTATTCCCTGCTTGTAGAAGGCAGCAGCGGCAGCGTAATCACCCTGTGCGGCGGCAATAGTGCCAAGATTATTGAGGCTGGCGGCAATGCGCCGCTGGTTGCCTAGCTGCTGGTAGATTGCCAGGCTCTGCTGGTAACAGTGGCTGGCAGTAGCAAGTTCGCCCTGCCGATTGGTGATCATGCCGAGGCCGGTGAGAGCGTTGGCACGCACGTCCTGGTCTTCGCCGTTGCTAGCCGCCAGTGTCTGCTCCAACCAGGCGCGCCCCTCGCGCAAGTAGCCGCGCATCAGCCAGAACAGGCGTAGGGACGAGGCCAGGTCGAGGGCGCGCTCGCCATCGGCCCCACCCTGGGCTAGCAGCCAGCCAAGTGCTGCCCGGATGTTGTTGTGTTCGGTCTCCAACTGGTTGAGGTGGGCCGCCTGGTCGGGGTCGCGCAGGCGGAGGCTGGCTGCCTTCGCCAGGTCGAAGTAGTAGGCAGCATGTTGGCGGCTCAAGCCCTCCGCCTCGCCGCTCTCGGCCAGCTTCTCCAACGCATACTCGCGCAGCGTCTCCATCATCACAAAGCGCGACTGCTCGGCCTGCTCCTCGCGGCTGAGCAGGCTCTCGCTGACCAGTTCCTCCAAGCCATCCATGATGCTGATCGGGGTGCCAGCCGCCAGGTTGCAGACCGCCTCGGCTGCCTCAAAGGTGCAGCTACCAACAAAGACCGCTAGACGGCGGAAGGTAGCCTGCCCATCCTCGTCCAGCAGGTTGTAGCTCCAATCAATCGTCGCCCGCAAGGTCTGCTGGCGGGCAGGCAGATCGCGGCCACCACTAGTCAGCAGCTTGAGCCGATTGCCCAGCCGCGCCTCGATAGCCTGCGGGGTTAGCAGCTTGATGCGGGCAGCGGCCAACTCTATTGCCAGCGGCAGGCCGTCTAGTCGCGCGCAAATCGCGGTCACACTCACCGCGTTCTCGTCGGTCAACGCGAAGTCGAAGCGGCTGGCTTTCGCCCGGCTGACAAAGAGGGCGACCGCCTCGTACTCGATCAGGCGAGCGGGCGGCGGCAGGTGGCGCAGGTCGGGCAGGCGCAGCGGCGGCACTGGCACCTCCCACTCGCCGTAGAGTCGCAGGGCAGCCCGGCTGGTGATCAACACCCTCAACCCACTCGCGCCCCGCAGCAGGTCGGTAATCAGGGCGGCAGCCTCCACCACCTGCTCGAAGTTGTCGATCACCAACAACAGCTTCTTCTCTTGCAGGTGGGCAATCAGGGCGGTGTTGAGGTTAATCCCCGCCTGCTCCTGCACCGCCAACCCCTGGGCGATCACCGAGGCTACGCGGGCAGTATCGCTGACCTGGGCCAGGGAGACGAAGCAAACCCCCCCGTTGTACTCATCCAGCAGGTGGCTGGCGACTTGTAGGGCTAGGCGCGTCTTGCCGCTACCGCCCGCCCCGGTGAGGGTGAGCAGGCGCACATCAGGGCGGCTGAGGAGGGCGCAGGCTGCCTGTAGCTCCTCGGTGCGCCCGATAAAGGGATTGGTGGGCGCAGGCAGGTTGTTGGGTAGCTGGGAGTAGGTCTTGAGCGAAGGGAAGAAAGCGACCAGCCCAGGGCTGACCGCCTGATAGACCCGCAGTAGCCCCTCACCCACCTGCCGTTCGCCAAAGTCGCGCAGTTGCAGTGGGGCGGCTGGTTCGTCGCTCAACAGCCCCACCGTTGCCCCAGAGAGTAGCAACTGGCCGGGGTTGGCGAGGGCCAGCAGAGCAGTAGCCTGGGCAAAGGTCAGGGTGCTGCTCTGCACCTCGCCGCCCTGGGCCAACCCACTGTGCAGGGCTGCCGCTGCTACCCCTGCGCCCGGCTCGCCAGCCACTCGTAGGATAGCCTGGGCGGCTAGCAAGCCAGCGACAGCCCCGCCGAAGCTAGCATAGGCATAGCCATCGTCCAGCCGCAGTGCGCCGCCCTGGGCCGCCACTGCCTGCTGCGCTGTCGCTAGCAAGTTGGTGGTTAGCCCGTCTCCTACTTCGCCCCCGGCCCTACCAACCACCAGACAAGTTAGCGTCTTGTCCCCCTGCTCCGCCATAGCCACCTCGCACGTCTACCTTGTGACAGCCTGCGTTCGCCAGCGTTGCCCGCATTATATACCCTGCTCTCTGCTTTGTAAAGCATCCCCAGGCAACCTACCCGGCTGGCGGCGGGCGGCGATCTGCCAGTGGGTTGGATGAGGCTAGCGGATTGGGCTACATAGTTGACAAACCACCCCCAGCGGGAAACTAAGCTGGCACAAATAGCGTATAATAAGGTGACTATTGTGCTGTTCCTACGTTATAGTCTATGAAACAAACGTGCAATCCAGGAGGTGAATGTGAAGCAGAGGAAGTCGAACACCTACAAGGTTGGAGCGGGGTTGGCAGTGCTGACGTTGTTGCTTACCGTGCTTACGCTTGGCGCACCAGCTAGCCAGGCCCAGGTCGCTGGTTTTGCGGTCGGCCAGCTTGTCAGCCCGCTCGTGGACATGAACTTGCGCTCTGGCCCCGCCCGGAGCAACCCATCGCTTGGCATCCTCAAGCAGGGTGAAGTTGCCACCGTCAGCGGGGCAGCTAGCTTTGGCTGGTATCCCCTCAGCAGCGGCAGCTTGAGCGGCTGGGCTAGTGGCGAGTTCCTGCGTGCCGCTAGCCAGCAGCCCTCGGCCAGCGCAACTGCCCGCCCCGCCCCGCCGACCGCGACGGAGAACCAGGAGGAAACCCAGCCTGGGCAGCGACCGCCCTTGCCGACCAGCACTGCCGTGAACCTGGCGACCCCGACCGCAGTGGCCCCGCAACCAGTGCCGACCACGACCAGGCCGATCACGACGACCAGGCCCGGCCCCACCTTCACCTTCACCAACGCGGTCGGCATCTCGCTTGGCGTGGCCCCCACCGGCGGCAATGTGCGCTCTGCCCCCAGCGTCACTGGCACCTTGCTCGCCACCTGGCGGCCTGGGCGGGTGGTGATGATCTACGGTACGGTGGTTGGCGATAACATCAACGGCAACAACATCTGGTACAAGGTTGGCATCCAGCCAGAGCGGGAGCGCAATTACTATATGCACTCTAGCCTGGTCAAGCTGGGCGGGCCGATCAAGATACCAATCCCCCAGCAACGGCTGGCGGGCCGCTGGATTGATGTCAACCTCACGCAGCAGACGCTCACCGCCTTCGAGGGCCAGAACCCCGTGCTGCAAACCCTGATTAGCAGCGGCACAATCTCGCACACCACCAATGTCGGTCGCTGGAAGATTTACTATCGCCTGGAGAAGCAGACGATGGAGAACCGCGAGGTAGACAAGTTCTCGCCCGAATACTACAAGCTGGCCGACGTGCCGTACCCCCAGTACTTCAACCTGACTGGCGAAGCGATCCACGGCACCTTCTGGCACGACGACTTTGGCAGGCCACACAGCCACGGTTGCATCAATGCCACCACCCCAGCCTCAACCTGGCTCTACAAGAACTTCGCCAACGTTGGCACCCCGGTGATCGTCCACTACTAAGCAGTCAGCTTGCCAGCCCCTCGTCTAAGGACGGGGGCTTTTGGTTTGGTTGCAGGGCAGCAAAACAGCAGCATTGACAGCGTGTGCTATCATATAGGTGGAGCCAGGAAGGTAGTAGAGCAACTGGCTGCCTGGTTACGCCCCCACCTGGACAAGCTGAGGCTATCTTGCAAACCCGCACTGCTACCCGCCATCTAACCTCCTCCCTCCTTTTCAGGCTGATTCTCCTGT
>JBBROH010000121.1:0-13368 GCA_038229595.1 Chloroflexia bacterium | reverse complement strand
TCGGCTACGTAGACGGCTTTGAGATCGGCATCAGTAACGCCCGCACGATCCACGACTTCGAGCCTGACCTGCCCACCCCCACCATCACAGCCACCAGCACCGCCACGCCTTCGGCCACCGCGACCCTGAGCGTCACACTGACTAGCACCCCCACCAGCACAGCCAGCAGTACCGCTACACCCTCGGCGACTGCAACCCTGAGTGGCACAACTGCAACCGCGACTGCAACCCTGAGTGGCACAACTGCAACCGCGACCTCCACTGCGACCGCAACTGGCACAGCGGCCACCGCTACCGCTACCGTAACTGGCACAGCAGCCACCGCTACCGCCACCCTAACTGGCACAGCGGCCACCGCTACCGCAACGGCGGCTGGTGGTACACCTTCGCCCAGCCCCACCCTCTGCACAGTTTACTACCCCGACGTGCCAACCGAGAACTTCTTCTTCGGCTACATCCGCTATCTGACCTGTCGCGGCATCGTTAGCGGCTACGCAGATGGCTACTTCCGGCCCAACAACCCGATCACCCGCGCTGAGTTCAGTAAGATGATCACGCTGGCCTTCAGCATCCCACGCACAACCCCGGCTGTGCGGAGCTTCAGCGACGTACCAACTACCTACTGGGCCTATGGCTACATTGAGAGCCTGACGGCGGCGGGGGTGATCAACGGCCAGAACGCAGCCCAGTGTGCAGCGGCTGGCGTGGCCGCCCCCTGCTTCCGCCCGAACAACCCGATCACCCGCGCTGAACTGGTGAAGATGGTCGTAGTTGCCTCTGGCACTGCCGCCCAGACCAGTACTACCACTTATCCTGACGTACCAACTACCTACTGGGCCTACAGCTACATCCAGACAGCGACGGCCCGGCAGTGGGTGGGCGGCTTCCCTGACGGCAGCTTCCGCCCGAACGCGCTGGCTACCCGCGCCGAACTATCGAAGGTCGTCTACCTCGCACTCAACTTCCCGCTGGGGGTTAGCCGCTAGCTCACTCTAATTTCCCCACCCTCGCCAGATGGCTGTGGGGGCAAGCATAATCGAGAGGGGACGCAGGCCAAATCGGCCTGCGCCCCCTTTGCGTTCTAGTTAGTAATAGGATAGAATGGGGCTGGAGGATGATAAGATGAAAAGAACAACAAGCCGTACCGTTGCCAGCCTCGTGCTGGCAGTTACCATGTTCAGTTTGCTGCTTGGCACGCTGGCAGTTGCCCCCGCTACCGCCCAGCCTGCCGTCAGTCCTGCCCGCCCTGCCGCTCCGCTACCACTGAGCAGTGGGCGACGGCTGCCACGTCCCGCCGCTAATCTTCAGCCGCGCCCTGCTGCGCCCAGCAATGCCAAGCCAGTGGGGAGCATTGTCTCGCTAAGCGGCAACGTGCAAGACAGCTACGGTCAGCCCCTATCCGCTACCTTGCTGCTGATCCCCGACTTCGTTCCCACCACTACCACGATCAGCACTGAACCGACCACCATTGGCTACTATACTACCACCGCTGACATCGGGAGCTACACCATTGTCGCCACTGGTGGTGGCTGCTACCAGCCGCTCACTCAAACCTTCTATCTGGATTATGGCAACAACTACCTTAACTTCACGCTGCCTGACAGCCCCGCCGACGCTTCTGGCTACAACTGCTTCGAGTCGGCGGGCGGCTACCTGCCCGCCAGTAACCGCGTGCTGGCGAACAACTTCAACCAGGAGCAGCGGCCCTTCACCCTGACCATGCCGCTCAACTACTACGGCCAGATTTACTACACTGGCACGATCACTGGCAAAGGCTACATCCAGATCGGTAGCACGATCAGCGGCACCGCCGCCCTCGCCAGCAACCCCTGCCTGCCGAACGCCAGCCTGCCGAATGGCGTACTGGCCGCCAACTGGGACGACCTGGTGGGCGACAGCAGTAACCCCGCCGCTGGGGTCTTCACCGACGTGATCGGCAGCAGCCCCGACCGCTTCTTCATCGTCGAGTGGCGCGGGGTGGCTCACGCGGGCCAACCTGGTGTCACCTCCACCTTCCAGCTACAGGTTAGTGAAGGCACCGGTGACATCCTCTACATCTACCGCCAGATGAATGGGCGGAGCAACGGCAGCGAAGCCAGTGCGGGCATCGAGAGCTACACGGGTGGCAGCGGCTTGCAGATACACTGCAATGCTGCCAGCACTGTCGGCCCCAACTACCTCTACAGCGGCCTCAGCATCAACCTCTACAGCCCCATCTATGCTATGCCAACCAACACGCCTACCAGCACTGCCCCCGCCAGCCCCACCAGTATGTCCACCGCCACCGCCAGTCCGATCCCGACCAGCACTGCCACCAACACTGCCAGTGCGACAAACACCAGCAGCCCTGTTGTCCCCACCGACACGCCTGCGCCCGCCGCCTGCCTCAGCGAGGGCTTCGCCAACGTGGGGAGTCTGGTTGGCAGCGGCTGGGTGATCCAGAACAACAGCCAGCCGGTCGGTAGTAGCAGTTGGTTCCAGGGCGATAGCGCGATCTTCCCGGCCCAGGCGGGTGCCGCCACAGCCTACGCCGCCGCCAACTTCAGCAGCGTTGGCGGCATCAGCGGCACGATCAGCACCTGGCTGCTCACTCCCCCGCGTCCGCTCAATAATGGCGACACCCTGCGCTTTTGGAGCCGCACCGTTGGCGCACCAGCCTTCCCTGATCGCCTCGAAGTGCGCCTTAGCAGCAACGGTAGCAGCAGCAACGTGGGTGGCACCGCCAGCAGCGTCGGCGACTTCACCACCACCTTGCTGACGATCAACCCCGCCCTCACTATCGGTGGCTACCCCAGCACCTGGACGGCTTACTCGGCGACGATCAGCGGTCTCGCAGGGCCAAGCAACGGGCGGGTGGGCTTCCGCTACTTCGTCACTGGGGCTGGCTCCAGTGGCGCGAATGGTGACTACATCGGCCTCGATAGCCTCAGCCTCTGCGCCCCAGCCACTACACCGACCGCGACGGCAACACCCACTGCGGTAGCAACAAACACCGCCACTCGCACCGCCACCGCCACCAGTACGTTGATCCCCACGGCCACTAGTACGTTGACGGCCACGGCCAGCCGCACCGCCACGGCCACTAGTACGTTGACGGCGACCAGCACCGCCACGGCAACAAACACCGCCACAGCGATGTTGACGGCGACGGCCACTGCCAGTACGTTGACCGCCACCGCCACGGCAACAAACACCGCCACTGCTACCGCTACGCTGAGGGCGACCAGCACTGCTACTAGCACGGCCAGCCCCTGCCTGCTCACCTTCAGCGATGTGCCAACCAGCAACATCTTCTACGGCGACATCCAGTTCCTTGCCTGTCGTGGCATCGTCAGCGGCGCGAATGGGCTGTTCCGCCCGAACGACACCGCCAGGCGTGGCGAGTTCGCCAAAATTGCAGTGCTGGCCTTTGCCATCCCCAACTTCACCCCCACCGCGCCGACCTTCAACGACGTGGCGACGGGCAGCATCTTCTACGGTTACATTGAGGCCGCCGCCCACGCTAGCGTAGTCAACGGCTTGAGCAGCAGCCAGTGCGCCGCCCTGGGCGTGCAACCGCCCTGCTATGGCCCCAACGTCAATATCAGTAGGGTGCAGGTGGCCGCTATCGTACAAAGAGCGCGGGCCTACCCGCCCTTCACTCCCGGCACTGCTACCTTTAGCGACCTGCCCGCCACTGGCTTCGGCTACAACGCGGTTGAGACGCTGGTTAGTCGGGCGATCATCAGCGGGGCTGCCTGCTTGCCGCCCACCACTGGCCTCTGCTTCCGCCCCAACGACAACATCCGCCGGGGTGAACTCGCCAAAGTAGTCCACCGGGCAATGAACAGCCAACCCTAACCCTGCTGTGGGGCGGTCGGGCTAACCGCCCCCTGACCTGCCAAGTACAACCCGGCTGCTGCTAATTGGTTGTTAATCCAAATGGGCTATTCAGCCCTTGCCAGATGTGCTATAATCTGCTCATGAGCGACCCAGCCCTTAGCGTGATCATGGTCAGCTACAACACTTGTGCAGTTTTGCGCCAGGCGTTGCGGAGCGTCTTTGCCAGCAGCACCTCCTTCCCCTTTGCGGTCTGGCTGGTAGACAATGCTTCCCAGGACGGTAGCGCAGAGATGGTGGCGACCGAGTTCCAGCCCCAACACGCCAACCTGCACCTGATCCGCAGCCCGCGCAATGGCGGCTTCTCCTATGGCAACAACCTCGCCCTCAGCGAGTTGAGCGCGGCTGGTCGCGCAAGTGGTCAGCCCGGTGCGGTAGCGAACATCGCCAGCAAGTACGTGCTGCTGCTCAACCCCGATACGATCCTGCCGCCCGACGCGCTAGCCGCAATGGTCGCTTTTATGGACGCGCACCCCCAGGCGGGCATTGCTGGGCCGAAGATGGTGCGCCCCAACGGGCAGCTAGACCTGGCGTGCAGGCGCGGCTTCCCTACCCCGCTCAACTCGATCTACAAGTTGGCTGGCCTCAGCAAGCTCTTTCCCCACTCGCGTCGCTTCGCCAGCTACAACATGACCTTTGCCGACCCCGACGTGTTGACCGAGGTGGACGCAGTGATGGGCGCGTTCATGCTGCTGCGGGCTGAAGCGATCAACCAGGTTGGGCTGATGGATGACAGCTTCTTCATGTATGGCGAAGATTTGGACTGGGCCTACCGCATCAAGCAGCGCGACTGGCAGGTCTACTACAACCCTGCCGTGCGGGTGATCCACTACAAGGGTGAGAGTACGCGGCGTAGCAGCTATCGCATGATTATACAGTTCTACCGCAGTATGAGCATCTTCCACCACAAGCACTATGCCAGCACTACCTTCTTCCTGCTCAACTGGCTGATCGCCATCGGCATCTGGGGCAAGGCTGGCCTAGCACTGGTGCAGAACTTGCTCCGCCCACGCAGCAGGAAACGAGTAGCTTTATGAGCCAGACGATCAACCGCCCACCCGCCCTTGATGAGCAACCACCCGATCCGGCCCGCCGCCGGGAGGCCCGCACCCGCCCCTATCTAACCCCCGGCCCCGCCCCAGGGCGCGCCCCCGACTGGCTGCACATCCTCTTTGTGATCGCCCAGCTTGCCCTCGACCTGTTGGCGGTCGGCTTCGCTTTCTACCTCGCCTATACCCTGCGCTCTGAGAGCCTGCGCGACTTCAACCCGCCGACCACCGACACCTACGCTGCCATGCTGGTCGTCGCCGAGCTAGCCTTGCTGGGGGTCTTCAATCTCTCTGGCCTCTACACCTTGCGGCGTGGTACCTCGCGCATTGACGAGTTCTACAAGCTGGTTGCCTCTGTCACCAGCGGCACGTTCGTTGCGCTGGCCGCCAACTTTCTCTTGCTGGGAGACCGCTTCATCTACTCGCGGCAGACCCTGATCCTCGGCTGGCTGCTCTGCATTGTCTTGGTTAGCGTAATCCGCTTCGCCTATGGCGGGCTGGTGGGGGTGTTGCGGCGGCAAGGGATGGCCCGCCAGCGGTTGCTGGTGGTTGGCAGTGGGCAGGCGGCGCGGCTGGTCTGGGATCGGATCAACGGCGTGCCTACCCTGGGCTATGAAGTGGTTGGCTTCCTCGAAGGTGAGCATGACCGTGATGAGGGAGACAGCCGCGACCCGGTAGTACGTGAACGCATCCTCGGCTACATGGATGAAGTCGCCAATATTGTGCGCGCCTACAATATTGATGAGGTGATTGTTGCCCTGCCCGGCTACGACCCGCAGGATGTGCTGGACATAGTGAGCGCATTGGGCAACCAGCAGGTGGGCATCCGCTTCTACCCTGACATCTTGCAACTGATCATTGACAACCATGCTGGACCGACCGACCTCAACGGCTTGCCGCTCTACAGCGTGCGCGACGTGACCCTACGCGGTACCAATCGGCTGATCAAGCGCGCCTTCGACATCGTTTTTAGCAGCATTGTGCTGGTGCTAACCTCGCCGATCATGTTCATCACCGCCGTGCTGATCAAGCTGGAGTCGCCCGGCCCCGTCTTCTTCGTCCAAGAGCGCGTGGGGCTGGACGGTAAGCCGATCCTGGTGATCAAGTTTCGCTCGATGCGCCAGGATGCAGAGCGGCTGGGCAAGTGGACGACGGCGAACGACCCGCGGCGCACACGGATCGGTTCGCTGATCCGCCGCCTCTCGATTGACGAGTTGCCGCAGTTCGTCAACGTGATCTTGGGGGAGATGAGCGTGGTCGGCCCCCGCCCAGAGCAGCCGCAGTTCGTGGCCGAACGAGGCCGGGTCAACCCCCTCTATCGCCTGCGCCACAAGGAGAAGGCAGGCATCACCGGCCTGGCCCAGGTCAATGGCTTGCGCGGGGACACCGACATTGAGGAGCGCACCCGCTTCGACCTGCTCTACGTAGAGAACTGGTCGGTGCTGCTCGACCTGAAGATCATTGCCCGCACGATAGTGCAAATCTTTACCGGGCGTAACGCCTACTAGCCACGCCCTTGAGGAGCCAGCCCATGCACGAGCAGGAGCGGGAGCAGCAGCGGATCGCGGCCTTGACCGCCACATTGCTGCACGCCCCCAACAGCTTCAGCCAGGTACACGCTGCTGATTATCTGGCTAGCTTGAGCCAGCCGCCAGCCAGTGCCTTCGCTGCCCTGGTTGCCGCCCTCGCCGACGTGGATCAGGAGGTGCAGATGGCCGCAGCCCGCGCCCTCGGTAGCTACGGGCCACCCGCGGTAGACCACCTGCTCCCCCTCCTGGCGGGCGATCCCTACCTGGCGATGGGTGCAGCCGAGGGGCTAGGGCAGATAGCTGATGCGCGGGCGGTCGCGCCGCTGGCTCTGGCCTTGCAAGCAGCCCACGCCTACCACTATGACATTGCGGGCGCGCTGGCCCAGATTGGGCCGCCAGCAGTGCCAGCCCTGCGCCGCCTGCTTGCTGCTCCTGACGCGGAGGTGCGCCACTGGGCTGGCCGCGCCCTGCAAGATATCATGAGCAAGCACCCTGCATTGAGTGTGGAGATGGAGGACGAAAGTTGATCAGCAAGGCAGCGGAGCAGTTGACGAAGTACCAGGGTTGGGCTGCCCTCCCCCTGCGGGCTATGCTGGCCGCCAGCTTCATCGCGCATGGCAGGCCGAAAGTGTACGGCAGCAGCACAGACGCGAAGTTTGGCGCGGGGGTCGCGGACGTGGCGGAGCTACTGCGGGCGCAGGGTACCCCCGCTCCGCGCCTGATGGCCTGGGTCGTCACCCTGGTGGAGTACGGCGGCGGGTTTGCGCTCGCCCTCGGCTTCTGCACCCGTCTGGTCGCTCTGCTACTGGCCTTCACCATGTTGGTGGCGATAGTGCAGGTCAAGTTCAAGCAGGGCTTCGTTGGTGGCTACGAGTACGACCTCAGCCTGCTAGCCGCCTGCTTCGCTCTGGCAATCAGCGGCGGCGGCCCCCTCTCCCTGGATCGCGCCCTACGCCTGCCCTGAACGCCACCCACAACAGCCATATCGCGGGCAAGTGGCCTTGCGTGGCTTGCGAGTTTATGCTATGCTTGACCAAAGAAGTAGGGCTGGGTTCGCCCTCTGTAAAGGAGACTGTGATGGATAATAGGGGAACTGCGGAGTCGTCGTCTTTCCTGCCCTCGTCGGGCCAAATCCTGGCAAAGGCTGCCGCGGCTGAAGGGCTACTGCCGCTGCGCCTCTATGTGGGGGCGATTGGCGGTTGGTTGCTGGCCGGGCTGGGCCTCAGCGTGCTGGCTGGGTCGCTGTCTCACGGCTGGCGGGTTACCTGGTGGATGAGCCTGCTGATCCTCGCGTTCAGCATTGGTGGCTCGATCATCACCGCACGGGCCAACAACTGGCCGACTGCCGCACTCGGCTTTGTGGTAACAAGTAGCGCGCTTGGCCTGCTGGTCGGCCCCTTCACCGCCCGCTTCACCTCGGCTTCGGTCACTCAGGTGGTGATGCTGACCGCAGTGGCGACGGTCGGCCTCAGTACGTTGGGTATCCTGATCCCGCGCAGCCTCGCTGGTTGGGGCAGCTACCTGTTCGGCGGCCTGCTGGTGGTGATCGGCGGTCAGTTGCTCGGTGGGGTTCTTAGCCTGTTTGGGGTGCGGGTCAACTTCGGCTGGCTCGACTGGTTCGCGGCGATCCTCTTTACCCTCTATATCGTCTACGACTGGAATCGGGGGATGCGCCTGCGACCAACCATGCACGCAGCGGTGGCGGTCGCCTCGACCATCTTCGTAGACGTGATCAACCTGTTCGTTCGCTTGCTGCTGATTTTTGGCAACCGACACTGAGCGGTAGAAGGCTACAACACTGGGCCACGCCGCCGCCACTGATCCAGGGCGGCTGGCTGGCAGGAGGATGAAGATGGCAATTGAGATGCAGCCGCTTTACGCGCAGGGCTTTGCGCCGCTAGAGCAGGAGTTTACGCTGGATGAACTGCCCGTGGTTGGGCAGATACCGGGCTGGTTGAGCGGGATGTTGGTTCGCAACGGCCCTGCCCGCTTCGACTTGGCGCAGCAGAGCTTGCGCCACTGGTTCGATGGGCAGGCGATGCTGCACAAGTTTGCCTTCAGCGGCGGTAAGGTCAGCTATGCAAACAAGTTCGTGGTCAGCCCCGCCTACGAGTACGCCGAACGCGAGGGGCAAATCGGCTACCTGGAGTTTGCCAGCGACCCCTGCCGCTCGATCTTCAAGCGGTTTACTACTATGTTCGACCAGGAGGGTGGCTACAACACCAACGTCAGCATCGGCAAGGTAGCCGACAAGTTCGTGGCCTGGACGGAGCTACCGCTGCCGATTGAGTTTGACCCACAGACGCTAGCGACCGTCGGCCTCGTCCGTTTCGATGACAAGCTAGCGGGGGTGGTCAGCACCCCGCACCCGCACGCCGACCGCAACGGTGATGGCATCAACAATATGGTTAAGTTTGGTGCGCCCAGTGCCTACAACCTCTTTCGTACTGCCGCCCACGAAGCCAAGCGCAGCCTGATCGCCAGCCTGCCGACCATGCGCCCTGCCTATATGCACAGCTTCAGCATCACTGAACACTATGCGATCCTGGCCGAGTACCCGCTCTACTTCAACTCGCTGGGCCTGCTGCTCAGCGGCAAGGCGGTTGCCGAAAACATGGATTGGCAGCCAGAGCGTGGGATGAACTTCCTGGTAGTTGAACTGGCGAGCGGCAAGCTGGTGGGCAAATACCGCAGCAACCCCTTCTTCTGCTTCCACCACGTCAACGCCTATGAGGAGGGTGACCAGATCGTAGTTGACCTGCTAGCCTTCCCCGACCCCTCGATCATCCAGGCTCTCTACCTCGAACCGCTGCGTCATCCGCAGGCCGAGGTTACTCCCGTGCCGCTGCCCACCCTGCGCCGCTACCGCGTGCCGTTGGCGGGGACGACGGTGCAGGCCGAGACGCTGACCGAGGTGAGCATGGAATTGCCACGCATCAACTATGCCTATAATGGCCGCCCCTACCGCTACGCTTACGCCCAGGGCTTGAGCGACCAACGCCCACACGACTTCCTCAATCAGCTAGTCAAGGCCGACGTGCAGCAATGTAGTACGCAGACCTGGTTCGTCCCTGGCTGCTACCCTGGTGAGCCGGTCTTCGTTGCTGCGCCCGCTGCGCAGGCCGAGGACGATGGCGTGATCCTCTCCGTCGTCCTCGATAGCGAGCAGGGTAACTCCTTCCTGCTCGTCCTCGATGCCGCCAGTTTCACCGAACTTGGCCGCGCCACTGTGCCGCACCACATCCCCTTCGGCTTCCACGGGATGTACTTTGGCTAGGCGCGGCGGGCGACTGCTTGCCTAAGCCGGTGCTAGCCACTTATTTGTAGTAGCACTCCCACCAACTCTGGTGGCTCTGTTGCCAGGCGGCGGCGGTGGCATAGATTTGAGCCTGCGCGTTGTAGATTGAGTAGTTGCGGTAGGGGTTCCAGTTGCCGCCCCAGGTGGCCGGGCTGTACTGGTAGAGGCCGATATAGGGGCCGCTGGCATTGTATGCGTTAGACCGCGCACTGGACTCGCAGAGCAGCACCCGCCACATCTTGTCCTCCGACTCGCTGTAGGGGTACCGCTTGTGGGCATCAGCGATCCAGGCCCGATACTGGCTATGCTGGTCAGCTACCCCCGTAGGGCTGAGAGCCGGGAGGCTGTTGGCCGAGCCGTCTGGCCCGAAGTTGTTGGCATTGGTGACGATGATCAAGATGACAAAAGCTAGTAGACCGATGATGATGAAGCGTTGCATTTGCGTTCCCCTTTCGCCCCCGATTATAGCACAAATGCAACAGATGCAACATCACTATCGCCACTAGACTAGTGGAGGAGCCAGTTTGCTGCAAGCAGAACGCATCCAGGCGATCATCTTCGACCTGGGCGACACCCTGATCCGCACCCCGATCAGCCAGTATGAAGATGACCAATTCTATGCTGAGACTGCCCGGCAGTTGCGCCTCGCCCGCCCAGATGTGGCTCTTGACGCAGAGCAACTGCGCCACCACCAGGGGTTGGTTGGTCAACTGGTCGCTACCTCCTACTATGAGGAGCAACCAGGCGGGCGGTTGGAGTACGACGCGGCCAGCACCATGGCTCTGGCGATGCGTGAGGTCGCCCCAGAGGATGCCGAAGATGCGGCCTTGCAGCGCACGATCTACGATATGGGCCGCGATATGATTACAGCCCTGCGCTAGTTAGCCCTTACACCTACGCGGTGCTGGACGACCTGCGTGGGCGCGGCTATCGTCTCGGCCTCTGCTCCAACTACTTCGGCTACGCTGACCTGGTGCTGGATAGTATGCGCGAAATCGGCATTGCCGGGCGGCTAGACGCTTGTGTGTTCTCCTGCGAAGTGGGCTGGCGCAAGCCGAACCCCCGCATCTACGCGGCGATCTGCGCGAGGCTGGCAGTCGCGCCCGCTGCCTGCCTGTTCGTCGGCGACCGCCTGCTAGAGGATGTACATAGCCCACAGGAACTAGGGATGCAAGCCGTCCTCAGCCACGAGTATCGCCAGGAGCAGCCAACGGCTAGCACTCCCCCACCCGACCTGCTGATTGAGCAGCTAGATCAACTGTTGGCTGCTTTGTTAGCTGCTGCTCAATACTCTACCAACACGCCCACGCTGAGTTGCTGGGCGAGGGCAAGCAGCTTGCGGATGCGGGCCAGCCCATTGAGCGTCACCGAGTCGCGCACAGCATCGCGCTGATCGAGAGTGGTCAGCGGGTCTTTGATCAGGCGCACCGCCTCCTCTAGCCAGCTAGTGACAAAGTGGTAGAAGGGGGTGATCATGTCCGCGCTGATCTCGCGCAGAAAGAGCAGTTGCCAAATCTGGTCGGCCCCGATATCGTAGTAGCGACCGGTGCGCGGGTAGGGTAGGCGGAAAGGCTGCTCTGGCGCGTCGAAGTAGACCCCGCGCAGAGTAGTCTGGCCGAGGAAGCGCGTCCCCTTCGGCGCACCGCTGCCCCGCTTGCCGCGCAGGGTGAAGATGCTGAGGCCAGTGATCTTGCGTTGCTCCTCCAGGATCAGGTTGAGGAAGCTACGCGCTGGTTCGAGGTCGTCGGTTGCCATTGCCAGGCGGTGGACGAGCAGGCTGAGGACAAGTTCGCTGGTTTCGTCAATCGGGTATTCGAGGCTGGCCCAGCAGCCGACTGCCACCGGGTCGCGGTCGAGGCGGGCGACGAAGTTGGCGGGGCAGGTTAGACAGCTAGGCTGGGCCGCCCGCAAAGGAGCGAGGGCGCGATCCATGTCCGCCGGGTTGATGCCGTACTCCTTGCTCGCCTCTTTGACCGAGAGCGGGCCGGTACGACGGGCAGCCCGTACCCGGCGTTCCATCTTGCTAAGTTGGTGTAGCCAGGTGGTGCCGTACTGCTGTTTTGGCTGGCAACGGTAGTCGAGCATGAAGTCTGCGGCCATCTAATCTTCGTCCTCCCCAAACGCTCTCACTGCAATGTTGGCGGCAGCCAGTGCCTCACGCACCGCCTGCACCGTCGCCAGGGCTAGTGGGCTGTCGCCATGCACGCAGATCGTGTCGGCATGGAGGCGATACAAGCCGCCATCGTGGGCTAGCACCGTCCCCTCTTGCGCGATCCGCACTGCCTGAGCAGCGGCGGCGGCTGGTGACAGTATAGCATCTTTTTGCGTGCGAGACCGCAATCTGCCATCCGCCTGATAAGCGCGGTCGGCGAAGGCTTCCTCGGCCACCCGCAGTCCCGCTGCTCTGGCGATCTCCACCAGTGGCGAACCAGCCAGGGCGACCACGCGCAGGTGGCTGGCAAACTGCCGCACAGTGGCGACGAACAGGCCCGCGATCCGCTCGTCGTGCATCGCCTGATTGTACAATGCGCCATGTAGCTTCACGTGACCTGCCGCCCAACCCGCGTCGTCGCAGAGGGCCGCAAAGGCCGCAAGTTGGTAGCGTAGCAGCCCGCGTAGCTCGTCGTCAGCCAGGTGCAACTCGCGGCGACCAAAGTGGGCGCGGTCATCATAGCCAGGATGTGCGCCGACCGTCACCCCCTGCCGCTTTGCCAGCCTGATAGTGCGCGCCGCCACCGCTGGGCCGCCCGCGTGTAGCCCACAGCAGACATTGGCCGAGGTGCAGTAAGGCATCAGTTCTGCGTCCAGTCCGCTCTCTATCTCACCCATATCGCAGTTGAGGTCGATCTGCATAGGCATATTGCGGCGCAAGCTCACTCAACTTGCCCCTAATCCTCCTCTTTCACTTCCTCCAGGATGTTGGCGACGATGGCATCTGCGCTGATCCCCTCTGCGTCACCGTCGAAATTAAGGATCAGGCGGTGGCGCAGGGCGGAGGTGGCGACCCCGCGAATGTCTTTGTAGCCGACGTTGAAGCGGCCATCTAGCAGAGCGTTGATTTTGGCCCCCAGGATCATCGCCTGCAACCCGCGTGGGCTGGCCCCATAGCGCACGAACCGCTTGACTAGCGCAGTCGGCTTGATGTCGGGGTGGCTGGCGAGGATGATCCGCACAGCATAGCGAGTCACGTGGCTAGCAATCGGGGTCTGCTTCGCCAACTCCTGCATCGCCAGGATGGTCGCCCCGTCAGTCGCTTTGTGTGGCGTGACATGGTAGCCGCTGGTGGTGCGGTCGCTGATCGTCAGCAGTTCCTCCGCCGAGGGGAAGGGAACGATCATCTTAAAGAAGAAGCGGTCAAGCTGCGCCTCTGGCAGCGGGTAGGTACCCTCCATCTCCAGCGGGTTCTGGGTGGCAAGGACGAAGAAAGGTTTGGGTAGAATTTGCGTCTTGCGGGCGACATAGACCGTTCCCTCCTGCATCCCTTCAAGCAGCTCCGAGAGCGACATCGGGGTAGCCCGGTTGATCTCGTCGGCAAGCACCAGGTTGGCGAACAGCGCGCCAGGCTGGAACTGGAAGCCGCGCCGTCCACTCTCCTCGTTCTCAACGATGATGT
>JBBROH010000120.1:0-13488 GCA_038229595.1 Chloroflexia bacterium | reverse complement strand
TTCTGCCAGTTTGGCGCGCTGGTCGCTCTACCTGCCTTCTTCCCACCACCAACCCTGATCTCGCCCGCCTCGTTGCTGGTAGGCTGCAACTACCTGCTGGCAGGCTGGCTTTTCTACAGCAGCGGACGGCAAAGCGAACGGGCCGCCTCTGGAACGGTTTAATCAACCTTTAGCTCCCCCTAGCTGGGCAAGCTCCCTGAAAGGATGGATCATAGTGGACAACAATCAGCGCAGCAAGATCGAGCCTAACGAGCAGTTGCGCCTGACTGCGACCCGGCGCGTGGTAGCAAAGGAGAAGTTCCGCAATCACCTGCTCACCTACCTGGCCGTGGTTGGCCTCCAGGTGGCGGTCTGGCTGGCGATCCTGGTTAGCAGCGGCGAAGCACTCTACTTCTGGCCGGTCTGGGTTGCCTTCGGTTGGGGTATCGGCCTGTTCTTCGAGTACCAGCAGGCTTATGCCCCCAGCCAACCCACCGCCAGCGAACATGAACAGGCTGTTGAGGAAGAAATGCGCCGCATGAGCGGCAACCGCTAAGGAGCAACAATGACAAACGCACTACAAGAGCAAGCGAGCATTACTACCCTGACTGCGACCCAGAGCGACACCAACGACGTGGTGAACGTTGCCGCTGCTGCCAAGAGCTTCGGCAAGTTCGAGGCGGTTAAAGGGATCAGCTTTACGATCAAGCGCGGCGAGACCTTTGGGCTACTCGGCCCTAACGGGGCGGGCAAGTCTACCACGATCAACATGATCTCCAGCTACCTGCGGCCCAGCAGCGGCCATGTTACCGTCCTGGGGATGGACACAGTGAAGCAGGCCGACGACATCAAGGAGCGGATCGGCGTGGTGCCACAAGAACTGGCCCTCTACGAGGAGCTAACCGCTGAGGAGAACCTGACCTTCTTCGGCCAGATGTACCAGCTTGAGCGCAAGGCTTTGCAGGTGCGGGCCGCCGAACTGCTGAACTTGATGGGCCTCTACGACCGTCGCAGCGAGCCGGTCAAGCACTACTCTGGCGGCATGAAGCGGCGGCTGAACATTGCAGTCGGCCTGATCAACAACCCCGACCTGCTGCTGCTGGACGAGCCAACCGTTGGCGTAGATCCGCAGAGCCGCAATGCGATCTTCGACAACATCGAGCAACTGAAGGCGCGTGGCCTGACCCTGCTCTATACTACTCACTACATGGAAGAAGCCGAGCGGCTCTGCGACCGCATCGCCATCGTAGACAACGGCAAGCTGATCGCCATTGGCACGCTAGAGCAACTGCTAGCCTTGCGCGACCAGAGCGAGATCGTGGTGCAGAAACCACGCGGCCTGGAGGAGTTGTTCCTGCAACTGACGGGCAAGACCCTGCGCGAGTGATCGTCACTGCGGGCGTGAAGCTAGCTATCAACAAGGAAGGTGGGTACTAATGAATAGACTATTTCAGGTAGCAAAGAAGGACTTGACTCTGCTCTGGAAGGATAAGGGCGCGTTGGTCTATATGCTGGTCGTGCCGCTAGTGCTAATGGCGATCCTCGGCTCGATCTTCAAGGTGGATAGCAGCACTGAGAGCTTCAGCGTGCCACTCGCCGTCGTCAACCAGGACGGGGCGGCCAGCAAGCAATTCACCGACGTACTTAGCAGCACGAAGGTACTGAAGCTAGAGTTCGTGGCGGACGAGGCGGCGGCCAAACAGCGGTTGAGCGAGGTGAGCAACTCGGTGCCAGCCTACATCGTGATCCCGGCTGGATACGGTGCCGCATTGGAGGGGCAGGGGCAGGCCCAGCTTGTTGTGGTCAAGACCCCCGGCAATGACGCACGTGCTGCCGCTGCCGAGAGCATCGTCAGGGACGTAGTGAACAGCTACAATGCAGTGGGTACCAGCCGTGCCGCAGCAGTAGCCGCCTACAAACAGGCGATGCCCAATGCCACCGCCGACCAACTGCAAGCGGTGGGGCAGGCGGCGGGCAGCCAGGCGCAGGAGAGCTTGCGGAAGCCGACCGCCAGTATCAGCGCACAGGAGCAGAAGCAGGACGGGCCGACCCCCAGTGGCTTCGACGTGGTAGTTCCCGGCTACGCCCTGATGTTCGCCCTCTTTGCGATTACCAATGGCGCAGGTAGCCTCCTGGAGGAGAAGGAGGCAGGCACGTTCAAGCGGCTGCTGCTCACTCCCCTGCGCCCCTGGGCCTTGATCGGCGGCAAGATGTTCGCCCAGTACGTGATCGGTGTGACCCAGGTGGCATTGCTGCTACTGATTGGCACTATCGGCTTCGGGGCGCACGCGGGCAACCTGCTCGGCCTGGTGCTGCTCACCCTGGCAGTGCCGTTCGCCGCAACGGGGCTGGCGATGCTGCTGGTCAGTCTGGTACGCAGCCGCCGCCAGCTAGCTTCCATCGCCACCCTGGTCGTCCTCGGCTCCTCCGCGCTCGGTGGGGCGTGGTTCCCACTCTGGCTGCTACCCAACTGGATGCAGGGAATTAGCCGCGTGACCCTGACTAGCTGGGCGATGGAGGGCTTCAACAAGATCATGATCTTCGGCAAGGGGGTAGGCGACATCCTGCCCAACGTGGCGGTGCTGATTGTCTACGGCCTCGTCTGCTATCTGATCGCCACCCGACTGTTCCGCGCCCGCAGCGAGGAAATAGCCGCTTAGGAGACATGGGTAGGTAGTAGAAAAGGGCAGATCAGCCGATCTGCCCTTTCTGCGTGCCGTCCTTGCACCGCTCAGACTACCCACCAGTAGCGTTCGGCTGCGCCAGAGCCGCCTGCAACGGTGGCAGCGTAGGTGGCGACCGCCTGGCGCATGGCAGCTTCGCCACCAAAGAGGATGCCTAGCTGCGAAGCGTACTCGGCGATGCTGTCACTCCTGCGGCTCAGGCTACCACCAATCTCCACCAGTTGCGCCCGCAGCGCGAGGTCGAGGCTAGGCTGCCGCCGCGCCATCGACCCATCAGCCCCAGCGTAGGGGAAGTCCTCGTAGAAGGCGACGCGCCGCCGACCGACCAGGCTGCGGCCCGCGAGGTGGGCTAGCTGGTGATCTACGTGGAAGCCGAGGGCGAGCGGGCAGTAGAAGGCAGCAGCGGGGAACGCCGCCGCCAACTCGCCTAGCTGGTGGGTTAGGGGGGTCAGCACCTCTGCGTAATCGGCAGCTACCAGGGAGCCGAACAGGGCCGCGTCCGAAGCGTATTCGCTGCGCCTGTAGATCGCGTCCAGGTAGTCGAGCCAGCGGTGGTCAGCCCCTAGAACGCGCAAAGCACGCTGCTCCTCGGCGTGGCGCACGGCATAGATAGCAGCAGTGTCGTTGCCACCGTCGGCCTGCCACTGGGTCTCCATCTGCGCGGCGAAGGGGGTGCGCGGCAGGTCGGGCGCAGGCGTGCGGCTGCACACGGTAACGACCAACACCCGCTCGCCCGCCATGACCTGCGCTGCTACCTGGCCGCCGCAGGAGAGCGGCACGTCGTCGAGGTGGGGCGAAAGGTAGATGTGTTGGTAGTCGCTCAACTGCTCCCCAGCCAAAGAGTGGCTAGCCAAAGTGGATGTAGCCGCCGATAACTGCACCGAAAGCGGCTTCCTGCACCGCTTCGGGCAGGGTCGGGTGGGTATGGATGGTGCCAGCGATCTCGCTAGCCTTTACGCCAAGCTGCACCGCCAGCGCACCTTCAGCGATCAGGTCGCTAGCGTGCGGCCCCATCACCTGCATCCCGATCACCACTCCGCTGCCAGGGTCGGTTACGATTTTGACCAGACCGCTGGTCTCGCCCATCGTCTGCGCCCGACCCAGGGCGGTGAAGGGGAACTTGCCCACCTTGTAGGGGATACCCTTCTCCTTCGCCTGCGACTCGCTCACCCCAACGCTGGCGATCTCTGGCAGGGTGAAGATGCAATCGGGGACGGCATGGTAGTCTGCTTCGCGGCTGTGGCCCACGATGTTGTCAATCGCCACCTCGCCCTCATAGCTGGCGACGTGGGCTAGCATGATGCCGCCAACTACGTCACCAATCGCGTACACGCCGGGGATGCTGGTCTCCATGCGGCTGTTAACCTTGATCGCCCGACCGCCTGCGTCAAGTTCAATGCCGAGGTCGGTTGCGCCCGTGCCAGCCACGTTGGGGGTGCGCCCGCCCGCGATCAGCACAATATCACTGTCGAACTGGCGCGCCTGACCTGCCTTGTCGCTGATCAGGGTGCGCAGGCCACCCTCAGCCTCCACGATCTGCTGCACCTTGACTTCAGTGTTGATCTCCACCCCTTGCTGCTTGATCAGCGCACTAAAGCGGCGCACAATCTCCTCGTCGGTCAGGCGCAAGATACGGGGCAGCACCTCCAGCACCGTCACTTTGGTGCCGAGGGCAGAGAAGATCGAGGCGAACTCCATGCCGATGTAGCCGCCGCCGATGATCGTCATCCTGCGCGGCAATTCTTCGAGGCTAACCGCGTCGTCGCTGTTTAGCACCCCAGGCAGGTCGGCACCAGGGATTGGGATGTTGCTGATCAAGGAGCCGGTGGCGAGGATGATCTTCTTGGCGGTGTACTCCTGCACCCCTTCGGCGGTCTTGACCGTGATCGTGTTCGGCTTGGTCAGCACGCCAGTGCCACCGATCACCGTCACCTTGCGCGCCTTCATCAGCGCGTAGATGCCGCCGACAAGCTGGTTGACGACGGTATCTTTGCGCCGCATTAGGGTGCCAAAGTCGAAGGCGAGGTTGCCGATGATCCCGTAGTCAGCGGCGGTGTGCTGCATCGTCTGGTAGAGTTCAGCCCCTTTCGCCATCGTCTTGCTGGGGATGCAGCCCCAGTTGAGGCAGACCCCGCCCAGTCGCTCCTTCTCAATGATCGCCACGCGCATCCCCTTGTGGAGCGCAGCGTAGAGAGCGGCCACGTAGCCGCCTGGCCCACCGCCGATGATGAGCAGGTCGAAGTCGGTCTCGTTCGTGTTGTTGTCAGGCATCGTTGCCATGACTCCTTTCTACTGTACTTCCTTCAACTTTGCTTCGATTCGCGCTGTAGCTTCCTCTACCGCCCAGGCCAGCATCACCAAAGCTGCTCGAAACTTACCAGGCTCAGGAGTTATCGCTACAGGGCTAGCAGCTACACCCAGCGCAGCCAGAGCTTGCTCGTAATTCAGAGCAGCTTTACTCTTGTTGCCCATTGCTTTGTAAGTGTCACCGAGTCCCTCAAGCACTTCATAGGTGAAGGCGCGGTTGTCACCCAGCTTGCTGTAATAAGCCAGTGCCTCGTCGTACTGCCCATGCTTTAGATCCAGCTCGGCTATTTTCTGGTAGCAGATGCGTGTAAACATACGGGAGCTTAGCTCAGTGTTAGAAGGCAAAGGGCAGCCGGGTATACTCTCAGCCATCTTCAGAATAGCACGAAAGTCTGCTAGCGCACAGGCATCATCGTTGAGATGGAACAAGCAGTTGCTAGCGTGCCGCAATCTATAAGAACTTAGATAATAATCACCTTTCTCTAGCTGAATTGCAACTTCAAACTCGGCGTTTGCTTCCTTGTGCTTCTTGCTCTGCTCTAGTTCCGATGCCTTCAGGAAGTGAGGTTCGGCAGCTTGGCTGGGTTGGGGTATCGTTAGGCCTGATCGCCCAGAAACAACGTAGTATCCAGCTACAGCAAGGGTAAACAGTAGGCCAGCAAATACTACAGGGTTAAAGCCCTTTCTCATCACGCGTCTCCTTTCACTCGACACGCCTGGTGTAGAAGGTTGAACTGCACGCTACACCCTCTTGTTTCTACCTCAACAGCGTCCATGCATCCGTCGCGTACTTCTCTGCGTGCAGCCGTTCGGCGGTCGCTTGCTCGGCGGTGGAGAGGTCGCCGGCGGCTAGTTCTGCGCCCATCACCGCGCTGAAGGCAGAACGCATCGTCGCCACCATTGTCGCATAATCGGGCGGCTCTGGCAAGCCCATCGCCTCGGCCACGCTGGTGACGCGCTGGCGCAGGTTCGCCGCCACCACCTCATCCGCCAGCCCACCGTAGTTGAGGACGCTGACCAGCAGCGGCAGGTCTACCGCCAGCAGGATGCTGCCTTGCTGCAAGAGTGCGCCACGCCGCCGCGCCTGCGCCGAGCCGATCAGCTTGCGCCCGCCCACGCTCACCTCGTAGTCTGCTGGTTGCTCAAAGCAGGCGGCGGGGTGGTCGCTGCGGCTGGTCGCCAGGTAGCTACCCGGTGGCGCAAGTTCGGCCTGCACTCCCAGGCTCGCCAACGCCGCTAGCAGTGCGCTGCTGATCTTGCGGTAGCTTTCGACCACGTTGCCGCTGAGCAGCGGGTCGTGGTCGCTGCCAACCAGAGAGTAGGTTAGCTCGTGCTGGTGCAGCACCGCCTTGCCACCGGTTGGCCTGCGAATCAGCGGTATGTCAAGCTCCTTGCACACCGCCAGCCTCACCGCCTCCACCCCCTGCATGATGCCGATGCTGAGGGTAGGCCGCTGCCAGCCGAAGAAGCGCAGGGCCGGGAAGCCCTCATTGCCCGCGATGCAGGAGAGCAGCAGAGCCTCGTCCACCGCCATGTTCATCGCCCCCTCGCCGGGGCCGCTGTCGATCACCCGCCAGGTCGTCATCAGCATAAACTCCCGCTAGCCACGCACGAATACCTCTAGAGCATTGCGGTTGCGCTTGTCGAAGGCAGCGGCCATCGCTACGATCTCCTCTTTGTTGACCGTACCAGGGTCAAGCCGCCCGCGGTGGAAGCGGGTGCAGACGCGGCAGGCGATGAACACCTGCTGCGCCATCAGGATCACGGTGAACGATTGCTTGTCGCAGTGCGGACACTTCATCTCGACGAAGCGCAGTTGCAGCAGCCGCTCTGTCAGCCGATACCAAGCGGCGGCCTCGGCCTGCGTCTCCTCGGCCCGCATCATCTGGTAGGCGGCGGGGTTCATCTCATGCCGCTCCTTGTTGAACTTCTCCGCTAGCTCGTAGTTGTCCACATCTACCCTCCAGCTTGCCTCCCCATGAGAGGAGACAGCAACGCTGCTACGAGCCTGGACGGTGGAGCCGCTGGATCGTCTCGACCAACACTTCGATGCTGAAGGGCTTGATCAGGAAGGCCTGCGCGCCTGCGGCCAGCGAGCGGTCAATATTGTACTGTTCCCCATAGGCCGACATGATCACCACACAGGTGTTGGGGTACTCCTGAAGGATCGCCTGGGCCGCCTGCACGCCATCCATGCGTGGCATACTGAGGTCCATTAGCACAACATCCGGTTGCAGGCCACGACAATGCAAGACCGCTTCTTCGCCATTGGCGGCCTCGCCGACGATCACGATGGTGGGGGTGAAGGATAGCAGGCGGCGCACGTTGCCGCGCATATCTGCGGAGTCGTCCACCAACAACACCCGCGTTTTTCTCTCCCAGGGTAGCATCCTCGGCACCCCCCTTTCGATATCCGGTTGTGGCAACGGGCGGCACTAGCCGCTGCCAGCTATGCCCCTAATCCCGCTCCAGTTGTTCCAGTTGGCTGGTCAGGTTGGGGTTGCGGCCAGAGCCGAACTTGCCGCCACTCTGCGGGTCGGTCGGCAGCCAGCGCAACTTCGGTTCGCGAGCGGCGGTCACTTCGTCCAGGCGGCCCAGCTTGGTGTGGTGCGGTGCGCCCTTCACCAGTTCTGGGTTCTCGCGCGCTTCGGCAGCGATAGCTTGCATCGCGGCAATGAAGCCGTCCAGCGTCTCCTTGCTCTCCGTCTCGGTCGGCTCGATCATCAGTGCCTCCTCGACGATCAGCGGGAAGTAGACGGTGGGGGCGTGGTAGCCGTAATCCATCAACCGCTTGGCGACATCCATCGTCTTGACCCCCGTCTCCTGCTTCATCTTCTTCAGGCTGAAGACGGCTTCGTGCATACAGGGGCGGTCGTAGGCAATGGTGTAGGCGTTGCCGAGCTTGACCCGGATGTAATTGGCATTGAGGACGGCATCGCGGCTGACCTGCTTCAGCCCCTTCGCCCCCTGCTGGCGCATATAGGTGTAGGCGCGAATGTGCATACCAAAGTTGCCGAGGAAGCCGCGTACCTTGCCGATGCTATGCTCTGGGGTAAACAGGGTATAGCGGTCGCCATCCTGAGCCACGGTGGGCGCGGGCAAGAAAGGCGCGAGGATTGCTTTGCAAGCGACAGGGCCGCTGCCAGGGCCGCCGCCACCGTGCGGGGTGGTGAAGGTCTTGTGCAGATTGATGTGCATCACATCCACGCCGAGGTCGCCAGGGCGGATTTCGCCAACCAGGGCGTTCATGTTCGCGCCATCACAGTAGAGCAACGCCCCCGCTGCGTGAACCATCTCCGCAATCTGCAAGATGTTCGACTCGAACAGGCCGAGGGTGCTGGGCAGGGTCAGCATCACGCCTGCCACCTTGTCGTTGAGCAAGGAGCGTAGCTGGACCATGTCTACTCCCCCATTCGCGTCGGTCTTGAGCGACTGCACGCTCATGCCCAGGCTGGCGCAGGTGGCGGGATTGGTGCCGTGCGCCGACTCCGGTACGATAACCACAGTGCGAGCCAGGTCGTTGCGCGAACGATGATAAGCGCGCACTAGGGCCATGCCAGTGAACTCGCCATGCGCGCCCGCCGCTGGCTGCAAGGTGACAGCATCCATACCAGTCAGGTTACGTAGCATCTCCTGCAAGCTGTACATCACTTGCAGCGCGCCCTGCACCTGATCCGCTGGCTGCAAGGGGTGGATCGCGGCGAAACCGGGCATCGCGGCAGCATCCTCGTTCACCTTCGGGTTGTACTTCATCGTGCAGCTACCAAGTGGGTAGAAGCCGCTGTCAATCGAGTAGTTCAGTTGCGAAAGGCGCACGAAATGGCGCATCACGTCCAGTTCGCTCAACTCTGGCAGTGGCAGTTCGGCCCGCAAGAGGTGCGGGGGCAACTGAGCCGCATAGTCAGCCACGTCGTTGGCTGGCAGGTCGTGGCCGAGCCGACCGGGGACGCTCATCTCAAAAATCAGTGGTTCCATCTTCTTCTCCCCTGTTACTTTCCGAACTGGGCAAGCAGCCCAACCAATTGATCGAGTTGCTCCTTCGTGTTCTGCTCCGTCGTGCAGAGCAACATGGCGTTACCGCCCAACTTTGCGCTCACGTCGAAGCCGCCGATGATGCCCGCCTGCTCCCACAGCCGCTTGTTCAGGTCAGCTGGGGCGATGGGCGTGTCTACCACGAACTCATTGAAGAAGGGGGCAGCAAAGTGCAGCTTGTAGCCTTGTAGCTCCGTGATGCGCTCGGCCAGGTAGTGGGCGTGGTTGTAGCTCATCTCGGCTACCCGCCGCAAGCCCTGCTTGCCCATCAGGCAGGTGTAGACCGTCGCACCGAGGGCGATCAGGGCTTCATTGGTGCAGATGTTGCTGGTTGCCTTCTCGCGGCGGATGTGCTGCTCGCGGGTTTGCAGGGTCAGCACGTAGGCCCGCTGGCCCTTGCTATCCTTCGTCTGCCCAACAATGCGGCCAGGGATGCTCCGCACGTACTGGGTCTTGCAAGCCAGCAGCCCCACATATGGGCCGCCGAATTGCAGGCCAACACCGAGCGACTGGCCCTCGCCCACCGCGATATCTGCACCATATTCGCCAGGCGACTTGAGCAGGCCGAGGGCAGTCGGGTAGAAGGCGATGATCAGCAGGCTACCAGCATCGTGTACCTTCGCCGCGTAGTCACTGAGGTCGGTAATGCGGCCAAAGAAGTCGGGGTGCTGCACGATCACGCAAGCTGCCGCGCCCAGTTCGGCGTGGCTGATTGGGTCGGCGGTGGCGATCACCTCGATCTGGTGGCCGTCGGCGTAGGTGCGGAGGACGGCTTCGCTATCGGGGTGGATCGCATCGCTGATGATCACCTTCTTGCGCCGCGTTATATTGACCGCCATTAGTGCAGCCTCGGCCAGGCTGGTCGCCCCGTCGTACATACTGGCGTTGGCAACGTCCATGCCCGCAATCTGGCAAACGAGGGTCTGGAACTCGTAGATGCTCTGCAAAGTACCCTGACTCAACTCTGGCTGGTAGGGGGTATAGGCGGTCTGGAACTCGCCACGCTGGGTGATGAAGCGGATAGCCGAGGGGGTGAAGTGGTTATACGCTCCCGCGCCGAGGAAGATAGGGTGGGTCAGCGCATCGGCATTTTTGCTGCTAATCCCGCGCAGGTGGCGGTGCAGTTCTGGCTCGCTGAGGGCGGGCGGGAAGTCGAACTGGGCGTTCATCATCTCACCAGGGACAGCGGTGTAAAGCTCCTCAATCTGTTCAACGCCAATTGCCTTCAGCATCGCCTCGCGCTCGGCGGTCGTGTGTGGGGAATAGGCCATAGCTTTGTGTTTCTCCCTGTATCTCTAGAATTGATCAGGATCAGTGATGAATGATTAGTGATGAGGGCCAGCCGTTCTGCCTCTCCTTCAGTAGAAGGTCAACGCCAGGCTAGCCCTCAGCACCCGCCTGCTACTGCGAAGCCTCGTAGTCGTCGTACTCGTCGCTGCTCATCAGGGTAGCAAGGTCAGCCTCCAGGTTGTCGGGCCTGACCTTGATCAGCCAGGCGGCGAAGGCATCCTGGTTGAGAGCGGCAGGGTCGTCGATCACCGCGTCGTTGCGGGCGATGATCTCGCCACCAATGGGGGTAAAGAGGTCAGCAGCCGCCTTGACGCTCTCCAACGTGCCAGCCGATTCGTTCTGCTTGATCGTACCACCCGCCTCGTTGAGATCAACAAACACCATGTCGCCCAGGTGTTCGACGGCGTAGGTGGTGATCCCGACGGTGGTAGTGCCGTCGTCCTCGATGCGGAGCCACTCATGATCCTTGCTGTACTTGTATTCCTTCGGGTTGTTGGGCATCTCAGCCTCTCCTTCCAAAGTGTGATGAGCAGTGTGACGAGCCAGGGCAACGACCAGTCCTCGGCTACTGCTGGCTGCGCTTGTACATTGGGCGTTGGCGGACGACGGCGGCTACTGGCTTCTCGCGGATGATCACCGCGATCTCGGTGTCGGGTTGGGCGTACTCTGGCTTGACCCAGCCCATGCCAATGTTCTTGTTGAGCGTAGGGGCGAAGGTGCCACTGGTCACTTCGCCGATCACCTCGCCCATGCTGTTGGCTATGGGGTAGTGCGGACGGGCCACGCCACGGCCTGTCACCTCAAACATCACCCACTTCTTGGTTGGGTTCTCCTTCAGCGGCAGCAGAGCCTCGCGGCCCACGAAGTCGCCCTTCTGCAACTTGACGGCCCAGCCGAAGCCGCCTTCAAGCGGATTGCGGCCATGCTCGCCCAGGTCGGAGCCGCGTAGGGGCAAACCCGCTTCCATGCGGAGAGTATCGCGTGCGCCCAGGCCCGCAGGGACAGCCCCCGCTGCAACCAATGCGTTCCAGAGGTCTTCGGCCCGGTTAGCAGGGACGAACAACTCGAATCCATCCTCACCGGTGTAGCCGGTGCGCGAGATGATCGCGTTGGGGATACCAGCGAGGGTGCCGGTGGTGAAGCGGTAGAAGGTGACGGGCTTGAGGTCGGCATCAGTGATCGCCTGCACCATGCGGTCAGCATTTGGCCCCTGCACGTCGATCTTGGCGGTCGCGTCGGAGACATTCTCCATCTGCACATTGCCAAACCGCCGGGCTAGCTCTTGCAGCCAGGCGAAGTCGCTATCAATCGTCGCGCCATTGACGACCACGTAGTAGTAGTCGGGGAAGCGGAAGATGATCGTATCATCAATCGTGTCACCGCTGGGCGAGACAAAGAAGTTGTACTGAGCTTGGTAGGGAACGATTTTGCTGAGGTCGTTGGTGGTAGCATAGTTGAGCAGAGCGAGCGCATCCTTGCCCCGCACGATGTACTCACCCATGTGGCTGATGTCGAACAGCCCAGCCCCAGAGCGGGTTGCCTCATGCTCCTTGATGATCCCGCCAGGGTACTGCACTGGCATCTCCCAGCCGCCGAAATCCACCATTCGTGCGCCCAACCTGATGTGCGCGTCGTACAGCGGGGTACGCTTGAGGGTCAAAGGGTTATACCTCCTTGCAAATAAAAATGACAGAGTAAGCCAAGCGGCTCACTCTGTCAAGCAAAGGAACGCAACCTGGGTTTGCTGTGTAGTAGGCCCGTTGCGTTGGTCTCTCCAGAGGGGTACAAGCGGCGCAGTCTGTTTGCCTGAGAGTTTCGCCCAGCCCTGCCAGGTTTGCCCCTTCGGCGGCGGTCAGGGATCAGCCCGCCGCGCTCTCCCGCGCTCGTGATGCTGGCATTATAGCACGCTGGGGGCGGGGAGTCAATTTGGTGGGGGGGTCAGACTTTGGCTGGGTCATATGCGCTACCTCCGGCTGAGATAGCCTACTACCACCTTCTAGCCGCTCACATGGCGCAAGAACTTGAAACGCAGCCAAAGTATGCCCCGCTGATCGCGAGGGGATGGTATAATGGTGCTAGCCAAAACGCAAGGTAAGGGAACAAGAAAAGAGGGTCACTGCTGTGGTTTCGATCACCGATACGAGCAACAAGTCCAAGTTTGTGCTGGTGGATGCCTACGCCCTGATCTATCGGGCTTATCATGCGCTGCCGCCCGCGATGGTCACGTCGCGGGGGGAGACGACTAACGCCGTGTTCGGCTTTACCCAGATGCTGCTTGAGGTGCTGCGCCGAGACCAACCAGAGTACGTGGCGATGGCCTTCGATATGGGCCGCACCTTCCGCCACGATGCATACGCCGACTACAAGGGGACGCGGGCCGCTATGCCCGACGATCTGCGCGACCAGATCGCCCGCGTAGAGCAGGTGGTGGAGGCTTTTAACATCCCGATCTACCGCGTCCCCGGCTTCGAGGCCGACGACGTGATCGGCACGCTAGCCGAGCAGGCGCGCAAACTGGGGGTGCTGACCCTGATCGTTACTGGGGACACTGACACCCTGCAACTGGTACGCGACGATGTGTATGTGATCACCCCCGGCGGCTACGGTCGCTTCGGCGACCCCCGCCTCTACGATGTGGCGGCGACGGTTGAACGCTATGGCTTCCAGCCTCCTTTCGTCGCTGACTACAAAGCCCTGACTGGCGATGCCTCGGACAACATCCCCAAGCTGCCAGGTATCGGCGAGAAGACTGCCACCACGCTGATCCAGAAGTATGGCACGGTCGCCCAGATTTATGAGCATTTGGATGAGGTGAAGCCGGATCGCATCCAAAAGATACTGCGCGATCATATGGCGCAGGCCGAGCAGAACAAGATGCTAACCACAATCGTCTGTGACGTGCCAATCACCCTCAACCTGGAGGAGGCGCGCACCGCAGACTTCGACCGCGGCAAGGTGGTTAGCCTGTTCCGCGAACTAGAGTTCCGCAGCCTGCTGAGCAAGCTGCCGATCCCCGAGAGTGCAGCCACTGCCGACGCACAGGAAAGCAGCGAGGTGGGCGAGAGTGCCAGCGTGATCTTGCGTGAGGCACAGACGCAGGGGGGCGGCCCGCGCCATATGGCCGCCGCCCGCCTTGCGGCAGCCCAGGAGGAGCGCGCCCCCCTACGCGAGGAAGATTACCCCTTTGCTGAAGTCA
>JBBROH010000119.1:0-13500 GCA_038229595.1 Chloroflexia bacterium | reverse complement strand
GCTTGATCGCGTTGGTTTCGCTCACGTCGTTGAGCGGGGTGCTGGTGGCGTGGGCCACGATCAGGTCAACATCCTCTGGCTGCATTCCTGCCTGCTTCAACGCCCTGCTCATCGCCAACGAAGCCCCAGAGCCGTCGGGCAACGGCGCGGAGACGTGGTAGGCATCGCCCGTCACTGCTGCGCCAATCAGTTCGGCGATGATCGGCGCATCGCGCTGCAAGGCGTGTTCAAGCGTCTCCAGGATCATCATCCCCGCCCCCTCGCCAGACACAAAGCCGTCGCGGGTCTTGTCGAAGGGACGGCTAGCTCGCGTCGGCTCGTCGTTGCGCTTGCTCAGCGCGCCCATGTTGTTGAAGCCCGCAAAGTTAAGCGGGTGAATGTTGGCCTCGGTACTACCAGTGATCGCCACCTCAGCCTCGCCACTGCGGAGCAGGCGTAGTGCGTCGGCGAAGCTGATCACCCCAGTGGCGCAGGCACCGGCGTTGCACATCGTCGGCCCCTTCGCTCCCAGGTGGATGCCGACCTGACACGCGCCCATGTTGGCGATGAAGCGGGGCAGGAAGAAGGGGCTGACGCGACCCGAACCGCGCGTGAACAAGACCTGACCCTCGTCGGCTACGTCGCCAACGGCACCGCCACCAGTGCCAACTACGCTGGCGATCAGGTCTGCATTGCTAGCGTCAATCTTCAAGTTGGCATTGCGGACGGCCTGGTATGCTGCCGCCACCGCAAATTGCGAGAAGCGAGCCATGCGCTTGGAAGCCTTCGGGTCCATATACTCGTCGGGGTCAAAGCCCTTGACCTCACCTGCGATCTTGACTGGGACGAGGGCGGAGTCGAACAGGGTGATCGGCCCGATGCCAGACACACCAGCGGTCAGGTTGTGCCAAAACTCCTCAACACTGTTACCAATGGGGCTGATCATGCCCTGCCCAGTCACTACTACGCGGACTCTGCTGGCGTTGTTCTGCATCTTAGCTCCTATTTCATGTTGCGCGTTCTACGCCGAACGCTGAAGGCTGGGCGATACCCGCTCTGCTGCGCCGCCCCCGACGGTGGGGGTGTAAGATAGCTACATTCTACCAACTTTTGGCCCTCTAAACAAATGGCTTGACCAGCAGCCTCGCACTCTGCTACAATGCAGCGGGCAAGGCACAGATATTGCCAAACCGATTGCTGATGAATGCGACAAGGAGATATTGCTAAGGATGTTCAAGCGGCTCAAGGTTCTGCTCGGTTTGCTCGTTGTTCCCCTGCTGTTGGCTGGGTGCCTCGGCACAGGCCCGGAGGGTACCCCTACCGTGACCGTCATTGATGGGCGCACGATAGTTTCAACCCAGATTGACCACGTGAACAACTCGACCATGACGATGGCGGGGGTCAACCCTAGCTATCGGGCAGGTGACACGATCAGCGTGACGATGGGTTTTGCCAATAATAATATTGGCCCGATGGACACCAAGTACCAGGTGCGCCTGCTCAACAAGGACGCAGCCAGCCCGCTCGTCTACACCCAGACGGCCCTCACCCTGCTGCAAATCGGCCCCTCGCAGCGGCAGACCCAGACCGTCACCCTGATCATCCCTGGTGACGTGCCACAGGGCGATTACCGGGTTAACCTCTACTTCGACTACTTTGGCAAGGAGAACAAGCCGATTGCCAACAATGCCACCTTCGACCTGCCGACCAGCGTCACGGCCCGCTGATGGCTGACCGCCTGCTGCTACAAGGGCTGCGCTTCTATGGCTACCATGGAGTGGAGGAAGCAGAGCAGGGGTTGGGCCAGAACTTCGTAGTTGACCTGCTGATGGAGCTTGACCTGAAGCGGGCGGGCGCAAGCGACGACCTTGCTGACACGGTTAACTACGCGGCAGTCTACCAATTGGCGCGGGCGATTGTGGAGGGGCCAGCCTGCAAGCTGATTGAGACGGTTGCTAGCCGCCTTGCCGCCGCGCTATTGAGTGGCTATCCCCTGCTCACCGCCGTCACCGTGCGGCTAAATAAACCGCAAGCACCAGCCCACGACCCCGCCCTCGGCTCGATCACGGTGGAGCTGCGGCGCGAACGCTAGCCGAGGTAGAGAAGCCGCCCCAACTTCTGCTGGGGCGGCCAGTCTATCCAGCCAGCAAGTCTTGTTCAGAGGCCCAGTTGCCAGGCCAGGAAGCTCCAGATGTCGGTCTGTTCGGCGATCAACTTGGTCAGCGGTTTGCCCTGACCATGCCCGGCCTCATCCTCTACGCGCACCAGCACTGGGCGGCTGCCGTCGCTCACCGTCTGCAAGAGGGCGGCCATCTTGCGAGCGTGCAGCGGGTCAACCCGGCTGTCCGATGCGCCAGTGGTGATCAGGATTGCGGGATAGCGCGTTCCAGGCCTGACATTGTGGTAGGGTGAGTAGGCCCGCAACCAGGCGAACTGCTCTGCGTCCTCAGCAGAACCATACTCGGAGACCCAGAGGCGGGCGATGCGGAAGTGGTGGTAGCGGATCATGTCCAGCAGTGGCACCGCGCAGATCACCGCCTTGAACAGGTCGGGCCGCTGGGTCAGGCTGGCCCCGACCAGCAGGCCGCCGTTGCTGCCGCCCATGATCGCCAGCTTCTCTGGCCTGGTGTAGCCCTCGGCGATCAGGTACTCGGCGGCAGCGATGAAGTCGTCAAAGACGTTCTGCTTGTTGCCCAGCATCCCTGCCTGGTGCCAATCCTCACCGAACTCGGAACCCCCGCGCAGATTGGCAACTGCGTACACGCCACCGCGTTCGAGCCAGAGCAGGGCAGAGCGGCTGAACACTGGCGTACGACTGACATTGAAGCCACCGTAGCCGCCCAGCAAGGTTGGGTTGTTGCCATCACGGGCGAGATCGCGGCGGGCGATCACGTACATAGGCACGCGAGTGCTGTCCTTCGAGTGATACCAGACCTGCTCAACCACGAACTGACTGCTGTCTATGGCGGCTTCCACCTGCGCCCACGTACTAAACTCGTGGCTGTCGAGGTCATAGCGGTAAACGGTGGGCGGCTGGGTGTAGGACTCGTAGCCGATCAGCAATGTGTTGCTCTGCCACTCGCCACCGATGGCCGCGACCGAACCAGCAGGCGGCAACGGCACCTCGGCCTGCTGTTCACCTTGCAGACTATAAACCTCGATGTGCGAAGCGACCTCGCGCAGGCTGTTCAGCAGCAGCCTGCCACCGCTGCCCTGCGCCGCCTGGATGATCGTGTCGGGCCGTTCTGCCACGACGGTGCGCCAATTCTCCAGCCCCGGCTTAGCCCAGTCGAAGGCTACGATCCTGAAGTTGGGCGCGCCCAGGTTGGTGTGCAGATAGAAGGTGCCTTCTACCACGCGAACTATATCGTAGATCGCCAACTCGCCAGCGGCGATTTGGACGAAGCCACCGCTTGCATCGTGCAAGTCGCGGACAAAGAGTTCGTTCTGCGACCAGCCCAGGGCCATGATGACGATCAGGAAGCGGCCATCCTCGGTCAGTTCGACCGCGGGCATATCGGTCATCTGGCGGCCTGTGCCGAACACCTTCGGGTCAGCCTTGCCATCGTCGCCTAGCTTGTGGAAGAAGATGTGGTCGTGGTAATTCTCCTCCCCGGCTGGCACCTCACCAGGTGCCGGGTAGCGGGTGTAGTAGAAGCCACTGGCATCTGGTAGCCAGGCCACGCTGCTGTAGCGGGTGTAAGGGATTTGCTCACCAAGCTGCTTGCCGCTGTCTACCTCAAGCACGTAGAGGGTACTTTTCTCGTCGCCATGATCAGAATAGCCATAAGCCAGCAGCCTGCCATCGGGCGATGGGTACCACCAATCGAGGGCAACAGTGCCGCCAGCGTTGGCAGTGTTGGGGTCTAGCAGCACGCGCCCGCTACCCGCTACGCCCTCGCGCCAGTAGAGGAGCGGCTGGTTCTGCTCACCCTCACGCCGCTGGTAGAAGCAGCGACCATGCCGCACGCTGGGGGCGGTTAGCAGGCCAATCGGCAGCAAGTCAGCCAGGCGGCTAGCGATCTGCTCACGGCCTGGATAGCTAGCCAGCACCTGCTGCGTATGCTCGTTCTGGGCCGCCACCCACGCCTGCACCTCGGCTGCTTCTTCATCCTCCAGCCAACGGTAGGGGTCGTTGATTTCCACCCCGTGCAAGTTCTCAAGTACATCTTCACGCCGCGACTGTGGGGCGCGATACAATAGCTCTGCCAAAGAGGAGTCTCCTGCTCAGATGATTGCTTGAGTATACCAGAGAAAGGGGGGGCGGTCAACCCAACTGGCTGCAACAAAAAGAGGACGCGCCATAGCTCATCCCCTGCTTGCCGCTTGTTGGTTGAGCCTAATACTTGGTTGGCTTGAACTCCTGCATGGTGCCAGTGACCAGGAAGTTGACGCGCTCACAGATGTTGGTCACGCGGTCAGCGATCCGTTCGAGGTTGTGGGCAACCCAGAGCAGGCGGGTGGCGCGGTCAATCGTCTTGGGGTCGTTGAGCATGAAGGTAAGCAGTTCGCGATAGACTTGATCGTAGAGTTGGTCTACCTCGTCGTCTTCGCGGGCAACGTTGTTGGCGGCCTGCACATCGCGGGCGATCAGCGCATCCATCGCCGTCCGCAGCATCTCCCGCGCTTTGTCAGCCATGCGCGGGATGTCGATCAGCGGCTTGAGCGGCGGCTCGTTGCCGAGCATGATCGCCACCCGTGCGATGCCAGCGGCGTGGTCGCCCATGCGCTCCAGGTCGGTAATCACATTGAGGACGGCGACCACAATCCGCACGTCCACCGCCATTGGCTGTTGGGTAGAGGTGACAAGGATGCACTTCTCCTCGATCTCAAACCGCTTGGCGTTGATCTTGTCATCGTCGGCGATCACCAGGCGCGCGGTGCTGAGATCGCGGTTCTTGAGCGCATCAATGCTACGGATGATCGACTTGTCTACCATGCTGGACATGACCAGCAACTCGTCTTGCAAGTCCTTGAGTTCACGGTCGAAGGTGGGGCGGGTTGAGACCATGCTGTACTCCTCTTTATCTGCTACTTTGATGCGGCTGCTCCTACCGAAGCGAAAAGCGCGGAGCAAGACCAGCAGTGCGATCATCCAAAGCGTCCGGTGATGTAGTCCTCGGTGCGCTTCTCGGTCGGCTTGGTAAAAATCTGGCTGGTGGGGCCAAACTCGATCAGATGCCCTGGGCCGTCGGTCGCCAGCATGAAGGCAGTGTAGTCGCTGACGCGGCTGGCCTGCTGCATATTGTGGGTGACGATCACGATGGTGTACTGGCTCTTTAGCTCCTCGATCAGGTTCTCGATCTTCAGGGTAGCGATGGGGTCAAGGGCAGAGCAAGGTTCGTCCATCAGCACGATCTCCGGCTGCACTGCGATGGTGCGGGCGATGCACAGGCGTTGCTGCTGGCCGCCAGAGAGGGAGGCACCGCTGCGGCTGAGCCGATCCTTCACCTCATCCCACAGGGCTGCCTGGCGCAAGGATTGCTCGACTATCTCCAACCCCTCTTTGCGACCAATGCGCCCACCGTTCAGCTTGATGCCCGCTAGCACGTTCTCGGAGATGCTCATGGTGGGGAAAGGGTTGGGCTTCTGGAAGACCATCCCGATCAGGCGGCGCACTCGTACCGGGTCGATGCCAGCGGCGTAGATGTTCTGGCCGTCAATAGAGACCTCACCCTCCACGCGGGGGCTGCCCGGTGTAACCTCGTGCATCCGATTGAGGGTGCGGATCAGGGTAGACTTGCCGCAACCGCTGGGGCCGATCAAGGCGGTTACCTTGTTCGGCTCCATGTCCATGTTCACGCCTTTGACCGCCAGGTAGTTGCCATAGTAAGCATTCAGGTTGCGGACGCTCATGCCCTTGCCCTTGACTGCGCTCTCGGCCAGCACTGCGCCAGCGACGGGGGTAGTGGTGTTGATTTCTTCTTGCGCTTGCATCGCTCTACCTTACCTTCTTTCCACGGGTGGCCCAGCGAGCCAGTAGACTAAAGATCAGAATGATAGTGATCAGGATCAGGCTGGCACCCCATGCGCTGCTGATGCGGAAGACCTCGTTGGGTGGGTAGCCAGCATTGGTGTAGATCGTGGTCGGTAGCGAGCCGACTGGCACCATTGGGTTGAGCCTGCCAATGAAGTTGTTGCCATTGTAGTTCTCGATACCGAGGATGGTCAGCAGCAGCGGGGCGGTCTCGCCAGCAGCACGGGCGATGGAGAGAACCACGCCAGTGATGATGCCGCTGATTGCGCTAGGCAGCACCACTTTGACAATCGTCTTCCACTGTGGCACACCGAGGGCCAGGCTGGCCTCCCGCAGGGCGTTGGGAACTAGCTTCAGCACCTCCTCAACCGTGCGGGCGATAATCGGGGCCATGATGATTGCCAGGGCGATGCCACCGGCCAGACCAGAGTAGTGACCAAAGGTATTCCTGACCAGTAGGGTAGCGACGAACACGCCGACGATGATCGAAGGCAGGCCGGTCAACATATCGGCGATGAAGCGCACCGCGAAGGCGAAGCGACCGCGCCCGTACTCCGACAGGTAAACTCCCGCCAGCACGCCAACAGGGATAGCAATCAGTGCGCCGAGGCCGACCACGATCAGGGTGCCGAGGATCGCAGGGCCAATGCCACCTTCAGAGGGGGTGGCAGTGAAGAAGTTGAAGTTGAAGGGTCCAGTGGTGCCGTCAGCACGGACAAAGAAGGACTCGAAGCCCCGCTGCACCACGTAGTAGAGAATGACTAGCAGCAGGCCGACCGCGAGCAGGGCGGCCAGACCAACCAACCCGGCCATGATCAGGTTGACCACGCGGCGGGTGGCGAAGCGCGCTCGCTCGATTGCGCTGTTCTTGCCTGTCACCTCAAGGGCGTTAGTACGGCGGAGGGTGTTTTGCGACTCCATGTTTGCTTTCCTTTCCGCCCTCAGTTACGCAGGCTGGCATTGTCTGGCGCGGTGAAGTGGACGAGCAGGCGGCTGCCCGCGTTGATGACCGCGCTGATCAGCAGCAGCACCAGACCGACCGCCACGACTGCGCTGAGGTTGAGGCCCGCCTTCGCGTCGTTAAACTGGGTGGCGACCAGGCTTGCCATGGTGTGGCCGGTGGTAAACAGATTGCCCTTGCCCACTGCGCTCACGCTGCCGCCGATCACCATCGTCACTGCCATCGTCTCACCGAGGGCGCGACCCAGGCCGAGGCCTACGCCACCAATGATGCCACCACGGGCGTAGGGCAGCACGGCCTTGTTGATCGTCTCCCACTTGGTTGCGCCGAGAGCTAGCATCCCCTCTTTTTGCAGCGGTGGCACCGTCTTAATGATCTCGCGGCTGATCGACATGATCGTAGGCAGGATCATGATTGCCAGCACGATGCCAGCGGTGAAGTAGCCACGCCCGCTGCCAGTAATCTTGCCGAAGATGTCGCCTAGCAACGGCCAGCCTTTGAACAGATCGTGGAGGAAGGGCATTACCCCCTGGGGGCCAGCCCCCTTCACGTTCGGCACGTTGTACATGATCGGGACGACGACGGCCAAAGCCCAGAAGCCGAAGATCACGCTCGGCACAGCGGCCAGCAGTTCGATCACGAAGCTGACCGGGGTTGCCAGCCACTTAGGGGCATACTCGGAGATGTAGAGCGACGCGCCGACGGCGATGGGGGTTGCCAGCAGCAGGGCAATCAGCGAGGTGGTCAGGGTGCCGAAGATAAACTGCCAGGCACCAAACTTGTTGTCCACCGAAGCGTCCCAGGTGTCGCTGCTAATGAAGCTGAGGCCGAACTTCTGGATTGCCTCGCTGGAGTAGAAAAGAAGAACCATCGCCACTGCAACCAGCAGCAAGATGATGGCGAAGCCAGAGAAATAGGTAAGCCCCCGAAAGATAGCATCCGCCCCGCTGCGCCCTTCCCCAGGGTTGAGGCGCGGCTTGGGGGTTCCTACCTGACGCGGATCGAGCGATACAGCCATACACGAATCCTTCCGCTGATCGAACCAGCCTGTGGAGTGAATAATGGGGAACTGCTACCATGCTGCCTGCGCCACAATTTAGCCACTGTTGGCTGCCCGGCAGGAGTCGTTTGCTTAGACCTTGATCCTCTTGTTTAATTTAACCAGCTAGCTGCTAATCTGTCAACTCACTACAGCACAATTGTGGGTTTGCAGAATAAAGCTAGCAGGGCTGGACAGCGGCAAGTAGCCTGCCGCCGCCAACCCTGCTGGCTACGAGGGGGTTACGGGCGGACGGGCTGCCCGCTGATCGTCATCTTGTTGAGGTTCTTCCAGGCCAGGCTTTGCAGCGGAGCCGGGAGTGGGGCGTAGAAGTTGTCCTTGTGGAACTTCTGGCCCTCGGTGATCGACCACCACAGCAGGTTGAACAGGGCAGTGGCCTTCGCCTTGTCGGTCTGGTTCTGGTAGACGACGAGCCAAGTGGCGGCGCAGATCGGGTAGGTCTTGTCGCCATCCTCCTCGGTCAGGCTGAAGCGGAGGTCATCAGGGTACTTCTTGCCGTCGGCGGCAGCGGTCACGCTGTCCAGGGTCGGCTCGATGAACTTACCGGCCATGTTCTTGACGTTGGCGTAGGGCAGCTTGGCCCCGATGGCGTAGTTGAGTTCGACGTAGCCAATGGCGTAGGCGTTGCTGGTCACGCCCTGGGATACGCCCTGGTTGCCGTTGCCACCAATCTGGCCGTCCTTCCACTTAGGAGCAGTGCCGACCCCAATCTCGTTCTTGAACTGCGCGCTTTTCTTGGCGAGGTAGTCGCTGAAGATGTTGGAGGTGCCACTACCGTCCGAACGGTGAACCACCACGATGTCGGCGGATGGCAGGGAGATGCTGGGGTTGTTGGCCTTGAGCTTGGCATCGTCCCACTTGGTGATAACGCCCAGGTAGATGTCGGCGATATTCTCGCCAGTGAGGTTGATCTTGTCGCTGGCAGTGAAGCCAGGCAGGTTGTAGATTATCACCACTGCGCCCAGGGCGGTAGGGATGTGCAGCACAGGGCCGCCCTTGGCGGCGGCAATTTCAGCGTCGCTGAGGAAGCTGTCGCTGCCAGCGAAGTCAACGGTCTGGGCGGCAATGTCGGTCTTGCCCTTGCCACTGCCACCACCAGCGTAGTTAACGGTGACGTTGTACGCACTCTTGTAGGCGGCAAACTGCTTGTCGTAAAGTGGCTTGGGGAAGGTCGCGCCGCTGGCGTTTAGGGTGTCGGAGCCACCAGCGATCAGGCTGAAGGCGGGGACGGGGCCAGCGGTAGAACCACCAGTACCCTGACCAGCGTTCTTGTAAACCCAGTCGTAGTAGTGCTGGCCGATATTGCCGACCTGCACCTTGAAGCCTTCGGGGGCAGAGGGAACGTAGGTGACGATGCGCCGCTCGAACGCCTGGATCAGCACGTCAGTGCCTTCCTTGCCCGCGATCTTGACCTTAGCCCAGTAGGCTTCGCTGATCGGCAGGCCGCTGGCGTAGAAGGTGGGGTTGCTCAGTTGCTCGCTAGCCTGCTGGCCGTTGACCAGCACTGGCCCCTTGGCGTTGAGGAAGTCAACAAAGACCGCCGGGATGTTGTGGCCGGTAGCAGCCTCGAAATAGCTGATCTTGGTGCCAGCGTCGCTAGCCTTCGCTGCGTCAGCACCAACCGTACCAGCCTTGTTGATCGTGGCGGTGGCGTTCTGGCCGCTCTTGTCGGTGGTCTTGCCCAGCAGAGCCTTGAAGGTGGCATAGGTCGGGGCGGTCTTGTCGTCGCCGTCCGAGGCCATAGGGATGTCAGCGGAGTAACGATCCTGGTAGCTGCTCTTGCCGATCTGCTTGCGCCCGCTGATCAGGTCAACTGCGAGCAGGCCATTGGTCACGGTCTTGTCGCTGCCAGCCAGTTCCATGCGGCTCTTGTCGAAGTACTGCACGGTCATCTGACCGCCAGTGGCTTCGGCGAAAGGCTCCTTCAGCAAACCACTGATTGGGGCTGGCCCCCAGTAGTAGCTGCGCTTGACGCTGCCGTTGGCGACGAGGCTATCAGTGCGATTCCAGAGAGCCTGGAACTCCGGGGTGGCGAAGGCCTGAGCCTGGGCCTGTGCGCCTACCAACCCGGCGGGGATCAGCATCCCCAGCATCAGGGCGAGGGCGAAAATCCGTACTGCGACAGACTTCTTCATAAAAGCTGTACTCTCCTCTTGGCCTTGCGGCCATCTACACCATACGGATGCGCTATTACAAACTGGCGCAGCCATCCGTTAGCTACGCCAGCTTCTATTTGGAAAGGTTAGGGCATCACGGCCTTGCCACTGACAGTGATCTTCTTGACCTGCGCTTGTGCCTTCTCGATCATGTTGGCAGGCAGGGGGGCGTAGCCAAGCGCACTGTGGTAGCTCTGGCCCTGGGTTAGCTCCCAGTTGAGCAGGTTAACGACCGCAATGGCCTTTGCCTGATCGGTCTGGTTCTCACGCACTAGCAGCCAGGTAGCCGCTACGATGGGGTAAGCATCGGCATTGTCGGGGTTGTTGAGAGTGAAGCGCAGGTCATCTGGGAAGCTGCCACCCTGGGCGGCTAGGCTGACGCTGCTGCCACTCGGCGTGATAAACTTGCCGCTCTTGTTCTGCAAGTCAGCGAAGGGTAGCCCCGCGCCAACCGCGTAGTTGAGTTCGACGTAGCCAATACCGAAGGCTGTACCCTGCACGGCCTGGGCAACACCCTGGTTGCCGTTACCGCCAACTTGGCCGTCCTTCCACTTGGGGGCGGTGCCAACCCCGATGGTGCTGCTGAACTCCGGGCTAACCTTCGCCAGGTAGTCGCTGAAGTTGGCACTGGTGCCGCTGCCGTCTGAACGGTGGACTACCACGATCTCGCTGTTTGGCAACTGGATGTTGGGGTTGTTGGCGACGATAGCCGGGTCGTTCCACTTGGTGATCTTCGCCAGGTAGATGTCAGCGATGTTCGCGCCGGTGAGCTTGATCTTGTCGCTGGCAGTGAAGCCCGGCAGGTTGTAGATCATCACGATGGCACCAATGGCTGCGGGAACGTGCAGCACGTTGCCCTTGCCACCTGCACTAGCAGTTGCCAGTTCGGTATTGCTCATGAAGCTGTCGCTGCCAGCGAAATCCACCGTACCTGCGCTGATGTCGCTCTTGCCCTTGCCGCTGCCGCCACCGGCGTAGTTGATGGTGACGTTGTACTGCTTGCCGAAGTCGGCAAACTGCTTGTCATAGAGTGGCTTGGGGAAGGTCGCGCCACTGGCGTTGAGGGTACTAGCCCCGCCCGCAATCGGGCTGAAGCTGCCCATTGCGCCGGTGCCAGTCATCATCATGGCCGGGGTAGCTGTTTCCATCATGGAGCCAGCCGTGCCGGTCATCATCATGCTGGGGGTGGCACTGCCCATCATCATGGCTGGGCTAGGGGTCATCATCATCGAGCCAGCGGTGCCAGTCATCATGGCCGGGCTAGGGGTCATCATCGCGGTGGTGGCGGTCATCATCATGGCCGGGGTAGCACTCATCATCGCGGGGCTGGCGGTCATCATCGTGGCGGCAGGGGTGCTACCTGCCGCCGGGGTGGTGGTAGTGCTGTTGCTGTCGCAGGCCGCCGCACTCAGGACCAGGCCGATCAGCACGAACAGGCTAGCAAGGCGGATGCTCAGGTTACGATAGTTCATCAGGCTAGTTTCTCCTCTGTTTGCTTTGTACACGTGGCACATAATAGGGCTAAAGACGCTTTCCAGTTGCAACACGTTGGTAATGCTAACATCTCAGCTTTAACGTCTGTTTAACGACTGATCGGCTACCCTTTAACAGGATGTTAACTTTTGGTTAACAAGGTGTTAAGGGGGTTGGCAGCAACCATTTTTGCTCTGCTATGCCAACTGGCAAGCTACAGGTGCGGGGCGGCTGGCTGGCGTGGGTGGCCGCGGCTTCAGCCGCTAGCGGGGAAAGCTAGGCAGATGTGGTATAGTAGATAGGATGTTTCTCCAGAGGGTGAGACCAGAACGATGCCGACCACCTGCCCTGCAATTGCCAGCCTGATCATGCCGCGCACACTGCCGCTTGCGCTAGCCCAGCCAGACGCACTGGCCGAAGTGCTGAAGCTATTCAACGTGATCCTCTCCTCGGTCAACTTCGTGGTGATCTTCTCGCTGCTGATCTACGTCCTCTTTCATAGTTGGCGCAACGTGGTGGCCCGCAGCTTTAGCTTGCTGATCGCCACCCTGATGCCAGTCTATGTTGCCATTATCATCCTGCTGATCCTGCCCGCCACTTCGCTGGCCGAGGCTGGTTTCTGGCTGCACGTGCAGTGGTTGGGCATTGCCTTCTTGCCAGCCGCCTACCTGCACTTCAGCAATGTACTATTGGAGACGACCAACGCCTTCTCCTTGCGGCGCAGGGTGGGGGTGCGCCTGGTCTGGCTGGCTTCACTTACCTTCTTCCTGATCGCCAGCTTCAGCAGCCTGGTGATCGAGCAGCCGACTGGCGGCGCACCTACGCGCTGCCTGATCAACAACGGGGCGTGCTACAACAGTGGGCCAGTATTCATTATCTTCTTCTTTTATGCTATAATCGTGATGGTTTGGGGCATCAGCAGCATCCTGCGCGCGCGCAACCGTGCGCTCACCTCCTCCAGTCGCCGCCGCCTCAGCTACCTGACCATTGCTAGCACGGCACCGGGGGTGGCAATCTTCCCCTACCTGACCACTGTCGCTCTCGCTCCCTCCAACTTCCTGCCCCGCATCCTCCTGTTCCTCACCCTGGTGGGCAATCTCGGCCTGGTCGTCCTCAGCGTGATGATGGCTTACAGCGTGGCCTTCAATGGCGTGCTGTTGCCAGAGCGGACGGTCAAGCACAGTCTCATCTACTATCTGCTGCGCGGCCCAGCGGTAGTGATCATCGTGATCGTCCTCGTCCTGCTCACCCCCCGCGTCGAGATCATTCTAGGTATCCCCTACACTACGGTGCTGATCTTCAGCGTCACCTTCAGCGTACTGGTCTGGCAGGCGATGATCAGCGTGGCCCAGGGTTGGATCGACCGCCTGCTCTATCGGGGCGACGATGCAGACATCCGCCTGCTGCGTGAACTGGACAAGTCGTTGCTGACCGAGGCCGACTTGCGCTCGCTATTTGAGAACACCCTGGCTTCACTTGCCGACCTGCTGCGGGCTGATCGTGGTTTCGTCGCCAGCCTGCTCAATGCGCGGGGAGAGTACGAACCGACGCTCAGCGCGACGGTTGGTTGGGAGGGTGGCGCACAGTCGCGGGCGCAGGTGGAGGCCCAGGATCGCCTCTCGGTTGGTGGCAGCCATGCGCTTGGGGCGTTGAGCAACATCCCCGCCCAGGTGCGCTGGGCTGCACCGCGCCTGTTGGGGCGCAGCGGCCTCAGCCAGCCGACAGTAGAGCTGCTGCAACCCTTGCTCGAACCCTTCAGCCCGACCGCGCGTGTCAGTCTGCCAACCCTCGATCAGGATGGACAACAGATCAACATCAATATCAACGTCAATGTCAGCTTGCGCCCACCGCTGGACGAACGCTACATCCCGATTGACGGCGTGGTAGGCCTGCT
>JBBROH010000118.1:0-13729 GCA_038229595.1 Chloroflexia bacterium | reverse complement strand
GGCGGGGTCGGCGGGCCACTGCACCCGCTTGATCACCTCCTTCGCCACAAACATATCATCGGCATTGAGGTGCTGGTTAGCGTCCCAGTTGTGGCCCCACACCCTCAGCGTCAGGGCGACGAGTAGGAGCAGGATGCTAGCGGGTAGCCAGAGGCGTTGCCAGCGGGGGGCGGGTGCGGCGGCCAATCTCAGTTCGGCTGCGCGGTCTGGCGCATCGCCTCATAGAGCTTGTAGCCAATCTCGCGCGCTGCGCCAATTCCCTGCTTCGCCACGTAGTCGTCGGTGATCTGGTCGAGTTGGCGCAAGACCGACTGGCCTACCTTCACCTTCATCCAGTCGCCGTTGGCTGCGTCGCGCTCCGCTTCAAGGCGAGCAAACTTCTGGTCGAGGAACAGCTTGACCTCGGCCAGGCTCACGGTGTCAGCCTCAGCACGGTCGGCTAGCCGCTGGTGATCCTCAATACTCAGGCCCGCCATAGGGTCATCGTCTTCCTCATCCTCATCCTCAACGATGTTCTCCTCAATAAAGCTGCCCACCACCATCTGCAAGAACTCGCCCAGGCTCGCCTCGCCACGCACCTGCTCCAGGATGTCGTACTCCTCGGCACTAAGCTGCACCTTCACCTCGCGTTCGCCAGCCATAATCGTCTCCTCTCAATCCTGCGCCGCCCGCAACCACCCGCAACCACAGGCAGGCGGCCCGGTTTTGCGGCCATTATACCACCCGCTGGCAAGAGCAGTAACAGGCGGCTGGCACGCTTGCTGCTTACAGTTGAGTGAGGGCTGGCGCATCAACCTTACCAGTTGCGACACAAGTGCGTCAGCCAGCAACCTTTTCTCTTGGCAGTGACTTTAGCAAGGAGGCTAACCAACGATGGCAGATAGCACCAAGGATCACGTTTCGGGGGCGATTGACCAGACCGCCGGTAAGATCGAGCAAGGTATCGGTCATGCCGCTGGCGATGCGGACACTGTAGCCCAGGGCCAGGCCGACGAAGCGCAGGGCCGCAGCGAGAGCGCGTGGGGCCACGTCAAGGACGCAGCCAATAACGTCGGTGAGGGCATTGGCGATGCCGCCCACAACGTCGGCAACGCCGTAGGCGACCTTGTCCATCGCGACAACAAGTAAGCTGATCTTCTAGCAACCAACGAACCCCGCTACGTAGCGGGGTTTTTGCTTGCCCCGCTTGACAGCACCGCCCTGGGATTGTATATTGCAGCCAACATCCCCACCCAGAGGAGCCGCCCACCGATGCAGAAGCCCAACAGCCAACCAGACCGCAAACAGCCAGCCCCCTACCGCCTACTGGCGATCCTCGGCCTCAGCCTGCTCGCCCTCACCTATCTTGCAGCGACGGTGCGGGGCAGCCAGCCCTCGGCCCTCGACCTGGACGCGATCCGCTGGGCGCAAAGTAGTCTCGGCTGGCTCGATCCCATCCTGCGCGGCCTGACTGCCGCTGGTTACAGCCCCTACTCGATCTTCAGCGGCGTGGTCGTCACCCTGATCGTCCTCGGCCTGCGGAACTGGCGGGGGGCAGTGGGGGTCGTGGTCAGCTTCGCGGGCGCACAACTACTAGTCGAGCTGCTCAAACGCTACGTCGAACGCCCACGCCCTCCCACTGCGCTCTACCTGTTCGATGCCGACCGGGTGCGCGACACTAGCTTCCCATCAGGCCACGTGGCGATTGCCACCGCCATGTTCGGCTTCTGCATCTATTTGCTCTGGGCGCACGTGGCGAACACCGCCCTCCGCTACCTGCTGACTGGGCTACTACTGCTAGTAATTGGGCTGATGGGTTGCTCCCGGCTCTATGCGGGCCACCACTTCCTCAGCGACGTGGCGGGTGGCTACCTGCTGGGGCTGGGCTGGTTGATGATCGTAATTGTTGGCTACAAGGCGGCGCGTAGCAGGCTGGCCTAGCCGCCCTCCTGCTCCTGCCTGGCACGGCGCAACTGTGCTTGCAGGCGGCGGAAGAAGATGTAGATGTCGAGGGTGAGACCAAAGAGGAACAGGGCTACCACCCAGCCGTCCCCCACCATAGCGAGCGGCGGCGTGGGTGGACGGTTGAGCAGGCCATAGCCCAACGCGATCAGGTAGAGGGCCGAAGCAAGGTAGAAGAACAGGGCGGGGCGGCCAAACGCCTGCGCCATGCCGCCCCGCCTGCGGATCACGGCCAGGCTGAAGCCGCCGAACAGCACACCGATGCCAATGTCCAGTACGCCCGCGACGTTGGCAGCGAATGGCCTGTCCAGCACGAAAGCAGCGGTCAGCAGGATCGCAGCGAAGGCTAGCCAGTAGCCCACTGCCCGCCGCGAACGCACCCGCCGCTCTATGCTCAACTCTGCTGCTGTTGGCTGCCGCTCATCCATTGACTACTCCGCCCTAGCTGAGGCCGCTGATGTACCACTCCATGGCGAAGGCGGCCACCACCGCCAGGGCTAGCATGAGGATGATGAAAGCCACTTCGCGCCCGCTCATTGTGCCACGGCGTGGGGAGGCAGGCTGCTTGTCCTCTGGCTGTCGTTGCTCGGCCACCAGCTAGCCTCCCATCGGGCTGGCTGGCCCAACCAGGAGGCTAAAGAGGACAGCGAAGACGATCACCAGCACCAGCAGGATCGCCATCACGATCACGCCCAGCCGTGAGGGGCCGACCCTGGGGAGCGGCGACCCACTGGCGGGCTGATCGGTTTGCTTCTGCTGCTCATCCATAGGGTTCTACTTTCCGTTGCTGATCGCCTCGATCCGCTCCAAGCGGCCCTCGTAGATAAAGGCGCGGGTGTTCGCTTCCACCGCGTCAGCGTCAACCGTGATGCGCGCTTCGCCAGTTGCCATTGCGCTGCGGGCGACCGCCCCTGCCACCTTGGGGGCGACCCGGTAATCGGTCGCCTTTGGGATGATGAAGTCGGGGTTCAGTTCGCGGTCGCTGACCAGGGCAGAGATGGCGTGGGCGGCAGCCACCTTCATCTCGTCGTTGATCTGGCGAGCGCGGGTGTCCAGTGCACCACGGAAGATGCCAGGGAAGGCTAGCGAGTTATTTACCTGGTTGGCGAGGTCGCTGCGGCCTGTGGCGACCACCCGCGCCCCGGCTGCCTTCGCCGCCTCCGGCCAGATTTCTGGCACGGGGTTGGCGAGGCCGAACACGATAGCATCTGGGGCCATACTGCGTACCATATCCTGGGTCAACGCCCCTGCCTGGCTGAGGCCGATGAAAACGTCTGCCCCGCGCACAGCATCCGCCAGCTTGCCCTTGATACCGCTCTTGTTGCTGCGGTTTGCCATGATCTGCTTGTAGTGGTTCATGTCCTCGGCACGACCCTGGTAGAGCGTACCCTTGCGGTCACACATAACCACGTCGCCCACCCCAGCCTGAAAGAGCAGGTTGGCACAGGCGATGCCAGCCGCCCCAGCCCCGTTGAAGACCACGCGCACATCCTCGATACGCTTGCCCACCACGCGCAACGCCCCAGTCAGGGCAGCAAGCACCACCACAGCAGTGCCGTGTTGGTCATCGTGGAAGATTGGGATGTCACACTCCTTACGCAGCCGCTCCTCAACCTCGAAGCAGCGCGGGGCGGTGATGTCCTCCAGGTTCACCCCGCCGAAGTTGGCGGAGATGTCCTTCACCACGGCTACGAACTCGTCCGGGTCCTGGGTGGCAACGCAGATGGGGAAGGCTTCCACACCCGCGAAGGTGTTGAACAGCACGGCCTTGCCCTCCATCACTGGCAGGGCAGCGCGGGGGCCGATGTTACCGAGGCCGAGAACTGCGCTACCGTCAGTAATCACCGCCACCAGGTTGCCCTTCGTGGTGTAGTCGTAGACGGCCATTGCGTCAGCGACGATGGCGGCGGCGGGGGCAGAGGAGTAAGGCGGCAGGTAGAATAGTTCCAGCACCCGCTGATCCTTCACCGGGATTTTGCTACGTACTTCCAGCACCCCCGTGTAGCGGCGGTGCAATTCTACCGCTTCTTCGGAGATGGCGGGGGCTGAGGGGCTACTGGGCTGGGCGGGGCCACTGCGGTCGAGGCCAACTGCTTCCAGCACTTCCGCACTGGGCGTGGCGGCCTGCTGTTGGCGGTTGCCAGCCGCAGCTTCGCTGGCGAGAGCGGTAGGTGAACTGGTCGTCGAGCGTACCTTCTTGCCCGCCTTAGCCTCGCTACCGTTAGTGGCTTCGGCGGCGAAGCTGCGCCCGCTGCTGTCCACCGCTGCGCCTTCTTCAAGATTGAAGGAAGAACCAGCCGTTTCACCGTCGGCGCGCACCCGCTTGGGGCGTAGGGGAAGCGAGCCTTCGTAGATGAAGGCAGAGGTGCGCTGGGCGGTCTCCTCCGGGTCGATCTGCAAGCGCGAGTCGCCGGTTTCGTTGGCGGCGCGGGCCACAGCAGCGGCGACGCGGGGGGCAACCCGGTAGTCGAACACCTGGGGGATGACCACACCCCTGCTCATCTCCTCCTCACTAACCAGGCCAGCAAGGGCAGCGGCGGCGGCCAGGAGCATCTGATTGTTGACATTGCGAGCGCGAGTGTCGAGCAGGCCGCGCAGGAAGCCGGGCAGCACCAGAGACATATCAAGCTGATTTTGGCTGCGCGAGAGGTCGGTGGCGACGATGCGCGCCCCGGCTGCGCGGGCGGCCTCCTCGCTGATCTCTGGGGTGGGAACGGCCAGGGCGTACACGATAGGGTCGGCAGCCATGCTCTGGATCATCTCCGCTGTGACCACATTCGGCGCACTCAGGCCGATCAGCACGTCGGCTCCCTGGATGATCTCCTCCAGTTTGCCCGCTTGCTCCTGGCGGTTGGCACTCTTAGCCAACTCCCACTTGGCCCAGTTCATCTGCTGCGAGCGGTTGGCGTGGATCGCGCCCAGGCGGTCGCAGACGATCAGGTTGCGCGGGTCAACCCCCGCCTTGAGCAACAGCATCGCCGTACCGATCCCGGCAGCCCCAGCCCCGTTGATCACGATCTTCGCCGTTTCCAGCCGCTTACCCACGATCTTGAGCGAGTTGTGCAGAGCAGCAAGGACGACCACCCCGGTGCCGTGCGCGTGGCTGTGGAAAACCGGCACGTCGGCGGCGGATTGCAGGCAGCGTTCAATGGTGAAGGCGCGCGGCGAGGCAACATCTTCGATGGTGATCGCGCCGAAGCCGGGCAGCAGGTTGACGGCGGTGTTGATGAACCGCTGCGTGTCCTGGCTGCGGATCGCAATCGGCACCGCGTCCACCCCGGCGAAGGTCTTGAAGATCACCGACTTGCCTTCCAGCACGGGCAGCACCGCATCCGCCCCCCCATTACCCACTTCAAGCATCGCCGAGCCATCGCTGAGCAAGGCAATCGTGTTGCCCCGGCAGGTGTAGTCGAACGACGCATCAGGGTGGGCCGCGATCTCCAGGCTCACGGCGGCCACACCGGGGGTGTACAGCAGGCTGAGGGCCGAGGCATCGCGCACTGGCACCTTGCTCTGCACCCCGATCACACCGCGCTGGCGGCGGCGGTAGGCGAGTACCTCTTCCTTGCTAAAGCTCTCCCACATTATCTTGCATTCTCCTCTTGTGGCTGTTCTTCATTGAACTGCGCTTGTCGCACAAAACACAGTTGCGCCTTGCCATTATACGCCACTGCTGGCTTGGGCGGCAAGCGGCGGGTAGTGGTCAATGGCAGAGCAGCAGCCTTCAGGTCTGCACTTACCCCAGCGTAGGCATTTACCCCGCTAGCAATCTGCTAGATGCAAAGGCTGAGACCACAAAAGTTATTTGGCCGTACCTCTATTGACAAGCATATGGCTTACTGCTATAATGAGCCAGACACAAGTACGCCTGTTGCCCAACTAACTGCCTTCTGCGCCCGCCGCTCCCTGCTTTGCCAGGTGCTACGGCTGTGTGTTGGAGGGATGGCATGACTTCTGCTCAAGATCAGGAGCCAGTCCGCAGTTCGGCCCTAACTGGCGATCATCTTTTTACAAAGGAAAGGGGAAGTTAGTTATGTCTAATCCCAAGTGGGCGACCCGCGTCCTCGCGGCAATCTCCGCTCTGGCCCTCGTTCTCACGTTCAGTGGTGCAGCCTTCGCCCAGGGCGAAGGAGCATCCCCCTCCCCCCGTGCAGGGGATCCTCGTGAGGAGTTCACCGGCCACTCTGAGGGCTATTTGCAGCTCTCTCTGCGCGTCGACAAGAACATCACTGTCGCAGCAGGCGACACGATGGTATTGAGCATAATCGCCAAGAACGTGCAGAAGGGCGAAATCAGTGGCGTTATTGCTTTGCTGCCGATCCAGACCCAGTTCTACAGCGTTGCTGGCACCAAGAGCAGCAGCCCCAACACCCAGTTCGTCTACCTCAAGGACGAGGGCATCCAGGGGATTGACTTCGGCAACATCGGGGGCGGCACTTCGGTGACAGCCGACATCACCGTTAAGCTCAAGGGTGACGCGACTGGTGGCTTCGAACTGCGTAACCGCGCTGTGGCTATCTTCGATAACGTGCTGGGCGGCGGCTTCGTCGAGTCCAACGGCATCAGCACCAACACCGGCTCCACCAGCACCGCCGACGGCACCGCCGACGCGATCCAAGGCATGGAGACCGTCGTTGGTGGCAGCACTGGGAACAATGCGAACAGCGTGCTGTTCACTGGTCGCTTCTTCGTCCCTGGTGAGAAGCTGCAAATCTGGCTGAACACCGACCCTTCGACTGGCCTCGGCGTGCTTGACCTCGGCAGCGACCTTGCCTCGGACAGCGACGAAGACGGTATTGGCGGCGGTGGCTACGCGATCCGCGTGCGCTATAGCGGCTTCCCGAAGGGCAACCACTCGCTGGTCTTCTACAGCACCCGCAGCGATACCCAGGGTGTTGGTAAGTTCAGCGTACAGTAAACTAGCATTAGCATCGAGTGGCCCCGGAGCGATCCGGGGCTTCTTTGTGCCTCGTTGACAGCGGCTGTGCGCTGTGCTATCATGCCGCGCAAGCGAGGGGGTGCGGCAGTGGCAGAGCAGATAACGGTGGTTGGCAGCGGGGCGTGGGGTACTACCCTGGCCCTGACGATGGCGCAGGCAGGGCGCGATGTTACCCTCTACTGCCGCAACCCCGACGAGGCTGAGGAGATGGTTGCCAGCCGCGAGAACCGGCGCAAGTTGCCGGGGGTGGTTCTGTCAGCCAGCCTCAAGGTCAGCAGCGACCGGGTCAGCGTTGCCACTGCCCAAATTATCTTCTTCGTCGTTCCCTCACAGATGATGCGTGCCAACGCTGCTGCCTTTGCCCCTCTCGTGCAACCGGGCAGCGTGCTGATCAGCGCAACTAAGGGGCTGGAACTGGGCAGCATCAAGCGAATGAGCGAGATTCTGGCCGAGGAGGTACCACAGGCCCAAGTCGCCGCCCTCTCTGGCCCCAACCTCGCCCAGGAGGTAGTTGAGCAGAAGCCTGCCACTTCGGTGGTTGCCGCTGCTGATCTGGCGACGGCCAGCAGAGTGCAGGACGCGTTGATGACCCTGATGCTGCGTATCTACACCAATACCGACCTGGTGGGGGTAGAGTTGTGCGGCGCATTGAAGAACATCATCGCCCTGGCCGCTGGGGTTTGTGACGGGCTGGAGATCGGCGACAACGCCAAGAGTGCGCTGATCACGCGCGGGCTGGCAGAGATGGGGCGGCTGGGACTGGCGGCTGGGGCGCAACTCGCCACCTTCGCGGGCCTGGCTGGGCTAGGCGACGTGATCGCCACCTGCGCCAGCAAGTACAGTCGCAATCGCTATCTAGGTCAGGAACTGGCAAGGGGTCGCAAGCTGGACGAAATCCAAGCCAGCATGGGCCACATCGCCGAGGGAGTGACCACTACCCAGGCAGCAATGGCAATGGCCGCCCGCTACAACATCGAGATGCCGATCACCGCCCAACTGCACGCTGTTCTGTTCGAGGGGCGCAGTGTGCAGCAGGCGATCATGGCCCTGCTCTCCCGCGACCGCCGCGACGAGCAGGATTTGGCCCTGTGAGTGGCGCGAACGAGGGGCGCAACTTGCGCGTATCGTTGATCATGACCCTGCTGAACGAGGCAGAGAGCCTGCCCGCTCTGTTTGCCTCCATCGCCTTCCAGAGCCGTCCCCCCGACCAGATCGTGGTGGTGGACGCAGGTAGCAGCGATAATACCCTGGCCTTGCTGGCCGAGTACGCCATCAACCTGCCAGTGCAGGTGGTCAGTGCGCCTGGGGTGAACATCGCGCAGGGCCGCAACCTGGCGATTGCCGCTGCCGAGGGCGAAGTGATTGCCGCCACCGATGGGGGGGTGCGCCTTAGCCGCGAATGGCTGGCCGAACTGATCGCCCCCTTCAGCAGGGCTAGTGTACAGGCAGTCAGTGGCTTCTTCCAGGCCGACCCACAGACGACTTTCGAGGTTGCGCTGGGGGCTACCACCCTACCCGATCTGGCCGAGATCGAGCCAGTCCACTTCCTACCCTCCAGCCGCAGCATCGCCTTCCGCAAGACGGCCTGGCAGGCGGTGGGCGGCTACCCAGAGTGGCTGGACTACTGCGAGGACTTGCTGTTTGACTTCGCTTTGCGCGCCTACGCAGGCGCACCCTTCCCCTTCGCCGCCGCTGCCGTTGCCAGCTACCGCCCGCGCTCCAGCCTGCGCGCCTTCTGGCGACAGTACTACCGCTACGCACGCGGCGACGGCAAGGCCGACCTGTGGCGCAAGCGGCACGCGATCCGCTACGCTACCTACAGCATAGGGCCGTTGCTGGCTGGGCTGGCGACGCTCAAGCCGCAACGATTTGGCTGGTTGGGGTACGTGCTGCTAGCCGGGGCTGCCACCTACTGTGCAACCCCCTATCGCCGCCTGTGGCCCCGCCTCTCCGCCCTTGCACCGCTAGAACGGCTGGCGGCGGTTGCCCTTGTGCCGCTCATCCGACTGGTAGGAGATGTGGCGAAGCTGGCTGGCTACCCAGTTGGGGTATGGTGGCGGCTACGGGGGCGTAGGAGATCACCATGATCGTGATGTCGTCGGCCTGGGCCACCCCTTCGCTGAATTGGTTAACTTCGTTGATCAGGTAGCTGATCAGCCCCTCTGCCTCGCCTTGCCCGTCCCAGGCGCAGATGGCCGCCCCTAGCCGCTCAAAACTGTAGAGTTCCTCTGCCTTGTTGATCGCCTCTACCAACCCGTCGGTGTAGCAGATCACCAGATCGTCCGGCTGCAAGGCCACCTCTACCTGCTCATAGTCGAGGTCGGGGATGATACCGAGCGGCAGGCTAGGGCCGGTGGTGCCGAGGTAGCTGCACACCCCCGCACGGTAGAGGATGGGTGACAGGCCACCCGCATTGCTGAGGGTGATGCGGTGGTGGACAGGGTCGAGCAGCATATAGGTGAGGGCTACGAAGCTGCGGTCGCCCAGGTCGTGGTTGAGCCAGCGGTTGGCAGCGGTCAGGGTGGGGGCCGGGTCGGTGTAGTAGCCAAGTTCGCTCCGCACTGTGTTGCGGGCCAGGCCCATCATCATCGCGGCTGGCACCCCCTTGCCGCACGCATCGGCGACGATCAGGGCCAGCCGCTCGTCAATCTCTACCACATCGTAGATGTCACCGCTGGCCTCCCGCGCAGGCAGGCAGGTGGCGCGGATGGCGTAGTCAACTGGCTGGCGGATGTGGCGCGGAAAGAGGCCAAGCTGAATCTCGCGGGCGATCTCCATCTCGGTCACCACTCGTTGCCTGCCAGTCGCCTCGGCTAGCAGTTGGGCATTGCGTAGGGCTAGCGTCACCTGCGGTAGCAGAGCGGTCAGCAGGTCAATATCCTCGCGCAGCACTCTTGCTCCGCTCCGCTTGCGCCGCAGCAGCAGCAGCCCGACCAATCGACCCTCGACCACCAATGGGATGAACATAGCGATCTTCTCGGCCAGGCAGTAGGCCAACAGTGGCTCACCGTCGCTGGGGATGGTATCGGGCAGGGTCGCCATGTTGAGCGGGCGGTTGTAGCTCACCAGCCAGGCTCGCAACTCTGCGCCAAGTGGTAGCCCTTCGCGCCACTGCTCGGCTCGCTCCTCACTCTCGTCGTAGCTGATCAGTTGGCTGCGCTGATTGGCCCCCACGTCGCGGCTGCTAACTGCGTGGCTGAGGTAGAGGGAGTGGCCGCTGTCCACTACGTCCAGGTAGAGGGCTGCTCCTTGCAGGTCCATGATCGCTGTCACCTCGCGCACTAGGCGGTCGCCCAACTCGTCCTGATCGTAGATGTCCCGCACCTGGCGGCTGAAGTCCAGCATGGCGTGGCGGAAGACGTAGCGTTCGCGGAAGAAGTAGCGTTCAACCAGGCGACGGAAGCGGTTGTAGACTGGGCTGAAAAGCACAACGATGCCCACCGTGCTGAGGATGCTGGCAAGGATGGTGCTACGCCCGGTAATACCACTGAAGGCCGCCTGCAAGAGGCTGACAAAGACGAGATAGCCGAGGGCGAACACGAGGCTGGCAATCACGTAAGCAATAGTGCGCCGCAGCAGGAAGTTGAAGTCGAACAACTTGTAGCGGATGATCGCGTAGGCAACCGAGAGCGGGAAGAAAAGCAGGAAGGCATAGCCGAGGTTGAAGTCGATCAGCGCACGACCGCCAAAGGTGGTTGGTATCAAGTAGAAGAGCAGCAGCGGGCCAACCCCAAGCAGCCCACCAACTAGCACGATCCGCCCTTGCCGCCGCACTGTGGGTTCGCGGCTGCTGACTGCATCGTAGATGATGCCTGCCAGCAATGCCACCGTGCCGAAGCCTACCAGGGCGTATTCAGCCCCAAAGAAGGCGAGGCTAGCATCGAAGTCCTGATGCAAGATGACGCTGCTGATCTTCCTACCTACCGCCACGACAACAATGCTGGCGACGACGGCAGCGATGGGGTAGAGGATGTATTGCACCCAGGGGCGGCGGCGCACCAGCGGCTTGACCGCTGGGAAGTTGGCGGCAAGCTGGAAGGTAGTTGCCCCCAGTAGACAGAGCAGCACGCTGCCCAGTTGCTCAAACCAGTTGAGGTCTAGAGGATTGGGCCGATAGACGTACACCCCCTCGTAGCCAACGACCAGGTAGGCGGCGGCGTTGATCATCGTCAGCATGAACACCTGGTTCAGCCGCTCCTGTGGCCGCAAGTAATAAATCCCCAGGCCGGTGATGAAGAAAAGCCAGCCCACCAGCGTGCCGATGCCAAAGAGAGCCAGGTAATCGGCCCACTCGAAAGCGCGCAGGCGGCTGGTGACAGCAAGCTCGGTGGCAGAGTTGCCGCTGCCGCGCTTGACCAGGTAGGTGATCTCTTTCGCCCCCGCCACAAACTTTGTGCGTAGCACCGGCTCGGTGTTTAGCGGTGACTGCCCCTCGATCAGCACGATGATGTCGCGCCTGAGAACGTGAGGGTCGCGCTGAGGGGCTAGTTCAGTGCTGGGCGGGTCGGCCCCTAGCACCTTGAAGGAGTAGTTGAAGTAGAAGCCAGTCCAGGGTTGGCCGATGGTGCCGATACTTTGTGCGCCAACGACGACCATGTTGGCAAAGAAAAAGAAGATAATCAGGTGGAAGACGATACCCTTCCAGCCAAAGCGGGCGCGCCACTGTCGCCAGTGTCCACCTACCTGCTGCCCAGCTATACGGTTGTTCGTCACCTGCGCCACTTGTTCCACTCCCAGCCTACCAAACAGGCGGCTGGCTGTTGCTGCCGCTGCCTACATTATAGCAGATTCGCAGCCGTTTGCTTCAGCTTTGCAGCCGCTCGATCAGGCTGCGCCCGCTCATCTCGGCTGGGGCGGACAGGCCAAGTAGTTGCAGGATGGTGGGGGCAATGTCGGCCAGCCTCCCTCCGCTACGTAGCTGCGCAGCCTTCAGCGCGGGTTCGTCACTAACCAGGATGAAGGGGACGGGATTGCTGGTGTGGGCGGTGTGGGGCTGACCACTAGCGTAGTCTAGCTCCATCTCGGCGTTGCCGTGGTCTGCGGTAATGATCACCACCCCTCGCGGCAAGGTGGCAGCTACTACACGGCCTATGCACTGGTCAGTAGTGAGGACAGCCCGCTCTGCCGCCGCCAGCACCCCGGTGTGGCCCACCATGTCGGGGTTGGCATAGTTTACCACGCAGAAGTCATAAGTGTCGCTAGCAATCGCCTTGATCAAGCCGTCGGTCACGCCCGCTGCGCTCATCTCTGGTTGCAGGTCGTAGGTGGCAACTTTGGCTGAGGGGACTAGCTCGCGATCTTCGCCAGCGAACGCCTGCTCGCGCCCACCATTGAGGAAGAAGGTAACGTGGGCGTACTTCTCGGTCTCGGCGGTATGGAACTGGCGCAGACCCGCCGCACTGACCACCTCGGCCAGCGGGTGGGCAACGTCACTGGCGGGGAAGGCCACCCGAACCGGCAACCCCTTCTCGTACTCGGTCATGGTCACGTAGTAAAGGTCGCGCACCTGCTCACCGCGCTCGAAGCCGTCGAAGGCAGGTAGGGTAATCGCCTTCGTCAACTCGCGACCCCGGTCGCTACGGAAGTTGTAGAAGATCACTGCGTCACCAGCCTGCACCCGGTTGTCGCCCGCGCCGACCACGGTGGGCAGCACAAACTCGTCCGTCACCCCCTGGTCGTAGGAGTGCTGCACCGCCGTTGCTGCGTCAGGGGCGTGTTCGCCCACGCCCTGCACGATAGCGGCATAGGCCCGCTGTACCCGTTCCCAGCGATTGTCTCTATCCATTGCATAGTAGCGACCGCTAACGGTGGCGACGTGTACCGGGCCGTCCTTCACCATCTGTGCGGTTGCCTCTTGCACAAAGCCGAGGGCAGAGCGAGGCGGAGTGTCGCGGCCATCAAGGAAGAAGTGATGGCGGGTGCGCTCGCCAATCCCCTCCTGCAAGGCCAGGCGGTGTAGGGCGTAGAGGTGGTGCCAGTGGCTATGCACGCCGCCAGAGCCGAGCAGACCCAACAAGTGCAGGTGGCCGCCGCTCTGCTGCACATGAGCGCAGGCGGCCAGCAGTTCGGCATTGGCAAAGAAGCTGCGGTCGGCTATCGCCTGGTCAATGCGGGTAATGTCCTGGTAGACGATCAGGCCCGCGCCGATGTTGAGATGGCCCACTTCGGAGTTACCCATCTGCGCGGCGGGCAGGCCCACATCCAGGCCGCTAGCCCCCAGTTCGGTGGCTGGATACTCGCGGGCAAGGCGGCTCATCACGGGCGGCTGGGCAAGGGCGATAGCGTTCCCTTCGCTGCGCGGGTTGATGCCCCAGCCGTCGATCACGATCAGGACTACTGGGCGGGGGCGATGCTGCGGGCTGGTCATGGGCGGTCTGCTCCTTCGCGGGCTGGGTTCGGGCTGTATTATAGCACAAGAAAACCCTGCTCGATGGCACAACCCAACTGCAAGCAGCCGGGCGGGTATGGTATAATCGCGCTCATGATTGAGCAGCCAGCCCCTTCCAACCCTAAGACAGCAAGAGCCAGCCGGTGGCAACATCTGCTTCCCCTACCCTTCTATCTGCTGCTCACTATTATCTTTAGCTGGCCGCTAGTGCTGCACCTGGGCGACAGCGTGATCCTGGCGGGTGGCAGCGATGCCTGGGCGCACCTCTGGAACCTCTGGTGGACGCGCCACGCCCTGCTCGATCTGCACCAGTCCCCATTCCAGACTGACTACCTGTTCTACCCCACCGGGGTCAGCCTCCGCTTCCACGCCCTCAACCAGCTTGGCGGCCTGCTTGCCATCCCGCTGCAAGCGTTCTTCAGCCTGACCGCCAGCTTCAACCTGCTAGTGATCCTCAACCT
>JBBROH010000117.1:0-14029 GCA_038229595.1 Chloroflexia bacterium | reverse complement strand
GAGCCAGAGCCGACCCACGAGCCGACCCGCACTCACGAGCCAGAGCCGACCCACGAGCCGACCCGCACTCACGAGCCAGAGCCGACCCACCCGGCAACCTGGACTCCCCGCCCAACCGAAACCCCACGCCCAACCGAGACCGCTCACAACGAGCCAACGGCCACCCCGCGGCCAACCGAAACCCCGCGCCCAACCGAGACCGCTCACAACGAGCCAACGGCCACCCCACGGCCAACCGAAACCCCGCACATCTAACCCGCTTGGTCGCTAGCTACAGAGAAGGAGCCGAGAGAATAAACCCTCCAGGCTCCTTCTCTGTGGCTGCCGTTATTTGCGGTGGAGAGCGCGTCTGAGCAGGTCAAGTTCGTCGGGGCTGAAGGTGCGAAGCACGAACAGCAGTGGGATGTAGACCAAACCGCCCGCCATCGCTGCCACCAGCCCTGGTAGGCCGAGGCTAAGGGTTAGCCAGACGACTGCGCCGACCACGACCGCAGCTAGCGTCGGCCTGACTGCCAGGGCTAGCACGTTCGGCATCGCCGCACCGAGGGCGTGGCGCAGCAGCAGGTAGATCGGGATTGACAGCACTAGCTCGCTGGCGACTGTCACCCAACTGGCGGCGTAGAGGCTGAAGGCGGGGATCAGTAGCAGGTTCGCCCCAATGTTGAAGACGGTGACGAGGACGAACGCCTGGGTGATGCGCCGCTGCTGGCCGAGGGCGATCAGCACGTACTGGCTGAGGCCGCTGAAGAAGCTGAGGGGCAGAAAGAGGATCAGGATTTGCAACGCCTGCCCTCCCTCTGGCAGGAACGCTGGCCCCGCCATTAGCCAGACCACCGCACTGGATAGAAACAGCGTCCCTGCCACCGTCGGCATGGCAATCAGCAGCAGCAGCTTGAGCGTTTTGGCATAGGCCCGACCGAGGGCGGCAGCTTCGTTCGCCCGCCGCGAGAAGATGGGGAAGACCGCGAAGGTTAGGTTGGCGGTGATCAGCGGGAAGAAGTTGATGAACTTGTAGGCCGCGTCGTACTTGCCCAGCACCTCCGCCGGGTAGTTGGCCCGCAGGATGAACACGTCGAACTTGAAGAACAGGTTGACCAGCAGCGAGTTGAGCAGTAGCGGCAAGGCGACCACCAGCAAGCCGAAGGCGAAGCGGCGATCCCACTCCAGGCGCGGTTTGAGCAGGCTGCGACGCATCAGGCGATAGAGGACGGTGGCGGTGAAGCTGTTGACCAGCAGTGGCACCGCTGCCAGCACGACCAGCATCAGCGGCTGGTGACGCTGGCCCGTGCTGAGCCAGACCAGCCCCAATGCACCGATGCCCAGCCCGAACTTGACCACGGCAGTGGCAATGGTGACTACCGCTGGCACCTGCATCCGCTCGAATGCCTGGAAGACCGAGGTTGCCGCCGCTGCCACCGCCGCTGGCAGCAACGAGAGGGCGAGCAGGAAGATAGTCAGCACGGTCTCCCCACTATCTTGCAGGTCTTTGCCCAGCAGCAGGCCAGGGTTGGGTAGCAGCAGCAGCGCGAGAAGCGGCAGCAGCAGCAGTGCGAGGCCGAGGCGCAGCAGGAGGGTGTGGCTGAAGTAGCGGTTGGCCTGGCTGGGGTCGCGGGCTACGTCGCGGATCAGCAGCACATCCAGCCCCCAGTTGCTCACCGTGCTGGCGTAGAGCCAGATGCCAACTGCCAGTGCGTAGTTGCCGTTCAGCCGATCCCCCAACAGGCGGATCACGATCAGGCCGTAGACGGTATCTATCCCCTTGGTTAGCAGTTGAGCCAGCAGCGGGCTGAGGCTGTTGCGAGCGACGCGGCGGGCGGTATCCAGTTCGCCGCCGACAGCAGGGCGCACCGCCACCGCTTCTGTTTCTTCCACTACTTGACTACCGCCAGCAAGACGAAGATGATGATCGCCATCAGGATGATGCTGACGATCAGGCCGCTGCCGATGATGATGAATAGCTTCTGCTGCCGTTGCACCCGTGCCTTCACCAGCGGGTCGGCTAGCGGGTCGCTCCTCTCCACGTACTCTCCTGACTTGGGCAACTCAACTGCGCTGCCAAACACCGCCTCAAGGTTGAGCGGAGCGAGGCTGCTGGGCGGGGCGGCTGCTTGGGCAGGGGGCGGGTTGGTAGCTTCGCGTTCGTCCATAAGCGGGCTTAACCTCTCTTGCAAAGAACTGTTGGCCGGGGCGCGAGGCTAAAACGAGTACCTTGTCGCTGGGCGCGGCTGCCTGCCGGTCGTACCGCTGGTACAAAGCTAGCACCGCTTGCGCTGCCTGCTGCCAGCTAAGCTGCTGCGCCCGCGCCAGCCCCTTTTCGCGCAGGCTAGCCCGCAGACCCTCGTCGTCGATCAACTGGCGCAGGCCACCCGCTATTGCGTCTACGTCCTCTGGCGCAACCAGTAGGGCTGCGTCGCCCAGCACCTCTGGCAGACTGCTGACGTTGCTGGCTAGCACGGGGGTGCCACAGGCTAGAGCCTCCAGCGGCGGCAAGCCGAAACCCTCGTACAGGCTGGGGTAGGCACAGATGGCGGCCCCGGCGTAGACCGAGGGGAGGTCGCGTTCGTTCACGTGGTCGAGGAAGTAGACACGCTGGCCGTGCTTTGCGTTCAGCGCAGCGGCGGCGGCGATGATCGGTTCGTACTTCCAGCCGCGCCGCCCGCCAAAGACCAGCGCGTGGGGGTAGCCCGCCGCCACAAGTTGGCCGAAGGCTGCAATCAGGCGCACAAAGTTCTTACGCGGCTCTATGCGACTGAGGGCGAGGATGTAGGGTGCGTCGGGCAATCCCACGCGCTCCCGCTGGGCCTTCAGCAGGCTGGTTGGGTGGAAGCGGCTGTCAACCCCCCCGTAGATCACCGTGATCTTCTCCTCGGCCACGTTGAGCAAGCGGATTAGGTCGCTCTTGGTAGATTGGGAGACCGCGATGATGTGGTCGGCCCGCTGCACGCTGCGGGGCATGGTGGCGGTCAGGTACTTGCGTAGCCCCTCCTCGGCGCAGTCTGGCACAGTCAGGAAGCTGAGGTCGTAGACAGTAATCACCTGCGGCGCACGGCTGGCGGGGGCGACAAAATCGGGGGCGTGTAGCAGATCAACCGGCCCGGTGAAGCGTTCCAGCGGCCAGAAGCGGGGGGCGAACCGCTGCCAGCGCAGGGTCATCTTTAGCGAGAGGGGGATTGGCACCTGGGTGAAGTTGGGGTGCGAAATCAGGATGTCCTGCATCCCCTCCCAGTGTTCGCTGTCCTTCGGCACCTCACGGCTGCCACCGTAAAAGAGGGCGTACTCGTTCTGGCGATCTAGCTTCGCCAGAGCCGCGACCAGGCTGGCGGTGTAGCGGTTGATGCCCGCTCCCGGCCAGACGGCGGTCGTGTAATCTATTGCCACCTTCACCGCTGGCCTGCCTGCTTCTTCGCCACCAGCCTGCGGCCATGGCGGGCGGTCGAGATGATGTAGACGACCAGGCCGATCAGCACGATGCTCCAGTAGTTGATGATGCGGTCGAGGAAGGTGATCGCCGCCGCCTGCGCCTGTGCCTGGGTGAGTGGGTAGATCACCTGGCTGAGAACCCCCACCATCACCCCTTCCACCAGACCGAGACCAGCGGGGGTGATCGGCAAGGTGGTCAGCAGGCTACTGGCGAGGGCAAGGAAGATGATCAGCGAGAGCGAGAGGGCGTTACCATCCTTGTCGTGCGCGTCAATGGCGCGGGTGATGAAGAACAGGCGGCCACCCTCCATCAGCCAGACCATGCCAGTCAGGGCTAGCACCTGGGGGAGGGAGCGGCGGCTGAAGCTCGTCACCATACCGTGCTGGAAGCGGATGAACAACTCTTGCAAGCGTTTGGGCAGGAAGCGGGCGATCACCTGCGGCGCACGTACCATTACCACCAGGCCGATCAGGATGACGACCACCAGCACGGCACCGCCTGCGATCACCAGCCCGCTCTGGGCCAACAGGCGGCTGCCGATGAACAGGCCAGAGACTAGCAGCAGGCTGAACAGTACCAGGATGTCCAGGATGCGTTCGGCCAGGATGGTGCCGAGCGAGCGCGAGAAGCTGACGTTGTAATCGCGCTTGATCAGGAAGCTGCGGTATGCGTCGCCCAGTTTGGCGGGGACGATGCAGTTGACGAACCAACTGAGGTAGAGGGCTTCGATCAGGGCGGGGACGGCGGGTAGCCTGCCCTCCTCCTTCGGCACAACCAGGGAGCTGCCTGCGTTGGCTGGCTCCTGCACCTTGCCGCTGCTGGCTGCTGCAAGGGGCTGCGTCTCCACCCCGGCGTTCCGCAGCAGGATTTGCCAGCGCAGGCCGCGAACGATGAAGGCCAGGTAGTAGATGACGAAGCCAGCGGCAAAGTAGAGCAGGTTGGCCTGCGCCATCTCCTTGCCGATCATGGCGAAGTCGAGGTTCTTGAACACAGTCGTGAACAAGAAGATGAGGATGATCAGGGCAGCCAGGAAGGAAACCAGCGTCTTGGGGTTGAGGATCAGGCCGCGTAGCCAGCTATTCTCCCCCTCTACCTCCAACTCCTCAACCTCGTGGGCGATATTGGGGCTTTCCACTTCGAGGGCCAGCAACTCGGCCTGCTCCTCGGCGGGTAGCCTGGTCATGGCTGCGTGTAGTTGCTCTACCGTCGGGTGGTTGTCGTAACTACCCCGCTTTGCTTTGCGCCCACCCACCTCTGGCTTATCAGTCGCGTTTTTGATCGTCAAACTCCTTCTAAAAGACCGGGACGTTTGTTTTCACCGCCAAATTGTGATCACTCAGCGATTGTTCTGCTTATTATACCACTCTACAAACAGATTAACCCCATCTTCGAGTCGTGTTTTTGGTTCGTAGGCCAAAAGTCGTCGTGCCTTGCTGATGTCGGCGTAGGTGTTGAGCGCGTCGGCGGGGTGCATGGGGCGGCGGTCAATGATCGCCCGCTTGCCGACCGCCTGCTCAATCAGTTCGATCAGCCGCGCCGTACTCTCTGGCTGCGAGTTGCCGAGGTTGATGATCTCGTAGCCCAGCGGCCTATCCAGGGCAGCCACCACGCCCGCGATGTTGTCGCCCACGTAGGTGTAGTCGCGGCCCGCCGAGCCGTCACCATAGAGGATCAGGGGCGTACCCGCACTGATGTGGCGGGTGAAATTGCCGACTGCCATATCAGGCCGCCCGTTTGGGCCGTAGACGGTGAAGAAGCGCAGAGCGGTAAAGTTGAGGCCGTAGACGGCGTGGTAGCTGTAGCCCATCACCTCAGCAGCCTTCTTGCTGGCGGCATAGGGGGAGATCGGCGCGTCGGTGTTCATTGCCTCATCAAACGGCACCGGGTTGTTGCCGTAGACCGAGGATGATGAGGCGTAGACGAAGTTCTGTATGCCAAACTCGCGGGCCAGTTCGAGCAGTACCATCGTGCCACGGATGTTGATCTCCTCGTAGAGGAAGGGGTGTTCTAGCGAGTAGCGCACCCCCGCCATGCCGCCGATGTGGGCCACCAGCGTCGGTCGCTCCTCCTCAAACAGCCGCCGCATCAGCCCCCCGTCGCGGAAGTCGCCCTCCACGAAGTGCAGGTTGGGGTGCGCGAGCAGGGGCGCGATGCTGCGCCGCTTGTGTTCGGCAGGGTAGTAGGCTTCGATGAAGTTGTCTACGCCAACTACGCGGTCGCCGCGCCGCAGCAGAGCCGCACACAGATTGGAGCCGATGAAGCCCGCCGCGCCAGTGACTAGGATGGTAGATTGTTTACTCATGTTTTTCCCAGTTAAAAGTTGCAGATATGCCAGCCATGTGCGTCATCATTGTTAAGGATTAGCACGAACATAGCAACAGTAAAGGCGAGTGCAGCTATAGCACCGACAATAACTATCTGGCTTTTTCTTTGTGGATGATTGGTACGCTGCTCTGATTGATGGATCAACTGCGCGAAAAGTGTAAGGATGTACAGCAGACAAGCAATTGACACCATGACGATGAAGGTATATCCTGCTACCCCATTAACTTGCAGGTTCAACAACCGTTTGATACCCACATTATTGGCTCTGGCGCAGATAATACCATTAAAGAATAGAGAGGTTATCCATGCAGCCAGACCTGTCACACTGCTCAACAGGCCGCTAACCAGCATTGTTACTGCTACCGAACTGCTCAGGTTGCCCTTATCTCCAGCCGCATCTACCTTGCTAACCTCGCGCAGTAGCGGCCTGTCTGCTAGTGGCAACTGGTGCAGTGGTGCAACCTCACCCACAGTGACGTGTGGAGGCAGCGGGGCCGCCTGGTTGTTGATTGTGTTGCTCATCTACTCACCTCCGTATGCACCAATTCGCGTTGCCCAAAACCCCAGCCGCTCTCTACGCCCGCTTCCGCTCTGCTGCCGCCCGCTTCGCCCTCAAGCGACGGGCCTTCGACGGGCAGCACGCGCACAAGATAGAGCAGGGCAAGCACGCTGCTCCATTGGATGCCCATATTCAGCACGTGTAGGTTCTCGAAGAAGTTGTGACCCATGAAGGTGACGAGGATGCCCAGCGCGCCGATGCTGATCGCCTGGTAGTAGCCGTGCTGTCGCGTGGCCCATACGGCGCGGATCGCCTGCCAGAGGATGGTCAGCAGCAAGCCGATGTAGGCGGTGAAGCCAACTAGCCCCGCCTCCGCCGCGATGTGCAGGTAGTAGTTGTGGGCGTGGCCGGGGCTGACGTTCCAGCCCGCGACGTTGAACTGAGTGTAGACGAAGCTGTAGTTGCCAATGCCCACCCCCGTCAGCGGGTTCGACTCGTACATCGCCCAGCCTGCCCACCACTGGGCCATGCGCTCGATAATGGCGAAGTTCTCTGAGGTGGGGCGGATGCCGTGCGGGTCAAAGATACGCACGTTGTCGGTGATGCTCTGGATGCGGTCGGCCAACTCTGGCGGCAACGCCCCAGAGCCGAGGGCGATCAGGAAGAAGACGACCGCCACACCAAAGACGATCAGCGGCCCCGCCGCTCGCTTGCCGAGGGCGACCACCATCGCTAGCAGGCCGAGGCTGAGGCCGACCCACGCCCCCCGCGAGAGGCTGAGGATCACCGCGAAGGCCATCAGCCCGGCGGCAACGCTGAGTAGCCCGCCGAGCAAGAAGGAACGGCGCAGGCCGCTTTGCAGTTGCCGCCAGACTGCCGCCGCTTGTGGGTAGGGCGCGGCTTCGGCCACCAGCACGGCCCGCTGCCGCCGTAGCCAGACGGCCAGCCAGTAGATCGCCAGGGTGATCGCCAGCGGCAAGGCGTGGTCAATGTAGCCCGCGTAGGAGTTGGGCGCGCCAATCGTGCCGTAAGCGCGGAACACGCTGTTGCTGACCAGGAAGCTGAGTGGCCCCGCCCGCAAGAACGACTGCCCGACCCCCAACAAGGCCTCCACCGTGCAGTTGGCTAGCAGCACGGCGATCAGGATGTTCATCTGCTGGCGGGTGCGGATCAGGTTGATCGCCAGCAGGTAGGCGAGGATCGTCACCGACCAGCGCGAAATCTCGGCCAGGCTGAGGAGCAGCGAGTGGGTGCTGAAGATACTGATGCTGATCGACGCGAGGAACAGCACGTACGCCCCCATGATCGGCGTTTTCAGCGTAACTTGTTCGCGGTTCGCCATGCGCCAGAGCAACCACGCCCCGACTGTAGCGACGAAGGTTAGCTGGGTGACGGTGATGCTACCGCCGACCGAGATTGCATCCTGGATTGGCACGCTGAGGACGAGCAGGTAGAAGGCCACTCGTGGGCGCACGATCAGCAGTAGGCCGCCGAACAGCCCGGCTATTGCCCCCACCGCGAAGTTGAAGGGCAGGAAGCAGAGCGCACCTACGAGTAGCGCAGTCAGGGCGGTGGGGCGGCTGAAGGTGCTGAGGTCTGGCAGGCTGGCGGTGCGGCTGTGCATCAAAGGTGGTCACGGAACCACTGGATCGTCTCGCCCAGGCCCACTTCCAGCGAAACCGCTGGCTCCCAGCCGAGGCGGGTCTGCACTTTGGTGATGTCGGGCTTGCGGCGGGTGGGGTCGTCGGGGCGGGTTGGCTCGTAGTTGATCGCCAGGTCCACCCCGCAGGCGTTCATGATCTCCACTGCAAACTGCTTGATCGTGTACTCGTCGGGGTTGCCCAGGTTGTAGACTTCGCCGCTGCAAAGCTCTGGTGCGCCCTCCATGACCGTCCGCAGGCCGCGCACCAGGTCGCTGACATAGCAGAAGGAGCGGGTGTAGCTGCCATCACCGTAGATGGTCAGCGGCTCGCCCTTGAGCGACTGGTAGATGAAGTTGGGGACGACCCGACCATCATTGATCTTCATCCGTGGGCCGTAGGTGTTGAAGATGCGGACGACGCGGGCATCGGCCTTGCCTTCGCGCACGAAGGTGGTGGTCATCGCCTCAGCAAACCGCTTGCCCTCGTCGTAGCAACTGCGGGGGCCAACCGGGTTGACATTGCCCCAGTAACTCTCCACCTGTGGGTGAACCAGCGGGTCGCCGTATGCTTCGGAGGTGGAGGTGAGCAGGAAGCGCGCCCCACTCGCCTCGGCCAGGCGTAGGAAGTTGTAGGTGCCAACCGAATTGACGAGCAGTGTCTCGATTGGATAGGTGTAGTAGTCGTCGGGGGCGGCGGGACTGGCGAGATAGTAGAGGCGGTCGCTGTCGCCCCACTCCGCCAGTTCGCTCTCCGTCAGTGGGGTGATCGCGTCGCGGCGCACAAAGCAGAAGTTGGGGTTGCCGAGCATCGCCCGGATGTTGTTCTCGCGCCCGGTCAGCAGGTTGTCGATCACCGTCACCTCATCGCCTGCCGCCAGCAGTGCCTCGGCAAGGTGCGAACCCACGAACCCGGCCCCGCCCACCACGATTGTCTTCAAAGCTAAAAGCCTCCAGATGCTGACTAGCAGCTAATTGTTCAGGGCCGAATCATCACCTTGATCGCTGTGCGCTGATCCATCGCGGCGTAGCCCGCTGGCACGCCGTTGATGTCCACCGTCATGGTCAGCACCGGGGCGGGGTCGATCTTGCCCGCCAGAATGTCGGCCATTAGCTCTGGGATGTAGGCGCGCACCGGGGCTACCCCACCCCGAAAGGTGATGTTCTCGCCAAACAGCCGCCCGATGTTGATGCTTGGCTTCTCCGCTGGCACCCCGACATAGCCGACCGTGCCGCCGGGCCGGGCGATAGCGATAGCAGTATCAAAGGTCTCCTGCGAACCGACGCACTCCATCACCGCTGCTGCGCCACCATCGGTCATCGCCAGCAGCTTGGTGATCGCCTCCTCACCCTTGCCCGTCACCACGTCGGTCGCCCCGAACTGGCGGCCAATAGCGGCACGGTCATCGCGGCTACTGAGCAGGATAATTCGTTCGGCCCCCAACCGCCTGGCCGCCAGCACACCGCAGAGACCCACCGCCCCGTCGCCAACAACAGCGACAGTGCTGCCAGCCCGCACCCCAGCAGAAAGCGCGCAGTGGTGGCCGGTACCCATTACGTCGGTGAGAGGGAGCAGCGACTTCAGCATGGTTTGGTCATCGCCCACCTCGGCGGGAACGACGATCAGGGTGCCGTCAGCCAGTGGCACCCGCGCCGCCTCGCCCTGACCCGCGTCGTTGCCGTCGCCACCCCAACTCTGCCCATGCAGGCAAGAGGTGAACAGCCCCGCCCGGCAGAACTCGCAGGTGCCGTCGGAGATGACGAAGGGAGCAATCACGCGGTCGCCCTTCTTGATCTTGCGAACCCCCGCCCCTACCTCCTCGACGATGCCCATCAGTTCGTGGCCGGTGCGGGTGCCGGGTGGCGGCTTGCTCACCCCGCGATAGAACCAGAGGTCGCTACCACAGATGCAGGCGTGGGTAATGCGGATCACTGCGTCGCCTGGTTGCTCGATTTGGGGTCGGGTACGTTCTCTACCCGCACATCTTGCGGGCCATGATAGACGGTTGCGCGCATGGTTTGCCTCCCCTGTATACCTGTCAACCTCCGCCCAGCCGGGCTGAGGGGCTACTCCTCGTTGACTACTAGCCGCCGGGTTGCCTCCATCGCCGCGCAGAGCAGCCAGAAGATGAGGGCGAGATCGGGGATGAAGTAGGCCTGGTCGATCAGGCCGTGTAGCAGGAAGTCGGTCATCCCCGCGAGGATAGCGATCAGCACCGCCCGGCTGCCAGCATCGCGGGTCAAGCGCAGCAGCCAGAAGCCGAAGCGATAGAAACTGACGACCAGCCAGCTAGCGATAAGCAGACCTATTATACCCAATCTCAGCCAATAATCCAACACCAGGTTGTGCGGGTGGCTGGTAAACTGCTCAGCCACTGCCTGCGGGTTGCTGCGGTCAATATACTTGTCCAGGTATTGATGGTAGAACTGATCCAGCCCCACGCCAAAGATAGGGTGGTCGCGCAACATCTTGATCGCCCCCTCCCAGATGTAGACGCGTAGCCCTATGCTGCTAAGGTCGCGCAGGCGCAGCAGGGCAAACAGCAGCCCGCCGCCTGCGAGCAAGGCCAGCCCGCCACCTACACCAAGCAGGGTGCGCCGCGCAATCTTCCCGCGAAAGACGAACCGCCAGCCGAGCACTGCAACCAGCAGCAACGCCCCTGCTACCCCCAGCCAGCCGCCGCGTGAGAAGGTGAAGGTGATCGCCGCCAGGATCGGCAGGCAGGCGATGGCGTAGAGGATGCGGCGGGTCTGCTGCAAACGCGGCAGGTAGAGGGCGAGCGCGGCAGCCAGCGGCAACACGCGGCCAAGATAGAGGGCGAGATTGTTGGGGTGCAGGTAGACGGAGACGACACGGCTGAGGTCGCCCGCCGCCACCGTCCGCACGTCGAAGGCAAGCTGGTAGATGCCGTAGAGCGAGATGGCAGCCGCCGCCAACACCAGCCCATCAAACACGCGCAGGATAGTGCGCTGGCTACGCACCACGTAGATGTAGAGGAAGTAGAAGACGACCGGCTCGATGACCGTCCAGCGTAGTTCGCGCAGGCTGTCGCCCCGGTAGGTGGGGTTGGCAACGACGATGGTGCTGAGGACACCGACGGCCAGCCAGGCGAGGGCAAAGAGGGCGAACGCATCTGCCCGCAGGTAGAGGAGCAGGCGGGCAAAGGGGGTGCGGATCGCGGGGATGATCGTGGTCGCCTTCGCATCCACCGCTTGCCAGCCACGCGGCGCAAACCGGGCGAAGGCTAGCTTCGCCAGCCCGCGCAAGCCGACGACGAGGACGGCGATCAGCAGCAGGATTTCGGCAATCGGGAAGCTGTACTTGCCGATAAACTTGGTGTAGGTGGCGATGTTGGCGTTGTTGTAGAGGGGGATCAAGGCAACCACTGCGGCTAGCAGCAGGGCGGGTCGGGCCAGACCAAAGCAGAAGATGCCCAGTGCGCCGAAGATCAGCCCCCAGGGGTTGATGTCTGACAGGTACTCGGCGCGGGTGTTTGGCAGGTAGAACAGGGCGATGCTGGCTGCCAGCCCGATCCCCGCCGCCAGTTCGCTGCTCGCTAGCCGCTGCCCCCAGCCCGTTGGTGAGCCGCCATGATGGGCGGCAACGGCAGGGTTGAGGCTGCCAGGTGGTAGCAGCAGGTGCGTGAGAGTATAGATCATCCGCTTGAACATCCCGCTTGCTCCTTGCTCGCTGCGCTGCGATCCCGGCCTCCGCCGTAGCCCCGCCAGTAGCAGACGTAGCAAGGCCAGCAGCAGCACCCCCAGGCTATCCAGCAGCCAGAGCAGCCAGGGTAGCAGCCCGTAGCCACTAACTGCCAGCCCGCCCGCCGCTACCAGGTAGGCGGCAGTCCAGCCGACGCGAGCGAGCATTGGCTGCTGGCGCGCGAGGCTGAAGCCGCGCAGCCGCAACTCTGCGCTACCAACCTTGAGCGTGATCGTCTGGCGGTTATTGAGCAGCTTGCGCTCCATGCTTAGACCAGCAGCGGGGCTGGCATCCAGGGCGAACTCGTCGATCAGGGTACTGATCGTCGCCTCGGCAGCGGGGTCGCCGATCATGTTGCCGTTCGGTTCACGCCGCCAGCCGCCGCCATAATCGATGGCGGGGTCGGCAGCGGTGTGGTAGCCGCTGCCAGCCAGGGTACCGTTGCCGCCGTTCGCTGCGTAGGTTTGCAGAGCGAAGTAGGCAGGGCGGGGGCTGAAGTCGGGGCGCACAATGCCGAACCAGGTGGCTGGCTCGGTCGGTGGTGCGTCGGGGTCACGCAGCTTCCACACGCACATTACGCCCATCCAGGGCCACTCGCGCCGCGCCCGCTCAAACCCGGCTACCAGATAGTCGGCCTGCTGTTGCTCGCTCACCCCGTCCAGCCACATCGTCTTCTTGCCACTGTATTGCGGGCTGGGCGGCCAGGTGTGCTGGCTGTCGAGGGTGGGGTCGAGAGCCAGCCAGGCATACTCGCTGGCCCAAACCGGCTTGCGCTCGTCGCCATTACGCAGCATCACCTCGCGGCTGAGGATCGGGCGGACGAAGTTGACACGCCGATATTCGAGGCGGTGGCTGTCGGGTGGGTCGTCGAAGCCGTAGATCATCACGCTGGCGATGTCGAAGTAGGGCTTCGCGCCCGCGTCGTACATCCCCTGCAAGAACTTCATGTCGTTCATGTTGATCGGGTAGTCGAGGCCGTCGGTGGGGGCAAGGCCCGGCATGACGATCACGCAGTCGGGGTTGGCCTGCTTGGCCCGCTGATAGCCGATCCTAAGCAAGCGGGTGAAGTCAGCGGGGTTGATCTTCAGGCCACCCCACTCGCCCTGTAGGTTCGGCTCGTTCCAGAGTTGGAAGTATTTGATCTGCCCCTTGTACTTGAGGACGGTAGTGTAGACGAAATCGCCGTAGTCATCGTAGTTGGTGGGTGGGCCTTTGAGGAACTTCGCCGTGTCTTGGCCGCTGCCAACCCGCGCCCAGGCGGGGGTGGAGTCGAGCCGGGCGATCACCTCTATCTCGCGCAAGTGGGCAGACTGCACGATGTAGTCGTACTTGTCCCACGCGCTATGCACCCGCTGGGGATTGCGGCGGTCGCTAAAATCGCCTTTGCCATCGATCTCCAGGTCGTTCCAGGCAAAGGTCTGGCGGATCCACTTGAAGCCAGCGTCGCGGATCAGGTCAAGGTTGCGCTTGATCTTGGTTGGCTCCACCTCGTTTTGCAGGCTGGTGTTGATGCCCATGCGGTTGAGGCTGGTGTAGGGCATAGCGGGCGCGTCGCCCCAGGCCACCCCGCGATTGAGGTAGTTGTCAGCGTAAGCGACCCCCGCGAGGCTGGCGAGCAGGATCGCGCCGAGTAGGGCGAACAGGATCGCCCGCCTGCCCTTGCTGGGCGGGGGGCGGAAGGGAAGGGCTGGCATTGGTCGGTCTGGCCCTACTTTCGAGGCGCAAGCTGCTGCATGGCTGCCGCTGATTATAGCACACTGCAAGCACAAAGATGCTCGCAAACTCACGGCTGCTGAGGGTGTAACGAATGAGGGCGGCGGTAGGTTGCGTTCTGGTTCTGCCGCTACTGCTCCCCTAACCGTCCCGCCAGTTGCTAGCCGGGATGTCGTAGATCACCTCTTTGCCAGTGATGCGGTGGTGTTCCATCAGGGCGAAGCGGTCGGTCATGCCCGCGATGTAGTCGCAGACGACGCGGGCGGCCCCGCCGTTGCCGTCTTCGTCGCCCGTCTCAATGCGCCGCTGCTGCCTGGCGGGTAGGCGGCTGTGATCTTCCATGTAGGCGTTGAACAGGTCGGTGATCACCATCCTCGCGTTGTCCGCCATCTTCTTCACCTGGGGGCTGGTGTACATATTCTCCATCAGGAACTCTTTTAGCTCAAGGTGCTGGCGGCGCATCCCATCATCAAAGGCGATCAACTTCTCCGCGCACATCCGCACCTCGTCGGGCGACTGAGGCCGCACCCGGTCTAGCTTCTCGCTCGCGCAATCTAGTAGGGCAGCCACCTGGTGGTCGATCACCTGGCGCACAACCTGGAAGCGCAGCATCTCGTCAGCGTCGCCGCGTTTCGGTAGCTCCGTGCCGATCCGCCCCATAATCTCGCGGCATAGGGCCACCTGCTGGATGCTCTCCCAGGTCAGCAGGCCACTGTGCAGCCCGTCGTC
>JBBROH010000116.1:0-14184 GCA_038229595.1 Chloroflexia bacterium | reverse complement strand
TCTCGCCATTGGTGAGTTGCCGCGCAGCCAGCGGCGGTGGAGCATCGGCTTGCTGGCTCTCTTTGCCGCCATTGTGATCCTGCTGGTTGCCGAACCGTTCGCCGAGGCTCTGATCCACAGTGGCGAGTCGTTGGGTATTGACGAGTTCCTGCTGATTCAGTGGCTAGCCCCGCTCGCCAGCGAAGCTCCAGAGGTGGTTATCTGTGTCCTGTTTGTCCTCAAGCTGAAGCCGACTGCGGCCATCGGTGCGCTGGTCAGCAGCAAAATCAACCAATGGACGCTGCTGGTCGGCATGATCCCGCTGGTTTACTCGCTGGCGGCTGGGCGGTTGGCTGCCCTACCGCTGGGCGAGCGGCAGAACGAGGAGTTCTTCCTCACTGCCGCCCAGTCGCTCTTTGCGGTCGCCCTGCTGCTGCGCCTGCGCCTCAACCTGTGGGGGGCGTTTGCCCTGCTAGCTATGTTCATCGGTCAGTTCACCCTCAGCTTCATCTACCGCAACGACGAGCCAACTACTATCGCGGTGCTGACCGCCTTCGCCTGGCTCTACGTCGCCCTGGCGGCTGCTCTCTTTCTCTGGAACCGTCGCTTCATTGACGACTACATCAAGGTCGGCATCCTCAATCGCCCTGCGCCAGAGCTAGAAGCCGCCCACCGCGAAGATGCGCCGCAGCCAACCCCTGGTAGTACCGCCCCCAGAATGAGGGAAGAAGTGGAGCAGCGAACGTAACGTGGCCCTGATCATGGCGTTATACCTGATGCAACCAGTGACCTTTGCACACAAGAGGAGGAACACCATGCAGTTCGACATCATCGGGTTTATTATCATGGTGCTGATCGGTGCCGTGATCGGCTTCATCGCAGACGCTATCGTACCCGGCTCGCTACCTGGCGGTTGGATCGGGGCGGCTCTGGCAGGCATCGTCGGTAGCTTCGTCGGAGGCTATCTGTTTACTGCCCTCAAGCTCCCTATCGGCCCATCCGTCTACGGCTTCGCCCTCGTGCCATCGATCGTCGGCGCGATCATCGTCGCTCTGCTCGTCCGCTTCCTGATGCAGAACAGCGGCAGGCGGTCACGTCGCTGACCACTGCTTCTACCTGCGTAAGCAGTATAGTTGAGATGGGGCGGCAGACGCGAGTCTGCCGCCCCTTACTTCTGGCACGATCTGTGCTGTCTGCTGAAACAAGCACGCGGCTGGGCCTGTCTGTTAAAGAGAAGTAAACCGCCTGCAAGAGGAGGTCTGTAGTGGCTAACAAAGAGAAGCAGAGTAGTGGCGAGGGTGTGTTCATCGGCGGCTTGATCGCAGGGGCATTGCTAGGTTGCGCCTGTGGGTTGCTCTCCACCCCACGCACTGGTGAGGGCAACCGCCGCCACCTGCAAGCGCGCGGCCAGCAGCTAGTGGCTGACACCCGCGAGAAGGTGACAGAGACAACTGTAGGCGTGCGCGAGACGGTTGGCGGCGCACTAGGCGAGGTCAAGCAGAACGTGGAGCAGGCAACTACCAACCTGCGGGTTGGCGCGGAAGATGCGATCAGCACAGCGCGTAGTGGGGCGGCCCACGCTAGCGAGGACGTACGCGCCCGCGTCGGTGGCGCAGTGGCAACGGTGCGCGAGACTAGTGAGCAGATCGGTGAGACCGCCCGCCACCGAGCTAACGCCCTAACCGATATCCGCCTCGACCACCTGACCGAAGATGAGCCTGCCAGCCACTGATTGTTATCTTGCCCCTGTGTGGGGGATAGTAAAAGAAGGAGCTTTACAACTATGCGGACTGCGATCAAGTATTTCACCATCGGCCTGCTGGCCGCCCTTTTCTTCAGCCCCAAGAGCGGTGAGGAGAACCGTGCTGAGTTCAGCAAGATGCTAAAGGGTTATGCTGGCACCCTGATGGGTAAGCAGGCGGAGATCACCCACGACCTCGGCTCCCGACTGGGAGAGCAGGTGCCAGCCCTCGGCAAGGTAGTCAATACCGCTGCTGACAAACTCGACGACGCGGCCAGCACCCTGCAATAAGCAGGCTGGCCGCAAGCCAGGGTGCTAGAAAGGGGTTCGCCATGTTGCCAGTCGGTGACGAGACCGGGAAGCGAAACCATACCTTCCCGATCATTAACATCAGCATCATTGCCCTCAACTTCCTTGTCTTCTTCTACGAGTTGAGCCTGGGCGGTGGGCTAGATCGCTTCATCATCGGCTACGGCAACATCCCCTACGAGATGGTACACGGCGTTGACCTGGTGGGTCGTGTTTACGGCGGGGTGCCGCAGTTTGCTGGCCCCACCCCGATCTACCTGACCCTGCTCACCTCGGTCTTCATGCACGGTGGCTGGGCGCACATCCTGGGTAATATGCTCTACCTGTTCATCTTCGGCGACAACGTGGAAGATGGCATGGGCGCACTGCCCTACTTCGTCTTCTATCTCCTCAGTGGGCTGGCCGCCAGCGCGACCCAGATCGTGGTCGTTCTTGTCTCCAGCGGCAACGAGTTCATCCCCAGCGTGGGGGCTAGCGGCGCAATTGCAGGCGTGCTGGGCGCATATCTGGTCATGTTCCCCAGGGCGCAGGTACGGGTGCTGCTCACCCTCGGCTTCTTCTTCTACATGACAAGGATCGCGGCGGTGTTCGTCCTCGGCTTCTGGTTCGTGATGCAGTTGTTCAGTGGGGTAGCCGACCTGACCCCCAACACCGCGCAGACGGGCGGCGGGGTGGCATTCTGGGCGCACATTGGCGGTTTCGCCTTTGGCGCACTGGTTGCCCTCATCTTCTTCCGCGAGCGCAGCCAGCCAAACTACGGCTCTGGCTACGGCCAACCGCGCCAGTAAGCAGTGGGATAGGTGGTGCGTAGGGGCGGCCTGGCCGCCCTTTTCGCTGCCAGCTAGCAGAGCGTAGGGCTGGACGAACAGCCTTGAGCAGCAAATCTGCTGCACTTGAAGCAAACAGTGACGATCAGAGCTGACCGCCCCAGCCGCTTTCAGCAATCTGCCCGCCACAGTTGGCGGACTTGGGCTATTTTCTTGACAAGGCAGCAAGAATGTGCTACGATTTGGGGTAGCACGGTAAGTGCAGGCCAACCGCAAGCGATGCGGCGGGCTTCTTGTGTTCAGGCAGAAAGGTAAGCAAAGCAGCATGAACGGTACGGTTAAGTGGTTCAACGACACCAAAGGGTTTGGTTTCATCCAGGCCGAGGACGGTCAAGATGTCTTCGTTCACTACAGCGCGATAGCTGAAAACGGCTTCAATTCGCTGGCTCCGGGGCAGCCGGTGCAGTTCGAACTCGTGCAGGGGCCGAAGGGCTTGCAGGCGCAGAACGTACTGAAGGCTGGCCCTGCCCCAACCCAGGGCGGCTACGAGCAGGACAGCAATGGCAACCAGGGCGGCTACCAGCAGAACAACAACCAGGGTGGCTACCCTAACTACGACGAGGAACGCTAACCACCCCTCCCAGTGCGACCCCACCTTCGTTGGTGGGGTCGTTTTTATTGCCTCTACTCGGTCACATCCGCCGTCTGGATACGCCAGAGCGAGAGGCCGATGCAACTGGCGCAGAGGACTAGCAGGTAGGCCAGAGCCTGCCAGCCGCTGATGCTGACCAGCGAGAGGCTAACTGTCCCCCAACTGTGTGGGTTGGCGGCGTGCAGCAATGCGCCAGTGTTGTTGCCCACCAGGTACTCGCGGATGTGGCTGAGGCCGCCGAGCAAGCCACTCTGCGTAGCAGCGAGCGCGAGCAGTGGGTTGAGGAAGATGTTCTCCACGATGATGTAGCCCAGGGTAGCGACCACCCCGGCGATGGGCGAGCGGAAGAAGGTGGCGGCCAGGATGCCCAGCAGGCCAAAGCTCCACAAGGCCAGCGTCCCCGCCCCCAACTGCATCAGGATCGTGGTCAGCCCTTCGCCGTTCAGCCACTCCTCGGCCTGCCCGCTGGGGAAGCTGCCGACCAGCAGCCCACTAAGGATGCCAACCAGAACCGCGATCAGTGCCGTGGCGAAGGCGAAGATCAGCATGATCACGATCTTGCTAACCCACAGGTTGATGCGACCAGTGCCACGGGTGAGCATCAGGCGGATGGTACCCCAGCCGTACTCATTGCCAACGCTGAGGGCAGCGACCACGCCGAGAGCCAGTGCGCCAAAGCCAGCGACGAAGTTCATGCTGCTGATGATTGCCCCAGGCAGAGTAGCACCGCGCAGGATCATACTGCGGGCCATCTGCGCTCCCTGCCCGGCAGTGCCACCCGCCCTATCACCGATTGCTGAGCCAGCCAGGTAGGTGATTAGCACGGTAGCAGCCGCTAGCAGCACCATGGGGATTAGCCAGGCCCAGGGGAGTGGGCGTTTGCGGAGCTTCATCCACTCCAGGGCGATCAGCTTGTTCATCAACTTCTCCTTACCATGTTGGTGGCAGTGGTGGCTTCCACCGTCCCCTCCTGCCCGGTCAGTTCGAGGAAGACCGATTCGAGGCTAGGCCGATGGGGGGTGATTTCGCTGGCGAAGATGCCCGCCCGTGCCAACTGCTCGTTGATCGCGGCGGCTGTGTCGAAGGCGGCGTTTGCTACCAGGTAGCCCTCTACATTGTGGCTAATACCGCTGACGAACGGCAACGCCGCCAGCAGGCGGCCTGCTGCCTCCAGGTCTGGCACCCGCAACCAGATTTCGCCCGCCTGCCTGCCAGTGTCGGCCAGCAGCGCACTGACGGTCGTCTCCGTGATCAGCCGCCCCTGCTTGACGATGGCGACTCGGCTGGCGACCTGTTGCACCTCAAAGAGGTTGTGGCTGGTGATGAAGATCGTCTTGCCCAGCCCCGCGAGGCGGTTGATCAACTGGCGTATCTCTACTACGCCAGCAGGGTCGAGGCCGTTGCTTGGCTCGTCCAGCATGATCAGGGCGGGGTCGTTGAGTAGAGTGGCGGCAATCGCCAGCCGTTGCTTCATGCCTAGCGAATAGGTCTTGAACTTGTCGCGGTCGCGCTCGTCAAGATCAACCAGCTTTAGCACTTCGTCAAGTCGCGTCTCGGTGTAGCCACCGCTGGCGAGGCCGACGGCGCGCAGGTTATCGCGCCCACTGAGGTAGGGGTAGAAGACGGGGGCTTCTACTATCGCCCCTACCCGGCGCAGCAGCTTATCGCGGTGGGCATGCAAATCCTGCCCAAACAGCGCAACCGTGCCAGTAGTGGGCGCGATCAGGCCTAGGAGCATCCGAATGGTGGTTGTCTTGCCTGCCCCATTAGGGCCGAGGAAGCCGAATACGTCGCCCTCCTGCACGCTGAGATCAAGGTTGTCAACCGCCTTGAGTGGGCCAAAATGCTTGCTCAAGCCGCGAGTGCTGATCACCGCCGCCCCTTGCCGTTCATCCCTCGTTTGCATCATCCCTCCTGTAACTTGCCACTGTATCCACTACTTGAGACAGCTCAACCTTGCTGACTGTTTCGCCGTTGCTACAACTATAGCACAATCCTGTATAATAGCGTCATGACAAGCACACGCCTGCTGCGGGTTACGATGATCGCCCCCTTTGCGCTGACCCACAAGACTACTGGCCGAGAGCGCGCCCTCCCCCTTGCCCGCGCTTTGGTGCAGCGCGGCCACCGGGTGCGCCTGCTGGTGCCTGCCTGGGACGACCCGGCGCAGGCCGGACGGCGGTGGCTAGATGGGGGGGTGCGCGTAGAGTGCGTGCCATTGCCAGCCCCACTGCTGCTGCGCCTACCGCTGTTGTTGGCTCGTAAGGCAGCACAGAAGACAGATGTGGTTCATATCTTCAAGCCGAAAGCCTATGCTGGGCTGGCTGCTAGCTTGCTGCACCTGCGCCAGGCCCGCTGGCTGCTTGACCACGACGACTGGGAGGGGCGCGGCGGCTGGAATGACGCAAACCCTTATAGCGCAACTCAGCGGCGGCTGTTCCAGTGGCAGGAGCAGACCTTGCCCCGTCAAGCCGCGGCTGTCACCGTTGCCAGCCGCACCCTGGAGGCGCAGGTGTGGGGGTTGGGCCAGCAGCACACCTACTACCTGCCGAACGGCGCAGAGCGGGCCAGGTACGTTCCCTGGTTGGTGGCAGCCAATCCCGCAGCAGTGGCGGTCCGCCGCGCCGAGTTGGGGCTGACCGCCGCGCCGACCGTATTGCTTTACACCCGCTTCATCGAGTTTGGTCTGGACTGGCTACTGGCTTACCTCAAGCGGCTGGCAGAGCAGGTGGCGGGCGTGCGCCTGCTAGTGGTTGGTAGCGGCTTCTTTGGTGAGGAGGCCACCTTGTTGCAGGCAGCAGCGGCGGCGGGGTTGCGCGCGCAAGTTGTCCACCAGCCGGTTGCCGCCGGGTGGCTGACTGATGGTACGCTGGCCCGCACGCTAGCCTGTGCTGACATGGCGATCTTCCCGATGCGCGACAACCTGATCAACCGCAGCAAGTGCAGCGTGCGAATGATTGATGCACTGGCGATGGGTTTGCCGCTGGTCGCTGACCGTGTGGGCCAGCAGGCCGAGTACGTGGCGCATAACGAGACGGGGCTGCTAGTCGAGCCGGACGACCTGGCTGGCTTTGTGGCCGCCAGCACTCACCTGCTACATAACCCCCAGCTACGTAGCGAGTTTGGACTGGCGGCACGAGCAAGACTCTGGCGGCTATTTGGTTGGGCGCAACTCGCCATCGTCGCCGAGGCCGCCTATCGGTTTGTGGTTGGCCCCACTGGCTAGCTCACCCTGCTCTCTGGCCGCGTACTGATAGGCTGGCTACGGTTAGGTAGCACCGCCCGGTGGCGACAAACCGTGCTGGCCCCAGCTACGTATAACAGACATAGGTAGTTGGCAACAACATCCACCGCTTTCTAACCCGCCTCTCACACCTGGCTAGCGACAAAAGTAGCAACCGGTGCGGTTGATGGGTTATAATACGGGCAACACCATATTGGCGCAACCTTCCCCAAATCCTTGAACAAGAGAAGAAACGCATGAACACAAGAAGAATGCTCGGTATCGTCGTCGTTCTCACCTTGCTGATCCTGGTGGTGCCGACTGTGCTGTTCTCGGTTAGCGACGGCTCCGGGGCAGGCAACCCACGCTCCCCCCTGGTGATCACCCAACTGGTTACCGATGTAAGGGGCGGCAAGGTCTGCAAGCTGCTCTATTACCCACCAATCCGAGTGCGGGCGATCTACAAGGATAATGACGGCTCCTGCCCCACCCCTCCCAGCCAGAACCAGTTGCAGAGTTCGCGCATCAGCAACATGGAGGGTGGCACCGAAACCAGCCTGCAAGGTTATTTGCTGGCGAATGGGGTTGCCATCGCTGCTTTGCCAGAGATTGAGGTGGTTACTGCTGACAACCTCGGCTTTGGCGCAGTCTTGCAGACCACCCTGCCGCTGCTGCTGCTGGCTATCGTCTTCATCGTCGTTCTCAACCGGGCTACCCGTCGCAACGGCAAGGGCGAAGGTAGCGAGGGCAGCGAGAAGGGTGAAGGCGACCGCGAGGGGGGTGGCAATGGGCGCAACAGCAACGACCCGCTGATGAACTTTGGTCGCAGCCGCGCCCGCTTCTACAAGAAGTTTGTGCGCCCCACCGTCACCTTCGCCGACGTAGCTGGCATTGATGAGGCGAAGGTGGAATTGAGCGAGGTGGTCGAGTTCCTGCGTGAGCCAGAGCGGTTCGCTGCCCTGGGGGCGCGTATCCCTCGTGGGGTGCTGCTGACCGGCCAGCCAGGCATGGGCAAGACGCTGATCGCTAAAGCCCTGGCTGGGGAGGCCAACGTCCCCTTCTTCAGCATCAGCGGCTCAGAGTTCGTCGAACTGTTCGCGGGCGTGGGCGCAAGCCGGGTGCGCGACCTATTCGCCCAGGCTAAGCGTAACGCCCCCTGCATCATCTTCATTGACGAGATCGACGCGGTGGGCCGTCAGCGCGGTACTGGCCCTTCGATCAACGACGAGCGGGAGCAAACCCTCAACCAGGTTTTGGTAGAGATGGACGGCTTCGACACGCGTACCAACGTGATCGTGGTCGCGGCCACCAACCGCCCCGACATCCTCGATCAGGCACTGCTGCGCCCTGGTCGCTTTGACCGCCAGGTGCGGGTAGATGCGCCAGACGCGAAGGGCCGCGAGCAGATTCTGCGCGTCCACTCGCGGGGCAAGCCGCTGGCAACCGATATTGACCTTGCCGCCCTTGCCCGCCTCACTGCTGGCTTCAGCGGGGCCGATCTTGCCAACGTGATGAACGAGGGAGCGATCCTTGCCGCCCGCCGGGCGCGCAAAACGATCAGCATGAGCGAGGTAGAGGAGGCGATTGATCGAGTGATCGGCGGCCCGGCCCGCGTCAGCCGCCAGATCAGCGTACGCCAGCGCAGATTGGCTGCCTACCACGAGGTCGGCCACGCCATCGTCGCCCGAATGTTGGCGAACACCGACCCGGTGCAGAAGCTAACCATCGTGCCGCGTGGTCGGGCTGGCGGCTTCACCCGCACCGTGCCAGATGAAGGTTACGAGCGGCAGTACCTCAGCCAGGGCGAATTGCGCGACATGATCGCCTTCGCCCTGGGCGGCACCGTGGCCGAGGAGATCGTGCTGGGCGAGGCTAGCACGGGAGCCAGCAGCGATATTGCCCGCGCCAGCAATATTGCACGCAAGATGATCCAGCAGTTTGGTATGAGCAAGCGGTTTGGCCCGCTCAGCCTGGTAGATAGCCAGGGGCGCACCAACTTTAGTGACCAGATGGCCTACAGCATAGACCTTGAGATTCAAGGCCTGCTCAACGAGGGCCATGAGCGGGCCTTCAAGATACTGACCGAGAACCGTGCACTGGTCGAGGTGATCACCAACGCTCTGTTGGAGAAGGAGAGCCTGGGCGGGCCGGAGTTCGAGGGCTTCTTTCCCAACCCACGTCCAAAGCCGACCGCCCCCAATATCCCTCCTCCCGGCGGCGGGCAGGACGACTGGAAGCCGAGCGGCGTGCTGCTGCAACCACACTTCGATCACTACTCTGACCGCTCAAGCCAGGGAGAGTAAGTGGGTGCTGATCCAACTGTTTGAGAGTGAATTGCTGGGGGCTGTCGCCTACCTCGTCGCGGATGAAGCGGCGGGGGAGGCGATTGTGGTTGATGCCCCCTACGGTGTGACGGCGGAGATTGCCGCCTTCCTCCAGGCGCAGGGTTGGCGGCTGCGGAGCGTGGTCAATACCCACGGCCACTTCGACCACATCGCCGACGACGCGGCCCTGGTCGCAGCTACTGGCGCAGAATTGGCCTGCCACCGCAACGAGATTGCGCGCCTGACCATGCCAGAGACGCTCGGCTTCCCCCTCCCCTTCAGCCTGCAACCGTCGCAGCCGACCCGCCCGCTGCAAGAGGGTGACGTGCTGGCAGCGGGCAGCCTGCGCCTGACAGTGCTGCACACTCCCGGCCACACGCCAGGGAGCATCTGCCTCTACGCTGTGGATGCTGGGCTGCTGTTCACTGGCGATACCCTGTTCGCTGGCACTTACGGGCGCACCGACCTGCCCGGTGGCGACGAAGCCACCATGTTCGCTACCCTCACCCGCCTCAGTAGCCTGCCTGCGGAGACGCAGTTCTTCCCCGGCCACGGCGAGGATAGCACTATCGGGGCCGAGCAGCCCTGGTTGGAGCGGGTGCGGATGCTGGCGAGGTACAGCAATGACGCAGGCTGAAGCGCACGGCACCCACCTCTACCTGATCCGCCACGGTTAGGCCGCCAATAATGTGCAGCCCATCGTTGCGGGGCCGAAGGCGAACACCCCCCTGACTGACCTGGGCCGTCGCCAGGCCGAAGCCCTGCGTGAGCGGCTGGCGGGCGGTGAGCTACGCGCCGACTTGCTGATCAGCAGCAGTTTGCGGCGGGCAGTGGAGACGGCGGCGATCATCGCTCCTGCCCTCGGCCTCCCAGTGCAGATTGACCACCGCCTGCATGAGATCGACGCGGGTGAGGGTGACGGGATGTTGCAGGCCGACCTCTACGCCAGGTACGGCACGCCTGACTTTGAGCTTGATGCCTTGCGCCCGATAGCGGATGGGGCGGAGAGTTGGGCCAGCTTCATGCTGCGCGTAGGCCGCGAGATCAGCCGTGTCGCAGCCGAGAGTGTGGGCAAGACGGTGGTGATCGTTACGCACGGCGGTTTCATCGAAGGGACGTTCAGCTACTTCTTCAAGCTCAACCCGCTCGAACTGCCGCCGGTCAGCTTCTACGTGCAGAACACCGCGCTAACCCACTGGCACCACACCGCGGCCACCCACTGGCACACCTGGACGCGCCAGAGCCGTCCCCGCTGGCAGCTAGTCAGCTACAACGACGCGGCCCATCTCAGCCTGGTACGCTGAATAGCCGCGCAGTCAGGAATCTTGCAGCCCAGGCGATGATATGGTATAGTAATTACACGATCAACCCTGCGGTTCTCGTGATGTCCCTTATTGCTTTGTCTACAAGGTTTTACTAGGGAACCACGTGCTGATGGCTATTGCGTATGCCTTCCTCTGTTGGTAACGCATCCGGCTTCGGCGCAGTTCCCACCTATCTTCGGGTAGGTCAAAGCAAGCGGGACACACGGCCCACGCGGGGTTTTTCTGATCCACTGCCCAGCCTTCAGCCCTCCCCTACAGCCGGGAAAGAGAACCGATGCCCACTTACTCCCTCTACGGCCCCGACCGCTACACCATGCAGCAGCAGACTGAGCGGCTGTTGGAGCAGTACCTGCCAGCCGCCGAGGGGATGCGCGCCCTGGCCCTGGCCCGCCTCGACTGCGCGAAGGTTGGCAGCGAGGAGGTAGTGCAGGCGGTGCAGGCTCTGCCCTTCCTCGGTGGCTGGCGGGTGACGATCCTCGACGGCCTCTTTGCTCGCTTTGGCAGGCTCAAGGCCGAGGGTGAGGAGGATGAAGCCCCCGCCCCAGAGCAGCCAAAGAAGGGGCGCAAGAGCAAGGATGCCCCACTCGATGCCCTGGATACCATCGGTGCGGCCCTGATCAGCCTGCCAGAGAGTAGCGTGGTCATCCTGCGCGACACGATCATGCCGAAGAAGGATGGGCGGCAAACTGTTCTCAAGCTGCCCGGCAACCACCGCCTGACCAGGTACCTCAAGGGGGCGACCGAGGTGCAGTGTAGCGCGCCGCAAGGTATCCAACTGCTGCGCTGGATTGAGCAGCGAGTGAAGGCAGCGGGAGCGACGATCAACGAGGAAGCCGCTCGCTTGCTGGCCGAGGGCATGGACGAGGAGAGCGACCTCAGCCGCCTGGCTTTGGAGATCGAGAAGCTGGCGATCTATACTGGGCCTGGTGGCCGCATTGACCCACTCACTGTACGCTTGCTGACCAGCAGCAGTATCCAGGACGACGTGTTCAAGCTGGTCAACGCGATGGCGGCCAAGAACAGCGGTGATGCGCTGCGCCAACTTGCCTTGCTGCTTGAGGGCGGTACCCACCCCTTCCAACTGCTCAGTACCATTGCCTGGCAGTTCCGCAACCTGCTGCTGGTCAAGGAACTGGCCCAGCAGAAGCTAGGGCAGGATGCGATTGCGGGCAAGCTGGGTATGAACCCCTTTGTTGTGCGCCGTAGCCTGGAGCAGGTTCACGCCTTTAGCCTCGACCAACTGCGGGCGATCCACCGCCGCCTGCTCGACTTCGACGTTGCCGCCAAGAGCAGCATGATCGAACCAGAGTTGGGACTAGAACTGCTAGTTACCGAAGTCTGCCGCCCCACCCCTACCCCCAGCCGCCGCTAGGTCGCAGCTTGCAAACAGCCCTCTATTTTGTGCGCGCCGCCCCATATGGTAGAATAAAGGGGCGGCGCGCACATTGGCTGCGCCTCTTTGAGCAAGCTATGCAGGAGCAAATAACAGTGAACGAGAACTCTGCCACCATCCCTGAAATCAACCCCGATTTGCTCACCGTCTACGGGGCGATGTGGTGTCCTGACTGTCGGCGCAGCAAGCAGTTCCTCGGCGAACAGCGGGTGCAGTACAACTGGGTTGACCTGGAAGCCTACCCCGCTGCGATGGAGACGGTGCGCGAACTTCAGCACGGTAGCCAGAGCATCCCTACTCTGCGCTTCCCTGATGGCAGCGTGCTGGTCGAACCCTCCAATGCTGAACTGGCGGCCAAGCTGGGCATCAACACGCGGGCGCAGTGTCCCTTCTACGACGTGATCATGGTCGGCGGCGGCCCAGCCGGGCTAACTGCCGCTCTTTACCTCGCCCGCGATGGCTATAGCGCACTGGTAGTTGACAAGGCTGCTCCTGGTGGGCAGGCTGGCACGACAGAACAGATCGACAACTACCCCGGCTTCGTGGATGGGATTACTGGCGACCAGTTTGCCAGAAACGTGGTGGCCCAGGCCAAGCGGTTCGGGGTAGAAATGCTGGGGGCAACCAACATCGCGGCGATTGGCATCGAGGGCGAGTACCGCACGATCCGCACTACCAGCGGCGACGAGTACAGCGCGCACGTCTTGCTGTTGGCGACCGGCAGCAACTACCGCCGCCTCGGTCTGAGCAACGAAGGCGACTATACAGGGGCAGGTGTGCATTATTGCGCCACCTGCGACGGCCCCTTCTACAAGGGTAAGCAGGTAGCGGTGGTCGGCGGCGGCAATAGCGCGACCGAGGAGAGTATCTTCCTGCTTCGCTTCGTAGACAAGGTGACGATCCTGGTGCGCGGCGACCGCTTCACCGCCAGTAAGCTAGCAGTAGACAAGGTGAACCGCCTGGTAGAGGAAGGCCGCATGGCAGTGCGCTTCAACAGCGAGGTGGCGGGCTTGCAGGGCAGTAAGCACCTGGAACGCATCGTGATCCGCGACCGCAAGACGGGAACGGAGACCACTGAAGACTTCCCTGCCCTCTTTGTCTACATCGGCCTCGATCCTAACACCGCCTACCTGCGCGCGCCACTTGAGGCGCACCAGCAGGCAGGTCAGGAGCAGCAGCCCGCCACAGTTATGCTGACCGACGAAGGTTTCATCGCTACTGACAGCCAATTGCGAACCAACATCCCCGGCATCTTTGCGGCGGGCGACGTGCGGGCGGCCAGCACCAAGCAGGTTGCCAGTGCAGTTGGCGAGGGGGCGACGGCAGCCCTGATGATCCGCGAATACCTCAACGAGCAGGGCTGACCCCAGCCCCAGCCGAACGCGCCCCACCCTCAGCCGAAGGTGGGGCGCGCTCTTTTGGTGGCGATAAACAAGACCGCCACCATCGGAGAGAATGGCAGCGGTCTTGCAGAGAGAAAGGGTTAGAGAAAGGAGGATGTATGTGGTCGCGGGCTAGCGGGTGGGCTGGCTGGTAGGGTACTGGGCCAGCTTGACCTTGATGGTCAGGGTTTCGGTGCCGCGCACGACCTTGAGTTCTACCGTGTCGTTCGGGTTGTACTTGAGCAGCATATCACTGAGCGTACTGGTTTCGTTGATCTGCTTACCGTCGAGGTTAGTAATCACATCGTCGGCTTGCACGCCTGCCTTGTCGGCTGGGCCACCAGTTGCTACGCTACGAACCAGTGCGCCATTCTGAGCGGTGGTGTCGATCTTGTAGTAGGCCGCAGTCTGGCTGCTGAAGGGAACGAACTGCACACCGAGGTAGGGGTAGACGACGCTGCCGCTCTTGATCAGCTTGTCAGCAATCTGTTTGGCCGCGTTGATTGGGATGCTGAAGCCGAGACCCTCGGCCACATCGCTGCCCATCGTGCCGTCGCTGCGTACTACTGCTGTGTTGATGCCGATCACCTCGCCGTTCAGGTTGGCGAGTGGGCCGCCGCTGTTACCGTGGTTGATGGCAGTGTCAGTCTGGATGAACTGGGCGATGCTATCCGAGCCGTCAACCTTGCGGTTGAGTGCGCTGATCACGCCAGCAGTGACGGTATTGCGGTAGTTGCCGAGCGCAGAGCCGATGGCGATCACCGGCTGGCCGGGCTGGAGCTTGCTGCTGTCGCCGAGGGTAGCTACGGCTGGGACGGCACCCTCAATCTTGATTACCGCCACATCCATGCGGGGGTCTGCCCCAATCAGCTTGGCAGTAACGCTCTTGCCACCGCTAGCAAAGATCACCTCTAGCTTCTGCTCACCCTCAACCACGTGGGCGTTGGTCAGGATGTAGCCAGACTTGTCGAAGATAATACCGCTGCCAATCGCAGTACCGCCACTGGCTGCGCCAAACTGGTCGCGGGTGGCCGCCGTCGTGTTGACGATAGTAACTACTGCGGGGCCGAGCTTCTGCGCGGCGGTTAC
>JBBROH010000115.1:0-14195 GCA_038229595.1 Chloroflexia bacterium | reverse complement strand
TAGCGGGGGACCGGGAGCGGATCAAACAACTGGCGGGCTGGGGCTGGATCGAGGACAACCTTGCCAGCCTGCCGGAACAAACTGTCTGACCAAACGCAATTGGTATAACACAGTGCTGGGGGGCCAACGGTTCGCTGCATACGCTACGATAGCAGTCCTGCTCCTTGCGTGTGCTATAATGGCGGCACGCCAGTTGCGGAAGAAGTGCGCGAGAGGAGGCCGCCCAGTGAGAGTGATCGCAGGTACCGCCCGTAGCCGCGCCCTGAAGGGGCCACCCGGTGCTGGCACCCGCCCGATGACCGACAAGGTGAAGGAGGCTCTGTTCAACATCCTCGCTCCCTTCGGCTTCGAGCAGGCCCAGGTGCTAGACCTGTTCGCTGGCACGGGTTCGTTGGGCGTAGAAGCCCTCTCGCGGGGGGCAGGCCATGCCGACTTTGTGGAGCAGAACGCCGCCGTCTGCCGCATCATCCGTAGTAACCTGGAAACGACTGGGCTGGCCGAGCGCGGCAAGGTACATCAGCGCGCCGTCGCCCAGTTCATCAGCAGCCCGCCGCATGCAGAAGGTATGGTTGCCGCTTATGATATAATATTCGCAGACCCGCCCTACGCCGACCCCACCATCCCGCAGATGCTGCTGTCGGTGGGCGAAGCTGGCTTGCTGGCAGCCGCTGGGGTGTTCGTCGTCGGTCACTCGTCTCGCGTTGGTCTGGCCGAGCAGTACGGCTCGCTGCACCGCATCCGCCACCGCAGCTACGGCGACTCCGACTTTTCGCTCTACCAGCTTGCCGCCGAACCACCAACCAACAAGGAGTGATGCTCATTGGAGAGAATCGCGCTATATCCTGCTACTTTTGACCCGGTAACTAACGGCCACCTGGACATCATCCAGCGGGCGGCTCGTCTCTACGACCGGCTGATCGTCGCTGTGTTCGATAGCCCGGCCCTCAAGAACGTAGTCTTCAGCCTCGCACAGCGCAGCAGCATGATCGAGCAGGCGTTGGTTGAATTGGGGCTTGAGAATGTGACGGTCACGGGGTATAATGTGCTTACCGTCGAGTATGCCCGCAAGGTGGGCGCGCAGGTGATGATCCGGGGCATCCGTAGCAACACCGACTACGATTGGGAGTTCCAGCTAGCCCGCGTCAATCACCAACTCGCGCCTGATGTGGAAACCGTGTGCCTAATCGCCAGTGCTGAACACAGCTATGTCAGTTCGACGATTGCGAAGGATGTGGCGCGCATGGGCGGCGACGTATCCAGCCTGGTGCCAGCCCACGTTCACCTCGCCCTCAAGCAGGCGTATGGTAAGCTGGGCATCTGAAGGGGGGATGAGACTTGGATATTCAATACCTGATTGACCGCCTGGAAGCCCTGATCGTCGCGGGCCGCAAGGTGCCGATGACCAGCAAGGTGATGATCGACGAGGAGGCTCTTACCTCGCTGGTTGACCAGATGCACGCTGTCATCCCCGACGAGATCAAGCAGTCTAAGCGCATCCTGGCCGAGCGCGAACGGATCATCGACAACGCGCATTCTGAGGCGGACGAGATCATCCGCATGGCGAAGGAGCAAGCCGACTTCATGTTGCAGGAGAAGGGGTTGCTCAAGGCCAGTCAGGAGCAGGCTGACCGCATCATCCGCGAGTCGGAGGAGGAAGCCGACCGCATTCGGGTGGGGGCCGACAGCTATGCCTCGCAGGTGCTGACCGACTTTGAGGAGTTGTTGGCCCAGCAACTGCGTGTCGTCCGCAACGGGCGCGCCCGCTTGAGCAGCGGCGGTGCTGCCCCTGGCACTAACGATGCAGATGTGGAGAAGGGGGAGGTGCTGCCAGGCAGTCCGCAGAATAGCCAGCCGGTAGCCCGCACTGGTGTCTTTCGCCGCTAGCCTGCCCGCTGCTACTGAGGATTAACCTCTACGGTGAAGGGCTGAGGGTCAGTTGTCTTGCACTCGCTACTGCTATGGTTGACTTCGCCTGGCTTGATGCCCGCCACCACCGCTGTGGCTGGCCTCTGGCACTGCCAGACTTCGTAATGGATGTGTGGGCCAGTGGAGAAGCCGGTGCTGCCCATCTCACCCAACAGGTTACCGCGCTCCACTGCATCACCGTCCTTGACCGTCACCTTACTGAAGTGGCCGTAAACGGTGTTATAGCTCGCGCCAGTGGCTGGGTTGACATAGCCGAGGATGTAGACGGCGTTGCCATAGCCAGTACCATCGGCCCGATCCTTGAGCGTGCCAACCAGTCCACGCTCGGTGGCGTGCAAGGGGCTGCCGCTGGCGGCACGGTTGCCGACGAAGGCGAAGTCGAGGCCGCCCAACCCCTCGTTCTGCCAATGTTCGGCGTTGGTCTGCGTGATGCGCCAGTCGTCGCGGCTGGGGTCAATCGGGCGGCCCCAGGGCTTGTCCTCGTCGCTCGGCCCACGGTAGTCGCTGGCGGGTGGATGGGCTAGCCCCTCATCTTCGCGGCGCGCCCCAACCTGCAAGCTGGCGAAAGGTGCGCCGCCGCCATTTGCTGACCAGTAGCTGAAGACTGGTTTCGCCTGCTGGTGGGTGAGCAGGGTCAGCACAGTGACTACACTGATGAGCAAGACTGCGCCCGCCATGTAAGCAACCTTGTTGTTCATCCCCGCCCCTTGCTGTGCGATCATCGCTCTTACCTCCACCTGAACATCTGTTCCCCTATTATGGCGCACATTCGTTCGCTTGTCAAGTGGCTGGCGGTGAGCAACCACGGCTGTGGCGAAGCTGTTCTTGTACGTAGGAGCGGTTGGTTGCCTCGCTGACTGCTACTAGCACCCTAACGGCGACGACCACGCTGGTTGCAGGCGCAGCAGTGACCCTGACGGCTACTGTACGTGCAACAATAACGCCCACATCTTAACGCACTGCTTGTAGGCATACAGAAGGGGCGCATCCAACCGGATGCACCCCCTTTTGCCTCTCACCTGCTAGTTCGCTACTTTTCTGCCTCTACCCTGACTGTGCGGCTGAGGGTAGGGGCGGTGCCGAGTGGGTGGCCTTCGCTGTCGCTGGCGGTTAGTAGCTGGTTGGGCTGACCGTTGGCGTAGACACTGACTGCCAGGCGGTAGTCGCCGGGAGCAGTATTGCCGCCTACCCAGATGTCGCGGAAGTCGGTGAAGGTCTCGGCCAACCGCCAGCCTGCTGTCTGCTGGTAGCCGCCGAAGGGGGGCAGTGGCGGTTGGCTGGTCACTGGCTTGCCCGCTGCGTCCACCAGTTGCACGTTCATCGTGTAGCTGCCCTGCAAGGCTGGCTTGCCGCTAGCCTGGTTGTCTACCCGCCAGTAGAGGACGAGCGGGAAGAAATCGGCGCGGGGGACGCTCACGCTAGTACCAGCCCCCTGGGTCAGGTTGTCGGTCGGCGCGAAAGGTAGCCAGGTCTGCCCACGTGGTTCGTAGTTGAAGCCAAGCAGGGTCAGGCGGTCGCCGTTCGGCGCGCTGTAGACGTTGGCGGCGTAGGTTTGCGGGCGCGGGTAGTAGCTGCCAACTACGCCGTTGAAGTTGAAGCCGTAGACCTCCAGCCCGCTGAACTCGCCCCGCTTGTCCTCCTGAATGTAGTTACCGCTCAACCACCACCAGACCGAGCCAGCCCACTGCTCATCCGTCTGCCGCTTGTCCTCCAGGCGCACACGGGTAGGAGATTGCAGCAACCAGGCGCGCCTTGCGCCATTAATCACCCCTGCCTCTGCGCTGTCCAGTTCGCGTTGGGTGCCGCTGATCACCAGCTTCGGCTCGATGCCGTTGACCACCACCTGCGGCAGGTTGGCTGGCCCCGGCCCATGCGTCATGTAGTAGTCCACAGCCGACTTGAGGTAGCCGGGATAGACGATAATCGTGTCGCCCACCCTCATGTGCGTCTTGATGTAGAGCATCGCCCCGCGCCAATCCTCCTTCGTCGCCACCTTGCTGTAGTTGTAGCCCGCCAACGCCCACAGCGAGAAGCCCAGTAGTGGCACTACCGCCAACAAAGCGAGCCAGCGTGGGTTGAAACCCCTCAGCGCAACCGACCCCTCTCCCTCTTGTGCTTGGGGCTGCCCGCCGACTAGCGCGAACACACCATCAGCAACCAGTAGCAGCCAGGCCGGTAGCGCGACGATCAGGTAGCGGGCCTCGAACAGCGGCGCGCGCAGGGTCAGCAGCCAGAACAGGATGATCGGCACGAGCAGGTAGCAGGCTAGCAGCAGGGTTGGGTTGAGCTTTGCCGCTGGCAGGGGTGGGTCACTGCTGATCCCCTTCGCCATTGCGGGCGTGAGGTGTGCGCTGCTGATGGTTCGGCTGGGGCTGGCTGCTGGCTGGCGCAATCTTTGCAGAGTCGGTAGCAGCAGCCCCACCGCTACCAGTGCAGCAAAGAGCAGCCCGCCAGCCGTCTCCCAGACCGCGCGGCCCGCTGGTAGCTGGTTGAGACTGAACTTGACCACCACAGTCTGCGCGATCTCTAGCAGGCTGGTCGGTTGGTAGAAGCGGCTGACAGTGGTGCTGCGAAAGAGGAACTCGGCACGGGTAATTAGGATCGGCACGAAGGGCAGCAGCAGCAGCAGGGTTGCCAGCCCCCACTTCTTGCCCAGCCGCCTCTTTGCCAGCAGGTGCGCTAGCAGGTAGTAGCTCAACTGCGCGCCCAGCACCAGCACTGCCATCGCGTGCGAGGAGAGACTGAGCCAGGTGAGCAGCACGTAGAGCAGCCAGTCACCGCCCCGGTCGCTCCGCAGGGCGCGCAGGAAGGCATACATACTCGCCAGGGTTAGCAGCACGACGAGGGTGTACATCTTGGCTTCCTGCGAATACCAGATGTGGAAGGGGGCAAGTGTCAGCAGCCCCGCCGCCAACAGAGCCTTGCCGCGCCCGGCCCTTCCCCACAGTGCGCGGGCGAAGGCGTAGAGCAGGGGGATGGTGGCCGCGCCGAACAAGGCACTGAGGGCGCGCACTGCCGTCTCGCTGTCGCCAAACACGCGCATCCAGCCATGCAGGATCAGAGTGTAGAGGGGGCCGTTCGCGCTGGCCTGGGTGAAATCGCTAAGCAGGCTGCCGAGGTCGGCCTTTGCCAACGCCACCATGTCTGCTTCATCAAACCAGAAGCTCTGCTGGTTAATCTGGTAGCGGCGCAGAAAGAGGCCCAGCCCCGTCAGCAGCAAGACCAGCAGCAGCGGCCACCAGCGGCTCACCCGCGCTGCCCGCCCTGCTAGCTGGGTGCCAGGCTCGTTTGCTCTGCCACTCTCCTGCACCACAACCCTGTTCAGCCGATCAGCCAATTTGAACCTCCGACCACCTGAACCCATTCAGGTAGCTAACCTTTGCATCACTTCGCGCACCTGGGCTGCAATCCGCTCCCAGCCGAGGCTGGCAACCAACCGCCGCCCACCTGCTGCCAGCTTCGCCTTCAGTATACCGTCGCCCGCCAGCCGCTGGATCGCTGCCGCCAACCCTGCCGCATCGTCCGCCGCCACCAGCAGCACGTTCTCGCCATCAACCAACTCTGGCAACCCCTCCGTCCCTCCTTGCGGGAGAGGGTTGGGGTGGGTACTGACGGTGGGCAGACCGTGCGCCAGGCAGGCTAGCAGGCTACCACGCCGCAGACTCGCACCATCGCGGAAGGGGAGAGCGGCCAGGTCGCCCGCTTGCAGCCACTCGCTGACCGCTGCTTCTGGCAACTGCCCGCTCCGCATTATACGCTGATCAAGCTGCAACCGATTGCTCTGCTCCTCAATGTAACGAGCGAACTGGCGATTGGTCGCGTCGCTCTCGCCAATCCCCCCCCCGACTATCGCCAGCCGATAGCTAGCTGGTAGCTGCGCCAGGGCGTGCAGGATATTATCTAGCCCCTTACTCTGGTTGAGTAGGCCGAAATAGACCAGCAGCGTGTCCCCCTCAGCTACCCCGTGCGCCAGCCGCCAGCCCCTGCGTTCGCCAGCCGTCAGCTTGCGGGCTGCAATGTTGCTGCCAATAGGGATAGCCCGCACCTTCGCCCCCCAGCCGCCCACCTGGACCGCGTCCTGCGCGTTAGTGACGATTGCTGCGTCGCTGAACTTGAGCAACAGCCAGTTCGCCAGCCGTCGCAACCGCCCCGCTTTGGAGAACAGGTAAGGGAGTAGCAGGTCGTGGAAGGTCGTCACCGTGCGGGCGGGATTGCCGCGCAGCTTGAGGTAGAGGGGCAGCAGGTTAATGGCTGGGTGCATCGCATACGCCCCGGTCTGGTACTCGATGTTCAGTGCGTCGATCTTCTCGCGTAGCAGCAGGCGATGCACCTGGCCCAGCATCGCCCAGCCGTAAGCAGCCAGGAGCGGCGTGCCAGCCGCCCCATCTGCTGGTTCTAGCGCAAGTGGTTGCCTGACGACCAGCCTGCCGCCTGCGCCTGCGGTAATCACCGGCACGGCCAACTCGCCCGCCAGCTTGCGCGTGTAGTCTCCTACCCCCCCCGGTTGCGGCGGGTACTCTGCGCTGAGGAGGGCGAGGTTGGGGCTGGCCGCTGGGCGCAAGTAGCGGCGGTAGCCATTCGCCAGCACTTGCAGTCCCGCCCGCAGCCTGACAGCGCGCAGTGGTCGCTTGTGGCCGAGCAACCACTTGGCCGCCTCAAGCGCGGTCTGTCCACTTTCGAGCAGCAGCAACCAGCGGCGCAGCCAGCGGGCGCGGCCAACCCCCTGCCACTTGGCGACATAGCGCACCTTGCTAACGTTGAAGTTGATCTGGCGGCGGGCTGTCGCCTGCCCGCTACTCTGGCCCTCGGCGTGTAGTACCTCAGCGGCGGGCAGGTAGGCGACTGCCCAGCCCGCCTGCTTCAGCCGCCGCGCCCAGTCCACTTCCTCACTGTACATGAAGAAGCCCTCGTCTAGCCCTCCCACCTGTTGGATAGCCTCACGGCGCAGCAGCAGACACGCGCCGGTCAGCCAGTCCACTTCCTGCGGCAGGTCGTCGGCAGTGTCGGCGCAGTAGAAGCGGCGTAGCAGGGCAGCCTGGGCGAACAGCGGTTGCAGGGGGGTACTCTCGATCAGCAGGGTGGCGCAGGTGGGGAAGCGGCGGCGCGAACCCTGAGCCGTGCCGTTGGGGTAGCACAGGCGCGGACCGACCATGCCTAGCTTGGGGTTGGCTCGAAGTTGGGCAAGTAGCAAGCCCAGGCTACCGGGCTGCAATAGCGCATCGGGGTTGAGGATCAACACGTAAGGGGCAGTAGTGGCGGCGATCCCCTGGTTTACTGCTGCTGGGAAGCCACGATTGTCGCGGTTGGCGATCAGCGTCGCCTGCGGGAACTCGCGGCTGACGAGCGTGGGGCTGCCGTCCGCACTGGCGTTGTCCACCACTACCACCTCAACCGCCACCGCTTGCGCGTAGCAACTGGCGAGGCAGCGGCGCAGCAGGGTTGCCACGTTCCAGCTTACCACCACGATGCTGACTTCAGCTTGCTCATCTGCTGGCTCGATCATGGGCCGATCATACCATATTGGCAGCGGGCAAGCAAAGAGCCGCCCCCCAAAAGGAGGCGGCCACCTGCATTGTGCTTGCTTCAGCGAGGAGGCTAGACCTTGCGCTGGCCCGTGACTGCGTTGATAATGGTGGTGAGCAACAGTGCGCCAACGAAGGCAGCGGCGATGGTACCGATCAGGCCAGTGTTCTCATCCTGAAAGAGGTTGAGTGTGTTGAGAAGAAAGCCGAGCAGCAGTGCGCCGACGATGCCGATCACAATGTTGCCGATCAGGCCATAGCTGCCGCCCTTGCGAACCTGACCAGCCAGCCAGCCGCCGACAGCCCCAGCAATGATCCAGCCGATCAGACCCACCCCGTAGTTGATAGCGAAAACTTCCAACATCTTAAGCCTCCTTGTTGTGTGTTTGTTTTGTTCCTTCGGTTACGTGTGCGGCTTTCTCTACGTTGCCGTCTTCCTTGCCGCTTGCATCAGATATAACTTGCACTCGCCAGATTTGTTATGCAAGTTATATGCCAATATTTGGCGATTTTGAAACCAACTTGCTGGCCTGTGCGTACCAGTCCGCCGCCCAGGGTCGGGGGGCGCAGCTAACGGGGTCGTAGGAGTGGTGGGCGTGATCGTTCACGGTTGCCAGGCAGCTAGTGGCTGCGTGGAAGCGGGCGCAGCGGCTGCACCTTGCGGGCCGGTAGCAGCCAAAAGCCCCTCCATCAACGAATTGGAGGGGCTTGCTGGTTCGCCAGCGGCGCGTCAGTCCTTGCGCTCTGGCTGGGCAGGCTGGGCGGTGAGGCGCACGTTGCGGCCATACAGCCCACGCAGGTTGTTCGCCCTGATCTTGTACAGTCCTTGCAGCGAGCGGGCTACATCACGCAGCAGGCGCACCTTTGTGCCACGCTCGTCGTGCCAGCGCACAGGAACTTCCTTGATCCTTAGGCCGCGTCGTTGGGCAATGAACAGCACCTCAGCGTCAAAGCTCCAGTCGTTGAGCGTCTGGCGGCTAAAGATGTCCTGGGCGGCGGCGCGGCTGAAGCTCTTGAAGCCGCAGGTGAGGTCGGTCAGGTTGCGGGTGATCACACGGTTGGTCAGCCAGGTAAAGACCTTGCCCATGTTCTCGCGTAGCCAGGGTTGGTGGCGGACGATCTCGGCCCCCTTCATCTTGCGCGAACCGATCACCGCGTCGTAGCCTTGCTCTAGCCAGGGCCAGAACTTGTCCAACTCCTCAATCGGGGTGGAGAGGTCAGCGTCGGTAAAGAGGATGTAGTCACCCTTCGCACTGAGCATCCCTACGCGGACGGCGTGGCCTTTGCCGTAGTTGCGGTCGCTGGCAAGCACGCGCAGGATCGGTGCCTCACCCAAATCCTGCTTCGCCACCTCAATGCTGCGGACGCTGCTGCCGTCATCCACCAACAGCACTTCGTAGCTGTAATGCTGCCCGCTGAGGTACTCGGTCAGGTGGTGCAGGCTGCTGGTGATGCGTAGTTCTTCGTTGTACATGGGGATGACCACGCTGAGGCGCGGGCGTTCTTCGTTGACCAAACCGATCATGCTCCTATCTGCACGGCTAAAGCTGGCGGTAGCTTATCACAGCAGGCAGGCAAAGTCAAGCCCAATATGCTATACTGAAGCAAGGAGGGTCGGATGCTACAGGAGAGCCGCTATCCGTTTGTTGCCGTGGTCGGGCAAGAGGAGATGAAAGACGCGCTGATCCTGGCGGCGGTCAACCCGCGAGTGCAGGGCGTGCTGCTGTTGGGCGCGAAGGGGACGGGCAAGACGAGCGCGGTGCGTGGCCTGGTCGAGATTCTGCCAACGGTTAATGTTAGTACCTGCGCCAACGGTCTCGGTTGCCGCCCTGAGTACCTGCTGACCGCTCCCGAACTGGTCTGTGCCTCCTGCCGCGACCGCCTGGCCCAGGGCGAGGAGATCGCCACCGATATGCAGCAGCGATTGGTCGAACTGCCACTCAATGTTGGGGTGGAGGACGTAGTAGGTGGGGCCAATCGCCGTCTGGAGGTCGAGCAACGCCGCCTGCGCTTTGAACCAGGCATCCTCAGCTACGCCAACAACAACATCCTCTACATTGACGAGATTAACCTGCTAGGCAGTGATGTGCTAAATGCGATCATCGACGCAGCCGCGACCGGCTACACGGTGGTGCGGCGTGGGCTGGTGGTCGGTAGCTACCCTTCGCGGTTCACCCTGGTCAGTTCGATGAACCCAGAGGAGGGCGATCTGCGCCCACAACTGCTGGATCGCATAGGTCTGCGCGTCTACGTCAACCCGGTTGCCACGGTAGAGGAGCGACTAGAAGTTTACCGCCGCTTCAGTGCCTACCAGGACAACCCGGAGGGCTTCCGCGCCAGCTATGCAGGGCAGACCGCGCTGGTACAGGCGGCGATCACCCAGGCCCGCTCCCGGCTGGCGCAGGTGAAGGTGGGGGCCGAGGCGGGGGCGGCAGCGATAGCGGTGATCCAGCAGCTAGGCATCGAGTCGCACCGCACTGAGATCGTGCTGTTCGAGGCAGCCCGTGCCTATGCCGCCCTGGACAAGCGCGCAGAGGTGAGCAGCAGCGACGTGGCCGCCGTTGCTCCACTGGTATTGCGCCGTCGCCGCACCGCTGGCCCCGACTACCAGGCCGCCCAGCAGCGCGAGGATGTGGAGATCGGCGCGGTAGTACGCAGCCACACTGCCAGCCTCAGCAAGCTACAACAGCGGCGCAAGGCGAAGGCTAGTCAGACCCACAACGGCGCGCAAGAGGCAGAGCGGCAGTAAAGCTACGCCCGCGACCCCTCACCCACCATCTCCTTCAACGACAAGCATAGCCGTCGGCTGCTTGCGCGGCCAATGCTCGTGCAGCAGCCAGCCAAACCAGAGCAGCAGCGGCAAGGGGTAGAGCAGCCAGATCGATAGCCACTCTGCATCCATGTAGCCATACTGGTTGGGCCGCCCAAAGAAGATTTGCAGCCACCACACGGCGTAGATGCTCATGCTTAGGGCGCAGAAGGCGACCACGCGCGCAACAACCCACCAGCCGGGCAACAGTGCGCCGAGGGTGATCAGCCAGAGTAGATACCAGGGCTGGAACCAGAGGCAGCAGAACAGCAGATAGAAGAAAAACACCTCAAAGCAAGCCCCCACCAGCGTCGTACTACCGCGCCAGAGGCGCAGCATCTGGTAGCCGAGCCAGAGGGCGAGCAGCAAGGTGGCGATGCCGCTGACCAGGTGTGCTGCGTCGCGCCACTGCATCCCGCCTTGCTCGAACCAGGACTTGAGGGCGGTGGGGAGCGATACCGTGTATATCTCCGCCCTTTTCTCCAGCCAGAGCGTTTGTGGCCCATGCCAGACCGGTAGGTAGGCCAGCAGCAGGGAACTGGCTGCCACCACCACGCTGAGGTAGAGAACCTGGGCGCGGCGCAGCGGGCTGGCAGCCCGGTCGCGCAGGCCGTCTAGCCAAAAGAGGGGGAGCAGCAGCAGCGGCAGGAACTTGACCAGGGTACCGACTGCCAGCCAGAAGGATGCCAGCGGCCCCCGCCAGCGTTCGCGCCCGCGGCTGACCACTAGCAGAGCCAGCAGCACTGGGGTGATCATCAGCGGGTCGTTGTGCGCGTTGGCGGCTACCTCGAAGACGGCTAGTGGGTTCCAAAGGTAGAAGGTGAGGCCGCGCCAGACCCACTGTGGCTGCTGGCGACGGAGTAGCAGATAGAGCAGCCAGCCGTTGCCGAGGTAAGCAGCGACGGCCAGCAATTTGAAGGCCAGGTAGTTCGCTAGCAGACCGTTACCAGCCAGCTTCGTCACCGCCGCCGCGACCGCTTCCCAGACTGGGCCGTAGTAGCTGGTGGCGGTGTAGGATTGCGGGTTGGTGAAGGGGAAGAAGGGGTCGTCCTTGAAGACAGTAGGTAGGACGGCGAAGGGGTTTTGGCCGTAGACGCTGCTGATCCGCCCGCGCATGATGTAGTCGGTGATGTCGTTGGCGAGGATGTAGTGGCTGCCAAGCTGCACGAGGAAGAACATGAGCGGTAGCAGCACTAGCGCATCACCCAGGCCGCCGCCCCCCTTGCCTGCTGGCGCGAGGAACAGCACGCGCAGGTAGATGACGAACAGAATAGCCCAGGCCGCCACCAGGGTAAACCCTGCCGTCTTGTCGTACCGCTCGATCTTGCCCATGTCTAGCAAGGGCTGCGCGACGTATCGCCAGAGTGGGTAGCGCAGGGTGATTGCCAGGTAGAGAGCGAGGCTCAAGCCGCCATACAGCCAGCAAACAACTGCTCGCTGGTCAACCCGCTGCTTCGTCACCACCTCTGCCATTACTGCTCCTACCTGGATGGCAAGAGGGGCGTAAACCATACGCTCGCCTGCTCAACCTGCGCTTTGGGTTACTGCTCTACAATTGTTTGCGGGTGGCGATTTGCTCACCAACCCCCTGGGCGAGGCCGCGAGTGGGGGCGGGCAGGCTGCTGAGGTGCGCCCGCGCCTGGGCCATGTAGCTGCGATACTGGAAGAAGGCAGAGAGCAGCGCGACTGCGGTGTAGATGCCGACCAGCCACCAGATCACGTAGTTCTCCTCGGTGATGTTGAAAATCGCCAGCACCGCGAAGACGGTGGAGAGCAGCACCCCGAAGCCAAACAGGAGCAAGAAGGTTGCCAGCTTGGGCCGCCCGGTCATCAGCCAGCCCATGCCAGGTACGACTTCCAGCATAGTGCCGGTCAGGGCGCGGCTACGGGCGGCGGCCATGCTCTTGGGCAAGGCACGGGGGTGAACCTTTGCGCCATCCAGCATAGCGCGGCCCAGCCCGCCGAACCGCTGGCCGAAGTAGTTGCGGATCGCCAGCCAGCCAATCGCCTGCATGATCACCACGAAGAACAGCAGGTAGCCTACGCCCTGGATCGTGGTCGAGGTGAGCAGCAGGGTGTCGTTGAGGGTGGGGCCGAGCCACTGCTGGCGCGCCTGCTCAAAGCTGCTGCCCTGGCGCATCAAATCGCCCTCTGCTACGCCGAGTAGGAGATTGACGGCATAGACGCTGATGATGCCGAGGCAGAGGACGGCCACCGCCACTTTCGCCAACCTGGTGTTGAGCGGGCGACCACTGAGGCGTGGGGCGAGGAACATGATGAAGACCATCAGGCTGAGGACTACCCCGCCGGTGGTGTTTAGCTGGGCGTGGGCGAAGGGGGTGACAAAGTAGCCAGCGTCGCCCGAAGTCTGCAACCACTTTTGGGTGTAGGGCATGGCCTGGATGATGCCCTGGATCGTGCCGAACAGCAGGAAGGTGGCGGAGATGCCTACGACGCTAGCCAGCCAGGGTGCCTTGATTGGGAAGCTGCTGGCGGGCTGCATAGTGGCCTGCTGGTCCTCGGTCAGCCGCCGCTTGTTGTTGAGCGTCAGGTAGATGTTGGAGATGTAGGTCCAGAAGCCCGCTGCCATGAAGCAGGCCGAGCCGATGATCGCAATGTTGCGCCAGATCGCGTCGTTGGCGCGGGCTGCGTCAGGAGTCCAGCCGAAGCGCACCACCTTGTCGCCCTCGATGAAGCCGAAGACAACCAGCCAGAGCCAGAAGCTAATCATGCCAAAGCTGGCGGCTCGAAAGCTGAAGTTGGCGAGCTTAACGCTGGCGATGGGCCGATTGAAGATGCGTGGCAGGAAGTAGTAGCTGAAGCCCATTACCGCTAGCGCGACGCTGACCAGGTTGATGTGGGCGTGGGCGGTGGGGTCGATCTGCTGCCCAGCGGTGCCAGCCTTGCGTAGCCACTCGGTAGACCAGGGCAACACCTGGTAGACCCCCTGCACGGTGCCGATAAACAAGCCGATAGCAGCGACCGCAAAGAACTTGGCGATGTAGTAGTCGTTGGCCTTGCCCACCTCGTTCCAACCGATCAAGTTGAGTAGCCGCCGCTTGAGCGGCCCAACGGTTGTGGTGGCCTGGTCAAGCTCTGCTGAGGCTAGCCCACTGGCGAGGGCAAGCTGCTGGCGCAACCGCCGCTGCTTGCGCCCCTGAAAGTAGGTGACGAGGACGTTGAGTACCATGATCCAGTAGCCAATGCCCATGAAGCTGGCGCAGGCACCAACCAGCCCCCGGTGCCAGCCGTCTAGCATCTGGCGAGCCGCATCGTAGGTGTAGCCCTGCGAAACTACCAGGCTCCCCTCCCACAGCCCCATGCCGATCATGCTGAAGTAGAAGCCGTACACGCCAAAGAGGATGCACCAGAACCCTAGATTGCTGATGCCACGGCCAAAGAGCGGGCGACCCATCACGCGGGGCAGCACGTAGTAAATCAGGGCAGTCATGCTGATCGTGCCAGCCGCCACCACGGTGATGTGGGTGAAGGAGAGGATCGAGACCATCCGACCACCGTAGTCGGCATGGCGAATCCAGTCGAAGAAGCCTGGCACGCGCATCAGGATGCCCTGGGTCGCACTAAACAAGAGGGCCACCGCCGCCGCGAAGAAGAAGCGCAGATAGCCGCGCTCCTGCCCCTTCATCTCCTCGGCCACCTGCGCCTCACTCAGTAGCGGCTTAACCACTGGGTCGGCCTTCGCTGCCATCGCTGGCACCGCCACCGCCTTCAAGTTGTTCTCCATTATCGGCCTGCCTCTCTGCTCTCACCAAAACCGCAAACGCTTTAGTTGCACACAATTATAGCCACTACTGTTGGAGGGGTGCAATTTACGGAGCGTAAACAAAGCATAAAATAACAATGGTTGGGCGGAAGCTCTACTTGCCCAGGTTGAGGTCGGGATAACCAACGATAAAGTAGGCGTAGGCTTTGCCGCC
>JBBROH010000114.1:0-14310 GCA_038229595.1 Chloroflexia bacterium | reverse complement strand
GCGGTGGCTGGGGTGGAGGTCGGCACCGAGATAGTGGTGCGCTACGCCCGCGAACGCAACCTGCCTGCCATCTTTGTGATTAACAAGATGGATCGGGACAACGCCAACTTCGAGCGCACGGTGGAGCAAATCCAGAACCGCTTTGGTAAACTGATCGTGCCGATGCAGATACCGATTGGCGGCAGCAGCCTCTTTCGCGGGGTGATAGACCTCTGGCACATGAGGGCCTTTACCTACGCGCAGGCGAGTGGGCGGGCGGGCGACGGTAAGTTCGAGGAGGGCGACATCCCCGCAGACCTGAGGGCCAGCGCGGAAGCCTACCGCGAGCAACTGATCGAGCGCGTAGCCGAGTGCAGCGACGCACTGACCATGAAGTACCTGGACGGCGAGGAGATCAGCGACGACGAAATCCTGCACGCCCTGCACGACGGCGCGAAGGATGGGCGGATCGCCCCGCTGTTCGTTGCCTCTGGCCTCAACAACATCGGGGTCAGCCAACTGCTAGACGCGATCACCAACCTGCTGCCTGCGCCCAACGAATACTATGACCTTGACGCGCAAGACGGCAACGGCAACCACGTTGACCTCCACCCCGACCCCAATGGTGAACTGGCCGCCCTCGTCTTCAAGACGATCTCCGACCCATATATGGGCCACATCAGCTATGTGCGCGTCTACTCTGGCACCTTGCACAGCGACGCGACCGTGCTGAACGCGAACAAGGGCAAGCAGGAGCGGCTTGGCACCCTCCATGTGCAGCGCGGCAAGGAGCAGGAGGCAGCCCAGGAGATCGTCGCGGGCGACATTGGTACGATCAACAAGCTGGCGGACACCAGCACCGGCGACACCCTCTGCGGCCCCAACCATCCGCTGATCCTCGACGGCATCATCTTCCCTAAGCCGCTCTACTCCGCTTGCGTAATGCCCAAGACCAAAGCTGACATGGACAAGCTGGGTACTGCAATCCACCGCCTACTGGACGAAGACCCCAGCCTGCAACAGGGTCGCGACCCACAGACCGGCGAGATCATCCTCAGCGGGATGGGCGATAGCCACATTGCCATTGCCGCCGACCGCTTGCAGCGCAAGTACAGCGTAGCGGTGACGGTCTCTCTACCCCGCATCCCCTACCGCGAGACGATCAAGATGAAGGTGAGCCACGCCGAGTACAAGCACAAGAAGCAGAGCGGTGGGCATGGGCAGTACGGCCATGTGATCCTTGAGCTTGAGCCACTGCACGATGGGGGCGACTTCGAGTTTGCCGAGCGCGTGGTAGGCGGTACAGTGCCGCGCAACTTCTTCCCAGCGGTCGAGAAGGGGGTGCGCGAGGCTATGCACGAGGGGGTGCTGGCTGGCTACCCGGTAACGGGTATCCGGGCCGTGCTGACCAATGGCAGCTACCACGATGTAGATAGCAGCGAGATGTCGTTCAAGATCGCTGCCAACCAGGCGTTCAAGCAGGGGGTGATGAGCGGGCAGCCAATCCTGCTGGAGCCAGTCTACGAGATGGAGATTACGGTGCCGGACGACTACTCTGGCGACGTGATGAGCGACCTGAATACCAAGCGCGCCCACGTGATGGGCATGAACCCAGACGGGGGCGGTAGCACTGTGATCCAGGCTAGTGCGCCGCTGGCCGAGGTGCAGAACTACGCTGCCGACTTGCGGAGCATCACCCAGGGGCGGGGGGTGTTCACCATGCACTTCACCCGCTACGAGGAGGCTCCCAACAACGTTGCCCAGAAGGTGATCGAGAAGCACAAACACGAGGTCGAACTGAACGGCGGCCACCCGGCGCACTAGCGAACCAGCTTGCAATGGTGCAGTACAGAGGAGGGTACGCGGCTAAGTGGCTGCGTACCCTTTTCGGCAGAGATGAGCAAGTGGCGGTCAGCCGAGCGTGGCGATGCACTCAATCTCCACTAGCGCGTCCTTTGGCAGGCGGCCCACCTCCACGGTAGAGCGGGCTGGGGGGTTCTGGTCGGCGGGGAAGTATTCGGCGTAAATCTTGTTCATCTCAGCAAAGTCGCTGATGTGTTGCAGAAACACCGTCGTCTTGACCACATCGCTCATCTGGCAGCCCGCCGCCACCAGCACTGCCTTGAGGTTCTCCAACACCTGCCTGGTCTGGCGGGCTACGTCCCACAACTGGTCGGGTATCTGGCCGCTGCTAGGGTCTAGCGGAGTCTGACCAGAGCAGAAGACGAGGTTGCCGACCCGGATCGCCTGCGAGTAAGGGCCGATTGGGGCAGGGGCGGCATCGCTGCGGATCGCCTGCTTGTTGCTGCTGCGTGTGTTCTCCATGATAAACCGGCCAGGGTACTCCCGCGTTCAGGCGAGAGGGGAATGGCCGCCTCCTAGTCCCTACAAAGGACTGCTCCCCTTGCGTACCGCTGTGATTGCTTGCCATTACTCTCCGCATATGGCATAATACCCCGTGCGGAGAACGATTAGAGTTAGATTGCACACCAATGCTGCACAAAGGCTGATGCTGGCCCAAACTACCAGCCTGTTCACCCTTGCCTTCAACACGGTGGCCGTCTATGGTTGGAACGCCTCTGAGAAGAACGGTGTGCGCCTGCATCACGCCACCTACCGTGATGTCAAAGCCCTTACCCCCGGCTTGGTCAGCGACCTGATCATCCAAGCCCGCGTCAAGGCTACTGAAACAGTAGCCTCGGCGTTCGCCCTTAAAGCCAAAGGTCGTCGGGTTAGCCAGCCGCGGGCCAAGTCTTGCCCGCCCCGCTACAACCTCAAGACCTACAGCCTGGATTGGGGCAGCGAAACTGTTGCCCTCTCCCTCGTCGGTAGCAAAGGTAAGCGCGTGCGCTTCCGCTTCAGCCTGCCTGCTTGCGCCACCAAGTACACTGGCTGTGCGGTGGACACCGCCGACCTGATCCAGCGCAAGGGCAACTGGTACTTGCACATTGTTGTCACTGTGCCAGAGGTAGCAGTCGAAGCCAACGACACCGTGATCGGGGTTGACCTCGGCCTCAACCGTCCGGCGGTTACATCCACTCGCGCCTTCCTGGGTAAGCGGCAGTGGAAGGCGGTCGACCGTCGCTACTACCGCTTGAAGAAGGCTCTGCAATCCAAAGGAACCAAGTCCGCTTACCGCCACTTGAAGAAGCTGGCGGGTAAGTTGGCCCGCTTCCACCCGGATTGTGATCATGTACTCTCGCGCCGCATCGTGCAGCAAGCACCAGCGGGCGCAACTATCGTGCTTGAGAACTTGACGAACATCAGAAGTAGGGTAAAACAACGGCATGGGGAACAGTCGCGGCGTTTGCATAGCTGGACATTCGCGCAACTGCGCTCCTTCGTGGAGTACAAGGGTGCGGAGTACGGGATGCAAGTTGTGGGTATTGATCCGCGCCATACTAGTCAAACCTGCTCTCGTTGTGGTCATACCCACAAATCTAATCGTAAGTCTCAGAGCCTGTTCCTATGTCGTAGCTGTGGCTACCAGCTAAACGCCGACCTCAATGCCAGCTACAACATCAGGAACAAACACCTGGTCAGCATCGGTAAACCTCTTGCTGGCGGGCTGCCATCAACCAGCCTTATGTCTCAGAGTCCGCAAGGGCTTTAGGGACAAACCTCCGCGAGAACTCCGGGGGTAGTTGATGTTGCTCCTTTGTGCTAATCCCTCGCGGGGGTGTGGTCTTCCTGCTGCTCCCTCGCGCAGGGTACGGGTGGGTTTACTCAGCTTGCGGCTTGAAGTTGGCGGCCAACTGCCCCGAAATCTCTTGCAGCATCGCCTCGGCTTTGCTCAGGAAGTTGCGGGCCAGTTGCGCGTCCAGTCGCTCTGCGCTGCGCTCGTCGCTAGCGGTGCGGCGCACGTAGATGTGGGCAACGGCGGTCTGGCGACCCAGCAGGTAAGCGTCAAGCTGGGCCAGGAGCTGCATCGCGGTAAACTGCCGCTCCAGTGCAGCGGCGGTGCCGACCGAGCGGAACTCGTAGGCGAACTCGTCGGTCAAGCCGTCGGGGGCCGCAACCAGGTAGAGGCTGCCAAAGGGCGCAGCGGCACGGGCAGCGGGATACGGTTCGGCGTGCAGGGTGCGGTCGAGCATCACGTCGAGGAAGCGGGGGTCGTAGTGAGTAACAAGGGCGTGGCGCAGTTGCGCCTCGGTCAGCTTGCCCGCCTCAATCTGCCGCCGCCACTCGCTGTAGCTGTCGGCCTCGTACTGCTCCTGCTGCCCTGGTAGGCTAAGCAGCCGCTCGTAGGTGTCGCGGGTGTCCGGCTCGCGATTAAGGATATGCTTCCAGATCGAGAGTGGGTTGCCCGCCAGCCACACCAGGTCGGAGGTACGCACGTAGCGCGGGTAGCCAAGCTCGCGGATCGCTTGTTGGGTGATGGTAGTGTCCATAAGACTCCTGCAGCTAGCGGATTCGTAAAAGCGGATAAGCGGATTAAAGTATCTACTTGTAGCCCTCTGTTTGCAGCCATAGATCGTTAGCTGGGGTATACTGCTGCCATGCGCTTGGCGGAAGTACACGCTTTGTTTCTAGCCGTTGACGACCAAAATTGAGCAGCAAACCCACGGGTGCGCTAGTTACGTGCATATAGCGAAGGCATTGTGCTACTTCCTCTTGAGTCAGCAAATGGGCAAATGCCTTGAGTTCCACCACAATCTTATCCTCAACGAAGAAATCCAGAAAGTACAAGCCTACTGGCTGGTCTGCGTACTACACCTCAGCTCGGTACTCACGGGTGAATTGTAGCCCCATACTCGCAAACTCTAGCTCCAAAGCATTCTGGTACACTTGCTCACGCCGACCATGCCTCAGCGCAGTATGTACCTTCATTGCTGCACCTATGATCTTGTAAGTAAGATCGTTGTGTGGTACCTGTCCGTCCAGAGGCATCTGCTACTCCCCCAACTACCACCATCTGCTTATCCGCTTTCACAAATCCGCTAGCTATAGCAACCAAGCCAACCACGATCAATCCGCTTATCCGCTTTTACGAATCCGCTAGCTCCTCGATCAACTCTGCCAGGCCCGCGAATACGTAGTCCGGCCTCTGCTCCGGCGAACGCGCCTCTACTTCGGCCAGGGTGCTAACGCCGGTCAGCACCATGATCGTTGCCAGCCCCGCCGCCTTGCCACCGTCAATATCGGTGTCCAGGCGGTCGCCGAGGGCCGCCACCTGCGCCGCTGGCACGCCCAGCAGCTTGATCGCCTGATCCATAATCGGCGGGTGCGGCTTGCCGATCACGGTCGGCTGCACGTCGGTGGCGGCAACCACGGCGGCGACAATCGCGCCCGCCCCTGGCGACAAACCCTCCTCGGTCGGCAGCGTCACATCCGGGTTGGTAGCGACGAACCTTGCGCCAGCACGGATCGCCAGTGTAGCGGTCTTCAGCTTGGCGTAGGTTAGCTCTGGGTCGAGACCGACAACCACGTAATCAGGTCGCTGCTCGGCGTAGACAAAGCCACGTGCCTCCAACGCTTCGCGCACGCTACGCCCACCGATGTAGTAGAAGCTGCCGCTTGGCTTGCCCCCACCCACACTAGCGCGGGCTGGCAGGGAAGCCAGCCAGTCGGCGGTGGCGAGGGCTGAGGTGTAGATCGTTGCTGGCGGCAGCTTGCCAATACCCAGTGCGGCTAGCTTCGCCGCGTACTGGATGGGGGTGAGGCTGCTGTTGTTCGTCACCATCAAGTAGCGGATGCCGAGGCGATCTAGCGCAGGAAAGAGGGCCGCCGCGCCGGGTAGGGCGGTCTGGCCGCGATAAAGTACGCCGTCCATGTCCACGATCAGGCCGCGTATGTGGTGTAGGTTGAGCATGGCTTGATTATACCATAGCGAGCAGGGCTAGTGGCGCGGCGGCCCCTTGCGGATGCGTTCGCGCATGGCAGCTAGCGAGCCACGCCCGCCACTGATGCTCTCCATCCACCAGGTTGCCCCCGCTTTGGCGTAGGCTGAGGGGCCGCCAGTGTCGCTCGCATCCCGCGTGCCGCCCATGTAGGCAACATCGAAGGGGCTGTCGCTCTTGCGCTCGGCGCGGATCATTGCTACCATCTGGCTAAGGTCAGCGGGCTTGATCTGGCCGATGGGGAAGATACCGTCCCACTGCGCTGCCCGCAAGATCGGCTTCTTGTTCGGCCACATGGCGGCCACCCACACGGGGATGCGCGGTTGCTGCACAGGGGCAGGTAGGAACTGCATCTCTTTCACCTGGTAGTGTTTACCCTGGTAGCTGAACTTCTGGGCCGACCAGAGGCCGCATAGCACCTGCAAGCCCTCGTCCAACATAGCACCATGCTGGCGGTCGTTGGCCGATTCGCCGAACGCACTGTACTCCTTAAACCAATCCACCCCCAGACCCACGCCGAGGGTCAGCCGCCCGCCGCTCAGGTGGTCGAGCGTGACCGTCTCCCGCGCCAGCTTCTGCGGGCGGCGGCGCGGCAGGGGCGTAACCATGGGGCCGAGGCGGATGCGGGTGGTCGCCATCGCCATCGCCGCCAGCATCACCCAGCAGTCAGCCATCGGCAGGTTGGTTGGCGAATCCCACATGATGTGATCCCAGGTGAAGAAGCCATCCCAGCCTGCCTCCTCAGCCTCATGCGCGAGTTCGGCCATCAGGCGCGGGTTGCCGTAGTCTCCGTAGTTAGGGGTGTAGATCGCGTATTGCATCGCCCTGTCTCCTCTTTTTGGTCAGCCAGGATACGTCGTTAGGCTGGTGCTATTATCGTCGCTTATCAGGTAAAATCAGTGCAGCACATGATAAGGAAGGTACAACCAACATGACCACCGACACTATACCACAAACCAGCCCTTGCCTGATCCGCCCCGGCAGCGAGGCTGACCTTGCCGCCTACGTCCTGATGTACAACGAGATCATGACACAAGAGCCAGACAAGGTGGAGGATAGCCGCACCACGGACATTGAGCAGGCCGATTGGTTCAGCAGCCCTCGCGCCGCCCAGCGTACCTGGTTGCTGGCCTTTGAGCGGAAGGCCGACGGCAGCGAGGGCGCAATGATCGGCTACGCCACCCTTGAGCGGGGCGAAAGCACCGAGTTCGGCTGGCTGGATTTGTTGGTGCGTCCCAACCAGCGCAGGCGGGGAGTTGGCGGCGCACTCTACGCCGCCGCCGAGCAGCAGGCCCAGGCCCAGCAGCTTGGCAAGCTCTATTTTGGGGTCAGTAGCCGCTACGACCTGCTGACGAGCTTCCTGGAACAACGCGGCTACCAGCTTGATCGCTACTCCTGGACGATGCGCCTGGCAGCGGGCGTACCAGTGCCAGAACCACGCTACCCAGCCGGGATCACCACTCGCCGCATGGTGCTAGGTCAGGACGAACAACTGCTGACTGACCTCCGCAATGTCACCTTCGCCGAACACTTTGGCAGCGTGCGGCGCAGCCTTGCGGATACGATCCACCTGACCGAGGAAACTGGCTTCCAGGCTGACGGGGTGATTTTCGCCTGCGCTGGTGAGCAAGCGGTTGGCTACTGCTACGCGGTGATCTGGCCGGATGAGGTCGAGCGGCGGGGCGAGAGCGTCGGCTGGATCGAGAACCTCGGCGTGCTGCCAGAGCAGCGGCGGGCTGGCCTCGGTCGCGCCTTGCTGCTGGACGGCATCCGCTGGCTACGAACACAGGTCGAACACGTAGAGCTTGGCGTGGAGGGCAAGAACGAACGTGCGCTCCCTCTCTACAGCGGGGTTGGTTTCGAGCAGCGCAACTGCTGGGCCGACATGATCAAGGTATTGCGCTAGCTAATCTTGGTGAGCCAGCCTGGATGCCCTCCCCCATCTGTGCCAGGCTGCCCCACCGGGCGCGATGTCCTCTGACTGGCAGGTTGCGCCCGCTTCGACCAGTGCGCCGACCTTCGATCTGCGATCTCCCTATCAACTTAGATTAGACCGCCGCGACATACTCGCCCTTGAGCAACTGAGCAGCGATCACCATACGCTGCACTTCGCTCGTCCCCTCATAGATGCGGGTGATCCGTGCGTCGCGGTAGATGCGCTCGATAGCGTACTCTTTGACGTAGCCGTAGCCGCCGTGTATCTGCAACGCCTTGTCCACCGCCCGCATTGCTACTTCGCTAGCGAACAGCTTCGCCATGCTAGCCTGAGCAGTGATCCGTTCACGCTGCTCCTTGAGCGTGGCGGCGCGGTAGATCAGCAGCCTGGCCGCCTCAATCTCGGTCGCCATGTCCGCCAGCATGAAGCTGATCGCCTGGTAGTCGCTGATCGGGCGGCCAAACTGCTCGCGCCCCTTAGCATACCTGACTGCCTCATCCAGGGCAGCTTCAGCAATACCGAGAGCTTGGGCTGCGATACCAACCCGCCCGCCGTCTAGCAGGCTGAGGGCGAGTTTGAGGCCGCTGCCCTCTGGGCCGAGCAGGGCGGTGGCAGGGACGCGGCAATCCTCGAACACAAGTTGGGTGGTGTCACTGGCCCGTAGGCCCAGCTTCTCCTCGCGCCTACCAACAATCAGCCCAGGTGTATCTTTCTCAATAAGGAACGCGCTGATCCCTGCTGAGGGCTTCACCTCTTTGTCGGTGACAGCAAGGAGCAGGATCAGGCCGCAGTTCTGGCCGCTGGTGATCCAACACTTGGTGCCGTTGATCACGTAGTAGTCTCCCTCGCGGCGGGCGAAGGTTCGCATACTGGCAGGGTCGCTACCCGCCTGCGGCTCGCTGATCGCATAGGCTCCCAGCAGTTCGCCGCTGGCAAGGCGGGGCAAATACTGCTGCTTCTGCGCCTCGCTGCCCGCCCGCACCACGCCGCTAACAGTCAGCGAGTTGTGGACGGAAACGACAGTGCCGAGGGCGGGCAACACCTTGTTTAGCTCCTCTAGCACCAGGATGTAGCTAAGCGTGTCAACCCCTACGCCGCCATACTGTTCTGGCACCAGCAGGCCGAGGAAGCCGAGGTCGGCCATCTGCTTGAAGGCGGCGTGCGGGAACTGCTCGTTCGCGTCGCATTCTTGGGCAATGGGCCGCAGTTCGCTATCTGCGAAGTCGCGGGCCGCGTCGCGGAGCATGATCTGCTCGTCGTTGAGATCGAGGTTCATCTTTGCTTCACCTGCTTCCTGCTACGCCGAATGCGCCGCTGGCGGCTTGGCGGCTCGTTGGGGCCGAGCGGCAACCTGGCCTGCCCGTCAGATTGTAGGGCAGCGACCAGTTGATCCAGCTTGGTGAGCGGCAGCACCCGCTGGACGATCCCACCGCTGTCGTTGAGGATTTCGCGGGCTAGACGGTCACGGTACATTGGCTTGCTCCTTCGGCGATCACCGCCAGCTACCCGTCAACCGCCGCACCCGCACTGCCGCCACAATCAGCGCGAGGCTGCTGGCGAACAGGCTGTAGAGGAGGGTCAGCGACAGGGCAGCGACTGGCGGATCGTTGGCATGATCCATATAGATGGTGTGAACGGACTCGAAGGCGAAGGGGCTGAGGTGGCCGAAGCCGACCAGCAGGCTAGCTACCATCCCCGCGAACAGCCAGTAGCCAGTTAGCAACCGCCCGCGTGCTGTGAGGTAGAGCGGTAGCAGGACGAACAGATATGTCGCCGCCGCCAGCCAGATCGTGTCCACCGCCCCAACGAGCGGCAGGACGTACTGCTTGCCGCGCAGGATGTGGTCGCCGAGATGGAGCAGGCCGATGATCGCGGTGGTGCTGGCGGCGATCAGCAGCCAGCGGCGAGCTGTCTCCTGCACCCGCTCCCTGCTCTCTGCCGCAAGGGGGGAGGGTTCTACGATACGCTCTAGCTGCATGGTTGCGCCCTGTCTGCTAACTAGCTGCTGGCTAGTAGTTCTTCGCGTCGCGCAGGAGGGCGCGGCTGATCACGATGCGTTGGATTTCGCTCGTCCCCTCACCGATCTCGGTCAGGCGCACGTCGCGGTACATCCGCTCGACCGGCATCTCGCTGGTGTAGCCCATGCCGCCGCAGATTTGGATCGCAGCGTGGCAGGCGCGCTCTGCCGCTTCGCTGGCGTAGAGCTTGCCCATCGCGGCGGCCTGAGCAAAGGGGCGGTGCTGATCCTTCAGCCAGGCGGCCCGCCAGAGCAGCCACCTTGCCGCCTCAAGCTCGGTTGCCATGTCTGCCAGCTTGAACTGGATTGCCTGGAAGCTGCTGATCGGCTGGCCGAACTGCACCCGCTCCTTCGCATACTTGAGCGCGACGTTCAGTGCGCCGACACCGAGGCCGAGGGCCATCGCGCCGATGCTGATCCGCCCCCCATCCAGTATCTGCATGAACTGCTTGAAGCCGCCGCCTTCATCGCCCAGCAGGTTCTCCTTCGGGATGCGGACATCGTGGAAGTAGAGCGGGCTAGTTACGCTGGAGCGCAGGCCCATCTTGTCCTCGTCCTTGCCATACTCATAACCGGGCGTGCCGTTGGGAACAATGAAGCTGCTGATAGTTTTGCCATCGCCACGCCCTGGGGTCTTGGCGGTGATCGTAGTTACGCCCGCAATGCGCCCGCTGGTGCAATAAATCTTGCTGCCATTGATCACCCACTGGTTGCCGTCGAGGACAGCAGTAGTCTGGGTGCCACCCGCGTCGCTACCAGCCCCCGACTCGGTGAGGCCGAAGGCACCAAGCATCTTACCGCTGCACAGCTTCGGCAGCCACTCGTGCTTCTGCTCGTCGCTGCCGAAGTAGTAGATTGGGCCGCAGCCGAGCGAGTTGTGGGCCGCCACGGTCAGGGCTAGCGAGCCGTCGTTGCGGGCGATCTCCTCGATGGCGATTGCATAGGACATAGTATCTGCCCCCGCACCCTCGTACTCCTCTGGATAGTAGATACCGAGCAAACCGAGTTCGCCCATCTGCTTGATGATCGGCCAGGGGAACTCATGGGTGCGGTCGCGGTCGCGGGCTTCGGGGGCGATCACCTTGTCCGAGAACTCGCGCACCGTCTGCTGAAAGAGCTTCTGCTCGTTCGTAAGCTCGAAGTCCATAATCGAAGATACCTCCTTGTATCGTCGCGCCCGGTCAGTGAAAGTCGTGACTATGGTCAGATGAGGTATTATAGCATATAGCGATGGGCGCGTCTAATAAGCAGGCTGAAGCTCTAGTCGCCCCTTTGTGCTATAATCCCCCCATGCCCACGAACCCACTCCAAAGCCGCCTGCGCTATCTGCTGCTGATCCTCTGGCTGGTCAGCTACGGGGCGTTGCTGCTGCTAACCCTACCCAGGCACGCGGTGATCTATGGCAGCGACGCGAACGCATTGGACGCGCAGGTAGTACGCGACTTCGGCTTCATCCTCCTCTTTGCCATCACCCTGATCCTCTACCTCGGCCTGCGTTGCGCTCGTCAGCGGGGGAGCGTGGCTGCTCGTGCTGTCCTGCTCATCTTTATGCTGCTGGCCCAGGCGGTGGCGGCGGCGGTGCTGCTGGTTGCCAGCAATGTGGTGTCGGGCTTCGGTGGGGCGATAGCCCAGGAGGGGGCGGGGTCGGCCCTCGCGTACTGGCTGAGCCTGCCGCCGCTGACCTACAGCACAGCATTGCTGCTGGCCTGGCTTGGCCCCAACCTGCTGCTGCTGGCCGCCAGCTTCTACGCCTTCCTGCGCCCCGATAGCCAGCCAGCTACCCCGACCAGCGCGGGGCTTGATCAAGCGGCGTTGCGCTTTGTGGAGGACAGGCGACCCTTGCTGCTATACTGGCTGCTGCTCGGCCCAGCGGTGATCTATGGCACAAGCGGTCTGCTGTGGGTGAGCGGGACGTATGGGCTGGTCGCGCTCAACCTGGCGGACTGGTTTGTTTATGGCGGGAGCATCCTCTTTCCTATCCTCTGGCTGCTGCTGCTGCGCGGCTGGCAGGCGTTTATGCCCCCGCTCTCTTACGCGCTGAGCGCAGAGGGGCTGACGGTACAACGGGGCGGGAGAGTGCAGGGAGCTATCACCTGGGCGGGGGTGCGCGAGGCCGAGGACTATCAGCCGTCCGTTGCCGCTCGCCGCACCCTCACCCTGGCCGACGATACGCACACTCTGGAGATCGCCGACGACTACTTCGCCGCCCCGACCTACGACCTCCTGGCCGACGAGATAGCCAGCCGCACCCCCCATGCCGATTGGCGTGCCGACTTCAAGGCGGGCGCGAGTTGAGCCAGCCGGTTAGCCCAGCGGAGGGGGTGGGTCGCAAGCAGAGTAGCCAAGCCACTAGCTGCTCTGTACAACCCTGGACAGCAGTCGAATTAGCGACTCCGGGCCAAAAGTGGTAAAATGAGGAGGCACACGAGCCAGCGCGACTGGGCGCAAGTTTACGCCCACACTCTCTAGAGACAACAACATGGTAAAGACCAACCGCAAGCCGATAGACTACCTGATCGCCAGCGTCCTGATGGCGGGCATCCTCTACGTGATCTGGCTACTGGCGATCAATGGGCCGTTTAGCGCAGAGACGAACGCAGGCCGCGCCGTGCTGCCTAGCACTACCGGCGGCAGCGACACGGTGGCCGTCAACTATGGCCCCTTCCTGCTGATCCCCGGCTTCGGCAGCATTGCCGTCGTGGTCTACGCGATCATCCTCACCGTGCGCTACAAGTTGCCGCGTCCCTACGTCGGGCAGGGGATGGTAGCCTGGATTGGCATAATCTTCTTTCAGGCGTTCATCACGGGCGTGGTCAACCCCGACATCCACAAGCTGCTGGTGGGCTGGGGCTTCAATACTGTCAGCCTCAGCATCTGGGATGGGCTGCTGGTGGGGGCGATCAACGCCCTGGTAGTGGGTAGCATCGCCGCTGGGCCGCTCAAGGCGGGTGGCTGGCGCGGAGCGGTCGGCTTCGGTGTAGGCTATGGTACGATAGCGACGCTGACCCATAGCGTGATCTACCTGGTCGCCAATGCAGGCATCCTCACCAGCGGCAGGGTGCCAGTCGGTTTGCAGCCAGAACTGGACGCGCTGAACAGCAACCCGCTGGTTGGCCTCGCCCTGGTGCTGCAAGAGGCGATCTTCATCGCCATCTATGTCGGCCTCAGCGTCCTCGTCTTCTACGCAATCAAGCGGCAACAGGGGGGGGTTGGCTGGCTGGGCTGGCTGGGCTTGGCTACGCTCTACTATGGCACGATCATGGCCCTAACCACAGGGGTGGGCTTTGGCGGCAAGAGCGTGGGTAGCCTCGAACTGCTCTGGCCGGTGACGCTGGCTAGCGTGCTGTGGGCAGCCCTCGGTTGGGTGATTGCTGGCTGGCTGCGCCCCCGCTTCCCCATCGCCGCCGACGATGGTAGCGACCTGGCCTGGGAGGCGCGCAAGCCCAAGCCAGTGGCTGGCAGTGAGGGATGAGCGGGGCCGATTGCCCCAACGACCTTTAATCTTCAACCCACAAAGTAGTGGAGGAGGCAGGTAATGGACAAGGACGCAACCTACAAGGTAACGAAGGAGCGCGAACGCTGGGAGGGTAGCACCCTCAAGCAGAGCCTGGCGAAGGGCGGCGAGATCAAGCCGACCAAACTGTTCATGACCACCTCCAGCACGCCGGTTGACCGCCTCTATACACCCGCCGACGTGCCTGAGTTTGACTACCAGCGCGACCTCGGCTTCCCTGGCGAGTTTCCTTTCACGCGCGGTATCCACCCGACCATGTATCGCGGCAAGTCGTGGACGATGCGGATGTTCGCGGGCTTCGGCTCGGTGGAGGAGACCAACGCCCGCTTCAAGTACCTGCTCTCGCACGGCGAAACCGGCCTCTCCACCGCCTTCGATTTCCCCACCCTGTACGGCTACGACAGCGACGACGAAATGGCCCTGGGTGAGTTCGGCAAGGTCGGCGTGGGGGTGAGCAGCATGGCCGACATGGAGATTCTGTTCGATGGTATCCCCCTCGACCAGGTGACGACCTCGATGACGATCAACGGCCCAGCGGCTATCATGTGGGCTTTCTACATCGCGGCGGCAGAGAAGCGCGGCTTCCCCCGTGCGAAGCTGGGCGGTACGATCCAGAACGACATCCTCAAAGAGTACATTGCCCAGAACACCTTCATCTTCCCACACGAACCGAGCCTGCGCCTGGTGATCGACACGATTGAGTTTGGCAGCAAAGAGCTACCGCGCTGGAATACGGTGAGCATCAGCGGCTATCACATCCGCGAGGCGGGCAGCACTGCCGTGCAGGAGCTTGCCTTCACCCTGGCCGACGGCTTCTGCTATGTAGAGGAGTGCATCAAGCGGGGGATGAGCGTGGATGACTTCGCCCCCCGCCTCAGCTACTTCTTCAACGCACACAACGACTTCTTCGAGGAGATCGCCAAGTACAGGGCGGCACGGCGCATCTGGGCGCGGGAACTGAAGCACCGCTATGGCGCACAGAGTGACCGCTCGCTCTGGCTGCGCTTCCACACCCAGACAGCAG
>JBBROH010000113.1:0-14353 GCA_038229595.1 Chloroflexia bacterium | reverse complement strand
TTCGCGCGCACGCGGAACGCACCGCCACTGGTTGGCGGCTCTACTTGCCAGGCTTGCACGCTCTGGCTCGCTTGATGGTTAGTGTCTTGGCTCCCCATCAGGTACTAACCTCTCCACGTTTGTACGAAACTTAGGTAGCTATGCTTTGCTACCAGCACAATTGCTGCCAAACAGCCAACAAAATCCAACAAAAATGGACACCCTGTGCGGTTAGAATTACTCTGTGGTCACAACACAATGGCTGATCACTACTAGCCCCGCAATTTGAAAGGATGTCCCATTGAACAATTCCACTCGACGGTTGAGCCTTGCCGCCCTTGCCCTGATCTTGATAGCCACCTTCCTCCCTTACTTGCCCACGCAGAACCAGACACTCGACCAGCAAAGTAGCCCACAACGAACCGCATCGCGCAACCAGGAGCAGCGTGTGCGCGACAACCTCAGCCAGTTGCCGCTCAACTTTGAAGCCAACGCTGGGCAGAGTGACCCCCGCGTGCAATACCTTGCGCGGGGCAAGGGCTACACCGTCTTCCTGACTGCTCAGGAAGCCGTGTTGAAGCTAGCAGCCACCGCCACCAGCAGCGAAGTGGTGCTGCAACTGCAACTACGTGGCGCAAACGCCAAGCCCACGCTACTAGCAGCAGACAAGATGCTGGGGGTCAGCAACTACCTGGTAGGCAACGATGCCAGCAAGTGGCACAGCAGTATAGCCAACTATGCAAAGGTAATCTACCAGGGGGTCTACCCCGGCATTGACCTTGCTTACTATGGCAAGAGCGGTCAGTTGGAGTATGACTTCATCCTCGCGCCCCAGGCCGACCCCAGCCAGATTCGGCTGGCCCTTACTGGCGCGCAGCAGCTAGCGGTCAGTGACGAACGGCTGGCGATCCAGACCGCCGCCGGTACCATCTACCAGCCTGCGCCATACATCTACCAGGACACAGCCGAGGGCAGGCAGACGGTGGCTGGTGGCTACCAGTTGACCGCCAACGGTGAGGTTGGCTTCAGCGTGGCCGCTTACGACCGCAGCCTCCCCTTGGTGATCGACCCGATTATCACCTTCGCTACCTACCTGGGTGGCACCAACATCGCCCACCAGGATGATGAGGCCGTGAGCATCGCGGTGGATGCCACTGGTTCGGCCTATATTACCGGCTGGACCAAATCCAACCTCGACTTCCCGATTGTGCCGCCTGTAGGAGCCTTCCAGGGGCAATTTGGCAACGGCCAGTACGATGCTTTCGTCAGCAAGCTCGACTCGGCTGGCATGAACCTACTCTACTCCACCTACCTCGGCGGCAGCGGCCAGGATCGCGGCACCGGGATTGCCACCGACAGCCTGGGCAGTGCTTACGTCACTGGCTTCACCTACTCGACCGACTTCCCTACCGCCAACAGCCCCACCCAGCCCAATCTGGCGGGTAGTGATGATGTGTTCCTCAGCCGCCTAAACCCACTTGGCACCGGCCTGGTCTTCTCCACCTACTTTGGTGGTAGCCAGAGCGACGAGGCGCGGGGGATCGCAGTTGACGCAGCGGGTAACGCCTACCTGACTGGCTTTACCGACTCCGCCAACTTCCCCACGGTCATACCGGTGCAGCCTAATGGGGCCGCCCGCGATGCCTTCGTCTCCATGTTCAGCCTCAACGGCGACTCCCTCTACTCCACCTACCTCGGCGACCAGGGCGCAGCGGGCGGCGGCAGCACTGATGAGGGTAACGCCATTGCGGTAGACCCGCTCGGTACTGCTTACGTGGTTGGCTTCACTTCCTCGCTCAACTTCAAGACGGTCAACCCCTATGACGGTACTGAGGCTGGCAGCAGCGATGCTTTCCTGACCAAAATCAGCCCCAGTGGTTCGGCCTACCTCTACTCAAGCTATCTCGGTGGCAGCCTGACTGAGGACGCTTACGGCGTGGCGGTGGGGACTGGTGGGGTTGCCTATGTGGTCGGCCAAACCAACTCGAACAGCGACTTCCCGCTGCAAAATGCGGCGCAGAGTACCTATGGCGGTGGTAATGATGCTTTCGTCACTGCCATGCCAACTACTGGCAGCCCCTTCCCGCTGCTCTACTCGACCTACCTCGGTGGCAGCGGCGACGACATCGCTTACGGCGTGGCTGTCAATGCCACTGCTAACGCCTTCGTTGTTGGCCGCACCGCCTCGGACACTGGCTTCCCGCTGCTCAACCCAATCGCAGGCCAGGGCGTGCTGAACGGTGGCAGCGATGCCTTCATCAGCCAACTCGCGCCGACTGGTAGCTCATTCGTCTACTCCACCTACTTCGGTGGTGATGGCTCTGATGAGGCGAAGGCCGTCACCTTCGGCGTGACAGGGGACGTGTACATTACTGGCGACACCTACTCGACGAACTTGCCAGTCAACAATACTGCTTACGACCAGAGCTATGATGGTGGCGAGGATGGCTTCATCGCCCGCATCAATGGCGCGAACCCCACCCCCACCCCGACCGACACCCCATCGCCCACCAACACGCCGCAGCCAACCAACACGCCCACTGATACACCCACGCCGCAGCCGACCGACACCCCTCCTGGCGGCAGCACTGCGACCAACACGCCTATAGCCGCAACCAACACCCCGACTAACACGCTCACCAACACGCCAGTAGGCCCCACCAACACGCCGACTAACACGCCAGTAGGCCCCACCAATACGCCAACCAACACGCCAGTGGCAACCAACACGCCTGTCGCCACGAACACGCCAGTAGGCCCGACCAACACCCCTGGTGGCCCAACCAACACGCCAGCAGGCCCAACGAACACCCCAGTAGCAACGAACACGCCGGTAGGCCCAACGAATACGCCAGTGGCAACGAACACGCCAGTAGGCCCCACCAACACTCCTGGTGGCCCAACGAACACGCCAGTGGCAACCAACACGCCAGTAGGCCCGACTAACACTCCTGGTGGCCCAACGAACACGCCAGTGGCAACGAACACGCCAGTAGGCCCCACCAACACCCCTGGTGGCCCAACGAACACGCCAGTGGCAACCAACACGCCAGTGGCGACGAACACGCCGGTAGGCCCAACCAACACGCCCGGTGGCCCGACCAACACGCCCACTGCGCCTGTGTTCCCCGATGTGCCAGCCAACTTCTTCGCCTACAACGAGATCAGCTACCTGGTGGGCCACAACATAATCGGCGGCTTCCCTGGCGGTCTGTTCCAGCCCAACGCCAATACTACCCGCGCCCAGTTTAGCAAGATGATTGTACTGGCCTTCGGCCTACCGCTGCTGAACCCAGCCACCGCCAGCTACAGCGACGTGCCAACCAACTACTGGGCCTACCGCTACATCGAGAGTGCGCGCACTGCCAGCGTAATCAACGGCTACGATGCCGCCACCTGTCAGGCCAGCGGGGTAGTCGGCCCCTGCTTCCTACCCAGCAAGAGCATCACCCGCGCCGAGTTGGTCAAGATCGTGGTGAAGGTCAAGGCTTACCCCGCCAATTGCCCCAGCCAAATCTTCCCCGACGTGCCAAGCAACCACTGGGCTTACTGCGCGGTCAGCACCGCTCAGAATAAGGGCGTAATCTCTGGCTACCCTGGCAACCCGGCCATCTTCGGCCCCAACCAGGCAATCACCCGCGCCGAACTCAGCGTCGTCCTCTACCGCGCCCTCGTCACCGCCCTGCGTCGCTAAGCACCAGGCAGCAACCAACAAGCAGGAGCCACCCACGGGCGGCTCCTTTTTGTGTCCCTTGCGGGGCAGTACCCCCAATTCTGCTATAATCAGGCTAAAGTGTGAAGTCCCTCAAGTCTGCTCGTTACATCTACCCGGTTGCGGTGTCTCTACTGGTGAAGGCAAGCAGGCGAGGCTGGTCCTTCTCACTACGACAAAGCAACAGGTAAGTCCTACCCAACGCCTCATACCCAGTACTACAATTCCACTCGGGACTGGCTAAGGCGGGTTGGTATGTGATACAATGGTAGCATGAAATGACGCGAAGAACGTGAAACTTGCCCTGATTGCAAGTCTTACCAGCGTACTTACCGTGCTGGTTACAACGATAGTGGAGGTGGTAATGGTGGTAGTACAGGCGGTCGTCGTGGTGGAGGCGGAGGCTTGCCATGTGCTGGAGGAGGACTCTGTACGAAGTCAATTGGCCTCAACGAGTGAGTTTACAAACGGCGGCAAGTCCGGTCTTGAAGAGTTCCCAGCAGCTAGTAGTTCTCTGGTCGCTAGCTGCTGGACTCCTTAAGCCTAAGCTAAAGCACAAGCAGGAGCAACAGATATGAATCACGACAAAGTGACATGGGTCTGGTCACAGAATGACTTTGAAGGCATGAACTGGCATGATGTTTATGTTTATGCGGTGGCATACGATTATGATAGGAACGTACTTATGTTTGACCTCGACTACATAGTTGAATGGATCAGTCCATCTCCTACGCGCAGTCACTTCTTGTTTCAAGTTGCTCCAGCAACTCTGGTATTTAATGGTGTTTCGCATTTTAACATCCAGATAGACGCTTACGGCTACACTGGTATCATGACCATTGAGGATGTTATACGCGAGTACAACGCGGAAGATCAGAGTTGGTCGTGGCTCGTAAATAGTCAGTCTGGAGAAACAACTTTTCAGGCATCAGGTTATAGTTTGTTTATCAGACAGCCTCCTGTGGAGAGCCAAACTCAAATGCTCGGTTTGGATGCACGAGGAGGTATTTCATTTGCTCAAACAACTCCACACAATTTGGATTACCAACCTTCTATCCTGTTATACGTATGCCAACCACCGCAAGGGAGCCACCCCCCGCACGTGACCGCCTCAACGCCAGCCGTTCATCCCAGCCAGCTCACCACCCTGCTCAACCTCAGCATCCTCCTCCTCTACACCCTCCTAACCATCCTGCTAACCTGGCCGCTGGTCGGGCAGCTTGCTGGCTCCACCCTGTTCGGCGGGCGCGACTGGCAGGAGCATAGTGTTAGGCTTGGCCGCCAGCAGTTGACCTTGACGGTGTAGGCGGTGCCAGGCCTGCTCTGCTGGCAGGAGCATAGCGTTAGGCTTGGCCGCCTGCAGTGGCGGGCGGGCCTGAACCGAATATGGCTGCGCTTCGACGGCGACACAGGGGCGGCGATCAGCACGTTGACCTTTACGCCACTTGAACCGTAGCGGGCTGGCGGGGGTTTGGTCTTGCCGCGGTTGGCCCGCTGCCACCCCTACTTTGGCAGCCCAGCCCAGATTAGTCAACAGCACCGGGCCTGGTAGCGCAGTGGCGGGGAGCATCTGCATCCGCTATAATAGCAGGTAGTAGCTCTAAAGCGCGTATATTGCGGGCCGCCCCAGTGATTTTGCAAGATTGGCGAAAATTGGCTGTAATCGGTGTAACCTTTAGCGACCCTCGCGTTTTATATATCATAGAGACGATTAGATGAGCAATGACGATGGGGAGGTAAGAGCATTGGCAGCCACAGAAGGCGACCTGACGCTCTCAGCCTCAAACGACACCGACACGGATCGTGAGCCAGCGCGGGTACTAGAGCGGTTTGACAGCTTCGACGACCTCTTTGCCCGCTACCAGCAAGCGATCACTAGCTACATCTACCGTATCGTTGGCGACCGCGAGCAGGCTGAAGATTTGGCCCAGGATGCCTTCATCCGTGCCTACCAGGCCTATGACCGGCTGCGCCCTGATAGCAACGTAGTAGCATGGCTCTATACAATTGCGACGAACACGGCCCGCAATGCCCTGCGCCGTCGCAAGGTAGTAAGCTGGACTTCACTAACCAACTTGCTACCCTTTCTCTCTTCTTCTTCTGCCACGTCCGCTCGGCATCAGTCTGACTTTGGGGGAGGTCATCCTGGTGTTGGGTTGGGCGTGATTGATCCAACAGCGATCACAGGCGAAGGTGAGATGGTACACAAGGCGTTGACCATGCTCTCGCCAGAGTACCGCAGTGCGCTGCTGCTCAATATTCATGAGGGGTTCTCTATTGCTGAGGTAGCAAAGATTACCGCTAGCAGCGAAGCAGCGATTAAAACGCGCCTCTTTCGCGCCCGCAAGGCGTTCCAAGAGGCGTTTGCACGTCTACAAACCGAAGAAGCCGAGTTCGAACAGCAGGCCAACCCTGGCCGCCACTAGCGTCGCCCCGCTCCCTTCATAACTAGAGGACAGTAATGACCAAGAGCAACGACCAGCCAGCTAACCCACAGTGCGCGCCGATGCAGCAACGGATCAGTGACTATCTGAGCCGCAGCCTCTCGGCCGCCGACACCACCATCCTCCAGCAGCACCTGCCCACCTGCCCCACCTGCTCTGCCACCCTCGCAGCCTTCCGCAGCTTCGACCAACAGATCGCTGCTCTGCCCAACCTGCCTGCTGCCAACCGGGTGCGGGCGGGGGTCTTGCGGGCAATAGCCGACGTTGAGGCCAGGCGGCAGGATATGGAGGTGCGGGCCAACCCCCGCGGCCCCGGCTGGGCAGTCAGCCTCGCGGCCATGGTAATGTTGCTTGGCTTCGCTGGCCTGTTTAGTGCGCTACTGGGCCGCAACAGCTTTGTTGGCCCCCAGTATGCCTATGCCAGCCCCAGCGCGAGTACTGCTATTGGCTTCGCAGCCTCGGCGGTCGCCAGCCCCACCCCAATCGCCCCGACGATCACCGCCCACACTGGCGAGTCGCTCACTGGCACGGCCACCACCCCGCTCTACGCCACGCCGGTGGCTGGGGCCGCCCTCGTCGCCAGCATCCAGCCGGGCGAGACTACGACCGACTCGCTGCGTAGCAACAGCTACCTGATCGCCAGCGTTGGCCCAGGCCAGCCGATCAATCCCCTCTCTAGCAAGATCAGCATGGCGAGCCTGCCCGCAACTGGGGCGAACAGGGCCGCCTACCTGGTGCGCGGCGCACCCAAGTACATCGAAGTGGTTAACCTGGCCGACGGCAAGACGCGGCAGTACCCTGTCCCTGATGCCAGCCTGGACGTGCTGATCAATGCTGACAGCGGCCTAGCCAACCCCCTCACCGCCAGCTTTGCGCCCGACGGCAAGTGGCTGCTGCTCGATGGCTACGGCGTAGTCCTCTACGACCTTGCCAGCAAGCAGATGCAGACGATCAGCCCACCGGCTGACCTGCGGGTACTCGGCTGGGCGGCAGACAGCCAGAGTTACTACCTTGCTAGCTCCACTACTGGCAACGTCTACCGCTACGACCTTGCAGGCAGCGGGCAACTGCTGAAGGTTAGCCGCAGCCCCGGCCCGATCACCATCGCCGCCGATAGCTCGGCTATCTACTACGCAAACGGCAGCCAAATCTTCCGCTACGACCTTAGCAGCGACAAGGCCGCCGCTGTTGTCCAGGCCGACACCGACTCCGCCTTCAGCGCGACCGCCGCTGGTAGCCTGATCTATAGTGGGCGCGATGGTGGCGGCGTGAGCATCAAGCAGGTGCAGAGTAACGGTCAGCAACGGCCGCTAGCCAGCCTACCAGTTGGCAGCAAGCTGCAAACCCTGCTCCTTTGCGGCAACAACCTCTACTACCAACTGCAAGGCGCACTGGATAGCTACGTCCTGCCCATAGGCGGCCAGCCCAATCGCATCGCGGGGGTGTTGCTGGCTTGCGCGCGCTGAGCCTGCCCCAGCAAGGAACGCCCCGCCCAACCAGGCAGGGGCGTTTTTGTGCTTGCCAAGAGCATGGATCAGAACGCCCAGTGGCTAGTAGCGCGGGGCCAGGCCGCAACTTCAGCGGCAAGGGGAGAACTGCTTGCCGAGCAAACCGAGCAACACCTCGTGGTCACTGCCCACCAATTCTGGGTGGTACTCAAAGCGGGCGCGCTCAAAGTATTGCACCTCGTACAGCTGACTCTCCGGCCTGTTCGTTTCGCGTAGCACCTCGCTGATCGGGTAGCCGAACTGGGCCAGGCCACCGTGCTGCTGCCAGTAGGTGTAGAAGCTACCGCTGACCGCGTGGCCGGTTTCGGCGAAGTAGAATTGGCTGGCAGAGTTTGGCACGGCGGGGCTGGCGGGGTCGACCCTCCCGTATCTGCTGCGCCCCAACTGGCCGAGTAGCACCTCGTAGGCAGTGCCAGCCAACTCCGGGTGATACTCGAAGCGGGCGCGCTCAAAGTATTGCACGGTATAGCTGCGGCCATCCAGCTTGCTCTGTTCGCTGAACTCCTCGCTGATCGGGTAGCCGTAGATCGGCAGGCCACCATGCGCCTGCCAGTAGTTGAGGAAGGCATTGGATAGCGCGTGGCCGCTTGTGGCGAAGTAAAGGTGGCGGCTGTCGCTCTGGAAAGGGGCGACCGGCTGGCAAGCGAACGGCTGACTGCTGTCCTGCCCCAGCAACGGCCAGATCGCCGTATCCTCCTGCCCCAGCCGCCAGAGGCCCACCCCCGCAAAGCCGTAAGGAGCGATCACCTTCAGCTTCGCCGCGATGCTGCCGGCGTTCTCGTACCAGACCTCGTGCAACTGGCTACCGTCGAGGTAGGTGAAGTAGGGTGACTGTGCGGTTAGGTCGAAGCCCTCGGTGAGCGGTGGGTGCTGCGCCTTGAGGGCGGCAAGATCGCTGTAGCGCAGCCCTTTGGCCCGCCCAGCCACCGTGCGGTTCCAGTCGAAGCCGTACAGCCCCAACCCCCACAGCACTTGCCCAGCGGCAAAGCGGGTGCTGGCGTAGGCGGCGGCGCGGCCCACCCAGTCGGCGGGGGCAATTGGCCCCGGCCCGCCCGTGAGGTAGTGGAAGTCGTAGGCCATGATGATCACATAGTCGAGGGCTGGGGCCAGCGCGGTGTAGTCGTAGACTCCAGAGAAGCCGTCGTTGCTGTTGGCAGTCTTGGGGGCGACAGCCATCGCCAGCAGGCGGCCATCCGCGTGCAAGGCTGCGCTCAGGCGGGCGGCGAAGTCCGCATAGAGGGCGGCATCGCTCGCGTTCAGCGTCTCAAAGTCGAGGCAGAGACCGTCATAGCCATTCTTGCGGGCAATGGCGCGCAACTGGTCGAGGGCGTGGTCGCGGAGGGTAGGGTCGCTCAGGATGTTGTGGAAGTCGTTGCCCGTCACCGAGTTCTGGATCATTGGCAACAAGCGCAGCCCGTACTGGCGGGCAAGGGCGTTCACCGCCTCGTCGCGCGAGCCAGTCAGGTTGCCCGCCCCATCGAGGTTGTAGTACCAGGGCGAGAGGTCAGTCAGCGTGGTGATGTTGTTCTGCAAGGAAACAAACGAGTCTGAGTCATACTTGACGTAGAAACCCCAGCGCACTGGCTTCGCCTGCGCGTGGCTGGCGGGGCCGCCACCAAGGATGGTAGCCAGCAACAGCAGGCAGAAGGCTAGTCTGATCTTCATTTTGCTGCCCCCTTCCCCAGGGCGTGCCGCCACTCGCCCTTGCTGTGCTGCCCGTCACCGAGAGCTTCGTCCAACGCCCGCAACTGGCTGCTGGTGCCGACCACGATCAGGCGGTCGCCCGCTATTACTTGCGTGTCGGCGGGCGGGTTGGGGATCACATTGTCGGCCTTATGAACCGCCAGCACCGCCGGGTGTTGCTCTACCCGCGCCAGCAGGTCGCCCAGTCGCCCGCTCGCGACGACCCCCACCTCGCCCAGGTTGAAGTCGTTGCTCTCATCGTGCAGGAGGGTGTCGAGGTAGCTGGCGACGGCGGGGCGGGTCGCCAGCGTCGCCATCCGCAAGCCACCCAGTTCGTAGGGCGAAATCACGTGGTTGGCCCCAGCCCGCCGCAGCTTGCCCGCATTGGTGAAGCTGCTGACGCGGGCGATGATCTGCGTGCGGCTGTTGAGGGCGCGGGCGGAGACGATGATGAACAGGTTGGTCGCGTCGCTGTCTGCCGTAGAGAGCAGGCAGCGGGCGCGCTTGATGCCAGCCTGCACCAACACCTCGTCGCTGGTCGCGTCGCCAGTGATCACCGGCAGCTTGCGGAGGCGGGCAAGTTCACCCGCCTCGGCGTTACTGTCCAGCACCACGATCTGCTGCCCTTCCTGCCGCAGTTGCTCGGCTACCGTCTGCCCGATCCGCCCATAACCACAGATGATAAAGTGGTCGTGCATCTGCTCAATCTCGCGTTCCATCCTGCGCCTCCCTACCAGCCCTGATACCTGCGCCTCGATTAGCACCTCAATCACCGCCGACAGCACGTAGAGCAGCAGCCCCAGCCCGCCAAAGAGCAGGAAGCCAGTGAAGACCCGCCCACCCCAGTGCAGAGTGTGGGTCTCGCCATAGCCGACAGTTGTGATCGTGATGATCGTCATATAGAGGCTGTCGCCCGCCCCCCAGCCCTCGATCACCATGTAGCCGAGCGTGCCGACCACCAGCACCAGTAGCAGCATGGTGATCGCCAGGCGCAGGCGGCGGCTGATGCTGCGTACCCGCTCGATGCTGCTGGTTAGTTCCGTCCCCAACTGGCGGCGGCGATCCGTCTGCCCTGCTGCCTGCTCTGCTGCGCTCTCGCCCGCTTGCTCGTCTGCCACTGCTGCCTCCCGGCTCTGCCTTGTTGCTGCATTATAGACACAGGAGCAGGGCAGCGTCAACTTCCTCTCCCTTTCGTGGGCAAAAAAGCCCTTCCACCCATACCTCTCTTGCTCATCTTACGTTATAATCACTGCAAGAGAGGGCGTATTGCTGGCGAATGACCCCGCAGCCAGTAGCCCAGGAGACGCACTGCTCATGGCAAACCCCGACTTTACAGCCTATAGCGTTGAAGAAGCATTGGATTACTGCCTCTGCGATCCCGCCGCCGATGTAGAGCAGTGCCTTGCCCTCTTTCCCCAGCACGCCGCCGAGTTGCGCCCGCTGCTGCTGCTGGCAGGCGATGTTAGCCAGAGCCAGCAGCCAGTGGTCAGCTCCCTGCGCCGCGCCCGCCTTGACCGCCGCATCCTCCCCTCCCTGCGCGCAGAGAAGCCACCCACGGCTCGGCCCCCTGGCAATCGTCTCCCCTTCAGGTGGCGGCCCCTCGTGCTGCGGCTAGCCGTCACCTGCCTGCTGCTGGTCGCCTTCAGCTACGGCACCCTGGTAGCGGCGGCCAGCAGCGTACCGGGCGACCTCCTTTACGCGGTCAAGCGCGGGGGGGAGCAGGTGCGCCTGGTCCTCACCGCCGACGACGTGAGCCGCATTAGCCTGCACCTCGACCTCGCTGGCGACCGCCTGCACGAGATCGGCGCACTCGGCGAACGGCAGCAGTTGATTGATGCTGACCTGCTGGATGACCTCGGCGACCACCTCAGCACCGCTCGCGATCTGATCAGCCACATTCCAGAACACCCTGCCGCCCGCGCCCTGCTCGATCTCAGCACTCGTGGCAGCCAGACCTTGCAGCGGATGAGCAACAACCTCGCCAGCGATGCTGCCCCCGCCTACGCTGCCGCCCAGCGCGAGATGAGCAGCAGTGCCACCCTCGCCCGCGCCGTGATCAGCAGCCCGCCCGCTTCCATGTTGGCCGACCCCTCGACCACTGCCCTGCCCAGCCCTCCGCCCAACCCGACTTTGCCGCTGCTAATCCTGCCCATCAGCCCGCCGCAGCCCACCAGCCAGCCTCCACCAGCCAGCCCCCCCACCAGGGTAACGCCCACCAGCGAGCAGCAGCCCAGTAGCCCGCCCCTCGCCACCCGTGCGCCAGCATTGCAGCCGACCGCCAAACCCACTGCCACCCGCCCGCCAGTGCAGCCCACTGCCCGGCCCGCTGCCACCCGCCCGCCAGTGCAGTCGCAACCTGACCCACCAGAGCGGCTGCGCCCGCCCACTGCCACCGCGCCGCCGCTGAGGGTTGAACCACCAGTGCGGATTGAGCCACCTGCGCCCCCACCGGCTGAGAACAAAGGCGGCAAGGACAAGGGCGACAAAGGCGGCAAGGACAAAGGTGGCAACGAGGGTGGCGACGACAGCAAGGATAAGGGTAAAGCTAAGGACAAGTAGCAAGTACATTGGGCTACTATAGGCTAGGACTATTATGCTATGCTGCTGCCGCCAAATAGCGGCCCATATCGATCTATCTCTTGCCCCGCTCTGGCGTTTAATACTGTGTAAGCACAAGATACAAGGCTTACGGAACAGTAACCGCTGCGTGGCGGAGAAGGCTGAGATAGATGTTGATCAACAACAAGAGTGTACTCGTTGCCAAAGGAGGGGTCGGTGAGATGCTGGAGACCCCCACCTATGAACATAACCAGGAGACTACGCGCCTCGCCATTGCCAGCGACAGCGAACTGACTGCGGTAGTGGAGCGCGCCCGCCAGCGTGACCGGCAAGCGTATGCCACCCTCTACGAATACTACTGCGTGCCGATCTATGACTACGTGCTGTTCAAGGTTGGTCAGGTGGAGGTGGCCGAGGACATCAGCGGTCAAGTCTTCCTCAAGATGATCGAGAACATCGCCCGCTTCTCCTGGCGCGACAGCCAAGAGCAGGGGACGCGGGCGGCAGCCTTCGCGGGCTGGCTCTACCGCATCGCCCACAATCTGATTGCCGACCACCTGCGCCGCAACGCCCGCCGCCCCACCGTGCCGCTTGATGCGGTGGCGATCAACGTGAGCGACCTGCACGACCCCGCGACCGCTGCCGAGTTCTCCATCTACCGCACGCAACTCGCTGCCGCCCTCACCCACCTGACCGACCTGCAAAGTCAGGTGATCGCCCTCAAATATGGGGCGGGCCTGAGCAACGCCGAAGTCGGCCACCTGCTCGGTCGCACTGAGGGGGCAATCAAGAACGTGCAGTACACCGCTTTGCAGAAGTTGCAGAAGTTGCTGCGCACCGAAGGCCAGCACTGATCGGGCTGTTTAGCCAAGAACAGAGGAGTATACGATGAGCAATCCCCTGCCCAACGACCTGAGCGCGATCCTCGATGATTGCCTCAACCGCCTGCCGAGCGAAGGCATCGAAGCCTGCCTGCGCCGCTATCCCGCCCAGGCCGCCGAACTGCGCCCCATGCTGACGATGGCCCTTCAGGTGCGCGCCAGCCAGCAAGCAGCTAGCATGGCAGTGGCCGCCCGCGCCCGCATCCGGCAGCGGGTGTTGACTGGCGCAGCCGCCGCCGAACGGCCCGCCTCTCCCTTCGGCTTCCTCGCCCGCCTGCGCCTCAACAGCGTCTTCAGCCGCATGGCCCTCGCCAGCTTGCTGCTGCTGGTCATGCTGGTGGGCAGCGTCGCCGCTTCTGCTTACGCCAGCCCTGGTGACCTGCTCTACCCCGTCAAGCGGGGGGCTGAAGGCGTGCGCCTCGGCTTCGCTGCCGACGACAACGCCCGCGCCAACCTGCACCTGCAATTCGCCGATAACCGCCTGAACGAGATCGAACGGGCTGCCCAGAAGGGCAACCAGGTGGAAGGCGACCTACTTGCCAACCTCGATCAGAATGTCAGCACCGCCGCTACGCTGATTGAGCAGAGCCAGCTTGCTGCCCTCACCCCCCGCCTGCTTACCGTCGCCAACCGCGAACAGCAAGTGCTGGCTGCGGTCAAGGACAAGGTAGCCGCTGGCGCGAAGGCTGCCTACGACCAGGTAGCGAGCAACAACAGCCGCCTGCTCCATATCGCTATCGCCCTCAAGAACCACGAGCCGGTTCCCTCCGACCCAGCGGTAATCAGCGAGCGGCGCACCCCTGAGCCGACCCACATCTTGCCGACCGCCGTCGCCACCCAGCAGGGTGAGCCGACCCACGCCGCGACCCGCACCCATGAGCCAGAGCCAACCCACATTCTGCCGCCACCGCTGCCCAGCCGCGAAGCAAGCCGCACCCCCCGCCCAGAGCCAACTCATGAGGCAACCCGCACCCACCAGCCAGAGCCAACTCATGAGGCAACCCGCACCCACCAGCCAGAGCCGACCCATGAGGCAACCCGTACCCACCAGCCAGAGCCGACCCATGAGGCAACCCGCACCCACCAGCCAGAGCCGACCCATGAGGCAACCCGCACCCACCAGCCAGAGCCAACTCATGAGGCAACCCGCACCCATGAGGCGACTCGCACCCACGAGCCAGAGCCAACCCACATTCTGCCGCCGCCCCCTTCTACCCAGGAAGCGACCCGCACCCACCAGCCAGAGCCAACCCATCCGGCAACCTGGACTCCGCACCCGACCCTTACGCCACGCCCTGAGCCGACCCACGCCCCAACCTTCACTCACGAGCCAGAGCCTACCCACGAGCCGACCCGCACTCACGAGCCAGAGCCGACCCGCGCCGCAACCTTGACCCCACGCCCTGAGCCGACCCACGCCGCAACCTTGACCCCGCGCCCTGAGCCGACCCACGAGCCGACCCGCACTCACGAGCCAGAGCCGACCCACGAGCCGATCCGCACTCACGAGCCAGAGCCGACCCACGATCCGTCCCTCACTCACGAGCCAGAGCCGACCCACGAGCCGACCCGCACTCACGAGCCAGA
>JBBROH010000112.1:0-14480 GCA_038229595.1 Chloroflexia bacterium | reverse complement strand
TGGATTGCAGCAGGGTTGGTCTTTTCCGGATCATACAACTAGTTTTGCCTGTCGGCGCCTCGGTGTCCGGACCGCCCGCGGTCGAGGGCTGCTCACAGATGTGACTGGGGAGGTCCGGCTGATGTCCAAAGCGGAGCGCGAGCAGATTGTAGCCGAGATGCTCAAGCGCGTCGGCCTGCACCCCGAACACTCGCGCCGCTATCCGCACGAGTTTAGCGGCGGCCAACGCCAGCGCATCGGTATTGCCCGCGCCCTCTCCATGCAGCCCAAGCTGATCGTCGCTGACGAGCCGGTGTCGGCTCTGGATGTGTCGATCCAGTCGCAGGTGCTGAACATCCTCAAGGATTTGCAGCGCGACTTTGGCCTCACCTACCTGTTCATTGCCCACAACCTCAGCGTGGTCGAACACATCAGCGACCGCGTGGGGGTGATGTACCTGGGTAAGATGGCCGAGTTGTGCGACCGCGACGAACTGTTTGAGAACCCGCGCCACCCCTACACCCAGGCTCTGCTCTCTGCGATCCCGGTGCCAGACCCGCGCATTCGGCGGGAGCGGATCATCCTCAAGGGCGACGTTCCCAGCCCACTCAACCCACCGAGCGGCTGCCGCTTCCACACCCGCTGCTGGCTGGCCCAGCAAATCTGCACCGACGAGGAACCGGCCTGGCGCGATATTGGCAGCGAGAATGGCAGCGGCAATCCTCACCTCGTCGCCTGCCACTTCGCCGAGCAGACCAAGGTCAAGGCGGGCGGCACCGCAATGGTGGCCCGCAACTTCGACCCGACTGCCCCGGCCAAAGAGTCCATCGAAGGCCCGAAGTCGTAAGCAAGCAGTCCACTTTGGCGAGAGCCTCTCTGCGGAGAGGCTTTTTGCTGCCCGCCCGCCGCCCAAAGTTGGTATAATAGCGACCATGAACATCCTGCGCCGCCTGCTCGTCCCCCTCAGCTACACGCTGGTCGCTCTTGGCTATACCTGGCCGCTGGCGACCAGCTTCGGCACCGCTATCGTCGGCGGCGGTATCGACGGCTGGAACAACTACTGGAACTACTGGTGGACGCGCTACGCTGTCTTCAACCTTGGTCAGTTGCCCTTCGACAGCAACTACATCTTCTACAACAGTGGGGTCAGCCTCCGCTTCCACACCCTGCAACCGCTCAACGGCCTGCTCAGTGCTGGGCTGCAACCGCTTGGCCTGGCCGTCGCCGAGAACACGCTGACTATCCTCAGCTACACCCTCTGCGGCTGGGGGGTCTACCTGCTAGCAAGGTACATCCTCGAACTGCTGTTCGATGGGCAGCCAGCCGAAGCAGGCGGGCGGCAGCGGCTGACCACGATGGCTGCCTACCTGGCGGGCTTCGCCTACACCTTCGCCAGCCCCTGGCGCACCCAGTACCTCTATGGCGGGCAGGTGAACCGCCTTAGCTTCCAGTGGGTACCCTTCTTCCTCTACTTCGCTCTACGCGCTTACTACAGCGGTGGTAGTTGGCGCGCCCGCTCAAGCTGGCTGCCCATCGCCCTCACCGCTCTCCTGTTCCTCGCCAATGCGCTGACCGAACTGCAACTGCTGGTCTACCTTGCCCTGTTCCTGCTGGTCTGGCTGGCCGCCGAGTTGGTGACCCGTGGCTGGCGGCGGTGGTGGCCCGCAGCCCTGCGCGTGGCAGTGGGCGTGGGGGCGGGCGGCCTGCTGCTCAGCCCTCTGCTCTACCAGATGCTGAGCGAACTGGCGGCCAACTCGCAACTTGCCCCCAGCGGAGCGGCCACTACGCAGCACTCTGCCGACCTGCTCGAACTGGTAGCCCCCAATCGCAGTAACCTGCTGTGGGGTGGCTTGCTGGACGGGGTGAGCGGCCCACCTTACGATAAGTACCTGGTCAAGGGCGCGTTCAGCCCCAGCTACTTGTTGTATGGACTGGCGGTTGCGGGGGTGGTGCTGCTGTGGCGTAGCCCTTTGCTGCGGATACTGCTGCTCAACCTGCTGCTGTTCCTCGTCACCTCGCTCGGCCCCCACCTGATCGTGGCTGGCAAGGATAGCGGCCTGGCAATGCCATATGCTGCCCTCTACCTGCTGCCCTTCATGCGCGTCTCCCGCGACCCCGAACGCTTCGGCGAAATGGCCCTACTGTTCTGGGTGCTACTGGCGGCGGTCGGCTTCTACGCTCTGCTGAGCAGGCTAGCCACTGGCCTGCAGCCGCGACCACTGCGCGAGAGGATCGCCTTCGCTCTGGTGCTACTGATCCTCACCGTAGAGTTCGTCGGCGTGCGCCCACCGCTTACCGCTGTGGATACGCCACCCTTCTACCAGCAGCTAGGCAAGGACAGCGCACACTATGCGATCCTCGAACTGCCGATCTACAAGAGCAGCGACGAGGATCGCTGGATGAGCTACCAGGCGGCGCATGAGAAGGCAATCCTGGGCGGCGACCTGGCCCGCAAGCTGCCTCATCCCTTCGCCGAGTACACGCCGGTGCTACGCGCCCTTTGGCTGCAACGCCAACCGAACGAGGACGTGGTAGCCCCCCCACCGCTGGCCGAGGCCGGGCCGCCAGTGCTGGCCTGGGCGGGCATCCGCTACCTGGTGGTGATCAAGGACAGGGTGGATGGGCAGACGGGCCGCGAGCAGGGGATGGCCGATGCGTTGTTCGGCAAGGCTCAGCCCAGCTACGAAGATGAGCGGATGCGCGTCTATAGCGTGCCGCTGACCGCTACCGCCTACCTCAGCCCCATGCTGGCGGTTGGCCCTGGCTGGTACGGGCCAGAGCAGCAGCCCGACGGCTGGCACCGCTGGCTGGACGGTGGCAACGGCAACCGCGCCACGATCAGCGTGCTGAACCTGGACAGAGCGCAGGGCTATGCTTTGCACTTCCGGGCTTTCGCCTACGCTGGCCCGCACGAGCTTGAGGTCTATCAGGTGGCGGGTAGCAGTCGGGTGCGCCTGGCTACCCTCAGCGTCAACCAGCCGCAGGTGTACGATCTGCCGCTCACCCTACAGCCCGGCCTCAGCCAGTTGGAGTTCTACACCGCTGCCGCTGCCCGCAGCCCTGGCCCCAAGGACAGCCGCCTGCTAGCCGTTGGCCTCGGCAACCTGACTGTGACCAGCCCGTAAGATGGGGCTAAAGGCGAATGCGCCGGGGCGCACGACCCGCTATGCTGAAGGCAATAACAGCCGAGAGGAGCAAAGAACGATATGTCACCAAGTACCGCTCTAGAGCAGAAGACCCTGGCGGTCAGCGACGAACAGGCAGCGCAGTTGCGGCAAGCCCTCAACCTGGCGAAGGCGTTTGCCGCTTCAGGCCGCCTGGCGATCCTCGGCCTGCTAGCTCAGCAGCCACTGCCGGTCGCGCTGGCCGAGATCGTCGCGCAGGTGGGCGGCCAGCAGGCGCAGGTCGAGCGCGACGTGCGCCAGTTGGCGGTAGCCGGGTTGGTCAGCATTACCTGGCAGGCCGCCCCCGGTGCCGAACCGACCCCGCAGGCGGTAGCCTTCAACCGGACATACCAGCAGAGTATCAACGGGGTGATCCATGCCCTGCACCAGTTGAACGAGCAGTTGCAGCCCTCCAAACGTAGTGCGCCACTGGATGAGCGTGGGCAGGTGCTGGCCCGCTACCTGGTGGACGGGCGGCTGACAAGCTGGCCCAGCCAACTCAAGCGGCAGCAGTACGTAGCCGAGGAGATAGCCAGCCGCTTCACCCTGGGCCGCGACTACACTGAGCGCGAAGTGACTGACTCGCTACGCGAAATCTACGCCTACGACCCGGTAGTGATCCGCCGCTATCTGGTAGACCTCAAGCTGCTAGAGCGTAAGGCAGGCATCTACCGCCGTCAGCAGGCCAACGCTACTGCTTCGGGGCAGAGCCAGCCGCCTGGCACAGAAGGTTAGCCCAGAGCTACTTGCTGTACTAGAGGCAGCCCGGTGGCTCCAATCTGCTCATCTCTCTTAACTACGAGCAGCTACTTTGTGGCAAGGAGAGAGAAGCTGAGCGGCAACTCGTGTTTTAGCATGGCCCAGCGGCCCGCCCCTTCTTGCACCAGGCTGGGGAACATCTGGTAGTAGGCGTAGGGCGACTCGTGCAAGAACTGCAAGCGTAGGCCCGCAGCTAGCAGTGCGCTGATGATCTCGGCCAGACTATGCGCCCAGCCGTACTCCACCCCCTGGTAGTCGGATGAGCCAGCATAGCTGCCCTGCGTCTCGAAGCGTAGGGGGCTATCTGCGTGGAAGTAGGGATGGGTTGGCTTCAGTTCGCCCGCGACTTCCTCGAAGGCCATTGGGAAGGGGTGTATTTCGTGCAGGTAGAAGCTGCCGCCCGACTTGAGGTAGCGGGCGACCACTGCTGCCCAACGGGTGAGGTCGGGCAGCCACCAGAGTGCGCCACCGCCGGTATACACCAGGTCGAACTCGCCCGCCAGCACGTCTGGCAGGTCGTAGAGGTTGGCGCAAACGAAGCTGGCGGGGATGTGTAGCTCGGTGGCGAGGTCGCGGGCCGCAGCAATCGCCTGCTCGCTGAAGTCAGCCCCGGTGACGGTCGCCCCCAGGCGCGCCCAGGAGAGGGTATCCTGCCCAAAGTGGCATTGCAAGTGCAGGAGGGACTTGCCCGCCACGTCGCCGACTTCGGCAATCTCTACGGGCAAGAGGCTGTTGCGCCCGGCCTTGAAGCCTGCGAGGTCGTAGAAGGCCGAGCGCAGATGGCTGGCAGTCCAGTTCTCCCACAACTCGCGGTTAGCCGCGATGTAATCCTGCTCCTGCATTGGTTTGCTCCTTGTCGGCTTGTTGCTGCCATTATAGCGACAAAGCGAAGCTCCTCCATCGGTCTGAAGGAGGAGCTTGCTGGTTTGGTACGCCAACTGGGGCCGCTTACTTGTTCTTGTGCGGCTGAAGCAAACGGTGGTAGAGGCCGAACAGCAGGAAGGTAGGCGGCCACTGCCCAACGAAGATCGACCAGCTATCCTTACCGGTCAGGCGTAGGCCAGCCGAGAGGATGATGCTGCCGATGGCACCCCAATACCAGGCCTCCTCTGGGATGTTGTCGGTGACGCGGAAAAACTGCTTCTGAGCTTCCTCAACGTTATCCATGTTAATCACTCCTTATTCGCTATGCGCGTTGTGATGTGGGGCGGTACACCCCATTTCCTACTGTAACTACAAGGCAGGATTCGTGCCACAATCGTACTTTCCAGCTTCCTGCCTCAAGGCAGAAGGAGCAAATAGTGGGCCACGCCTACCGCTCCAGCCCGGTCAGGCTGCTTTTCAGCCGCTCGCTCGGTGATTATGTAAATCTGGTGAGCCAAACTCTTGTGTTATGTACCCTTGCGTGCTATAATTATGACAACTTGCCAGCCGGAGGGTATAGCGTGGAAGAACAGAGCAGGGCCAGCCTGATGCAGGAAGGGGTAGCTGCCGCCCAAAGCGGGGAGCGCAGCCGCGCCTATGGCATCTTTCGCCAGATTACCGAGCAGGAGTTCAACAACGAGCAAGCCTGGATTTGGCTGTCAGCGACGAGTGACGACCCGGACGAGGCGTTGAACGCCGCCCGCAACGCGCTGGCTCTCAACCCAGACAGCGAGTTTGCGAAGGAGGCAGAGACCTACGCCCTGCAATCAAAGGAGGCTGCCAGCCTCAAGCAGGTGCAGGATAGCCGCGAGGCCGCCATACCTGCCAGCCGCTCGCGCCTGCCCGACGACAATGCCGACCTGATCCCCGACTGGCTGCAAGACCTCAGCCGGGCCGGTGGGCAGCGCACGGCTACTGCCGCCCTTGCTAGCGAAGCGGACGTGCCAGTAACTACGGTCGAGTTGCCAGTTGGCGAACAGCCTGCCCTATTCGTCGCAGGCGAGCCGCTAGCCGCCGCCAACGACTTCCCGGCTGACAGTGAGGCAGCGACGGTCGCCAGCCCGCTGATCACAGCCCGCCCCTTGCGCGATAACAGCCGCATCGAGCAGCGGGTGACTATGGCCGAGGAGCGGCGGCGCAGCCTGCAAGCGGAGCAGCGCAGCCGCAGCGTGCGGAGCATATTGATCGGGCTGCTTGGCATTGCCGTGGTGGGCCTGCTGATCTGGGGGCTGTACAGCCTCTTTGCCAACAAGCCAGCCGACCAGGGCTTGAGCAACCGGGCGACCGCCACTGTAGTGCCACCAACCGCAACGGTGCCGACTTCTACCCCGCGCGTGGCGGACACCACCGCTACTACCCTCGCGCTGATCCCGACTGCCGCAGCGCAGGGGACAGCGACGGCCCAGGCTCAGGCTCAGGCGACGGCGGATGCTAATTTTGCGGCGCAGACCTTCCCCACCAGCACGCCGGGAGCCGCGATGATCACGATGGATAGCGGGATCACCAGCTACAAGCAGGGCAACTACGAGCAGGCGGTTAGCTTGCTGGAACAGGCAATCAACCAGGATCGCAGCCTCACCCTCGCCCATTATTATCTTGGCTTCACCTACCTGACTCTCGCGCAGCAGCCGGTGACGGGCAGCACCACCCTCGCTCCAGTTGTGCCAACCCTGACGGCTAGCAGCACGGTGACGAGCAGCAGCACGCTGACGGCTGGCATACAGCAGAGCAGCAGCCCGACGGCGAACACTGGTGGGCCGCTTGCCAGCCTTGACCCAGCGACGGCCTATCAGCGGGCCGAGATCGCCTTCCGCAACGTGGTTAGCCTCGCGCCAGACTGGGCGGGCGGCTATGCGGGGCTGACTAACACTCTCCTGCGCCAGCGTCGCTTCACCGAGGCGGTAGAGCCAGCCCGCCAAGCGGCGAAACTGGATGCGGGCAAGCCCGAATACTGGCTGCTGCTGGGCCAGGCTTACGCTGGGCTGGGCGACAATGCCAATGCAGAGCAGGCAAACGCCGAAGCTGAGCGGCTCAGCCCACCCGTCCCTGGTAGCACCCCGCGCCCGACCGTGACTACGCTGCCGACGGTGGCAGCCAGCCCAACGGCAGCCAGCAGCCCCACTGCTGCGCCCAGCCCGACGCAGGCCGCCAGCACTGCTGCTAGCGACACTCCTGCTGCCCCCAGTCCTGCTGCCGATACGCCAGCCGCTGCGCCCACCAGTGACGCAGTGGGGCCGACTGCCACCGCAATTGACCTTAGCCAGCCTGGTAGCAGCAATCCCACCTTCGAGTTTACAGTCAGTGTCCCTTCGCCGACCCCCTGAACGGGGTTGAGGCCGGTATCGGCCAGCGGACTGGTACAGCGGGTAGCAGAATGGGTCGTCGCCAGGCAAGTAGCTACCTGAGTCTAAGCTGCTTGCCGCTTCGCCTGCTTCGCTCATCCGCTGTACCAGTCCGCTGGCTGGTTGCCCTTGCGACCGAGAACTCTAGCTGCCGCTTGCTAAGCGTGCTGGCTTGTGGTATCCTGCGAGCGGCGTAGCCAACGCCATAGCCAACGCCATAGCCAGCAGCCAAAGCAAGTATAGGAGCAAACATCCTTGAAGGGACTCATCTTGAGCGGGGGCAAAGGCACCCGCCTGCGCCCGATCACCTACACCAGCGCGAAGCAGCTTGTGCCGGTCGCCAACAAGCCGGTGCTGTTCTATACCATCGAGAACCTGGTGGAGGCGGGGATCACCAACATCGGCATCGTGGTCGGGGACACGCGGGAGGAGATCAAGAAGGCTGTGGGCGACGGCAGCCAGTTCGGAGCCGAAGTTACCTACATCGAGCAGGATCAGCCGCTCGGCCTCGCCCATGCGGTGATGATCGCGCAGGACTACCTGGGCGACGAGCCGTTCTGTATGTACCTGGGCGACAACATGATCGAGCCTAGCATCAAGCCGCTGGTAGAGAGCTTTGGGGCCGACCGCACGATCAACAGCCAGATTTTGCTCAAGCAGGTGGCGAACCCGCAGGCCTATGGGGTGGCCGAGTTGCAGGATGGCCGCGTTACCCGCCTGGTCGAGAAGCCGCGCGAGCCGTTGAGCGACCTGGCCCTGGTCGGCATCTATATGTTCGACAGTCACATCTTCGAGGCTGTCCACGCGATCAAACCAAGCTGGCGCGGCGAACTTGAGATTACTGATGCAATCCAATACCTGGTTGAACATGGCTATAACGTGCGCCCCCACCTGGTGCAGGGCTGGTGGATCGACACTGGCAAGCAGGAAGATATGTTGGAGGCCAACCGCCTGGTACTGGACAAGCTACCGGCCAGCAACAATGGCTATGTGGATGCAGACAGCCGCCTTGACGGTAAGGTGATCATCGAGCAAGGGGCAGAGGTGATCAACAGCGTGATTCGCGGCCCGGTGATTATCGGTCAACATACGCGCATCGTGAATAGCTACATCGGCCCCTTCAGCGCGATCTACCACCACGTGCTGATCGAGGATAGCGAGGTCGAGCATAGCATCATCCTGGAGAACAGCAGGATTATTGACCTGCCCGCCCGCCTGGAAGATAGCCTGATCGGGCGTAATGTCGAACTGGGGCGCAGCCCGATCAAGCCGAAAGCATACAAGCTGACCCTCGGAGACAACTCCAAAGTTGGCGTGTTGTAGATTGAGGGGCTGATTGTCCCCTCCTTTTGAGGGGCGAGAGAGGGTAAGATAGTGAAGCATCTTGTAGTCACCGGCGGAGCGGGGTTTATCGGCAGCAACTTTGTGCGCTATATGCTGGGCAAGTACCCCGATTATACTATCACTGTGTTGGACAAGTTGACCTATGCTGGCAATATGGAGAACCTGCGCGAGGTAGAGAATGACCCGCGCTACCGCTTTGTGCGCGGCGATATTGCGGATGCGGTGGCGGTGGAGCAGGCCACCAGCGCACAGGGTTGCGACGCGATCATCAACTTCGCTGCCGAAACCCATGTGGATCGCTCTATCCTGGAGCCAGATGCCTTCATTAAGACCAACGTCTATGGCACCTACGTACTGCTGGAGGCGGCCCGCAAGCTGAACATCGAGCGGTACGTTCAGATTAGCACCGACGAGGTGTATGGCAGCATCCCCGCGCCGCGCTCCTCGGTCGAGAGTGACGTGCTGGAACCCAGCAGCCCCTATTCGGCGGCTAAGACGGGCGGCGAACTAATGGCTCTCTCCTACTACGTGACCTACAAGGTGCCAGTGCTGGTGACGCGAGGCAGCAACAACTATGGCCCATTCCAGTATCCAGAGAAGCTGATCCCGCTGTTCGTTACCAATGCGATTGAAGGCAAGCCGCTGCCGGTCTATGGCGACGGCAAGCAGGTTCGCAATTGGATTTATGTGCTGGATCACTGCACGGGCATTGACACTGTGCTGCATAAGGGGCAGGCAGGTGAGATCTACAACGTGGGTGGGCCGAGCGAGGAGTACAACCTGGACATTACGCACACGATCCTGCGGTTGCTGGACCAGCCGCAGAGCCTGATCAGCTACGTCAAGGATCGCCCAGGCCACGACCGCCGCTACTCGCTTAACGCCGACAAGCTGAAGGCACTAGGCTGGCAGCCGCAATACGATCTGGAGGCGGGCATGAAGGCAACGGTTGATTGGTACGTGGCGAATGAGGCGTGGTGGAAGCCGCTCAAGAGCGGTGAGTACCTTGAGTATTACAAGCGGCAGTACGGCACGGTGGCGGTTAGCTGAGGGGTGGGTATAGGGGAAAGAAGCGATGACAGAGCAAGCAGCGAGTAACCCATACATCTTCGGCGATGCAGAGCAGGATCGCGTGCGGTTGGAGACGCAGAGCCGTCTGGTTACTGGTTACTTGAGCAGGCACGCTCATGATTTTACCAGCGGGCCAGTGCAGCGCATCCTCGACATAGGTTGTGGTGAGGGGCAACTAGGCATGGCTTTGATGGCCGCCTACCCTGGTGCGAAGCTGGTCGGCGTTGACCGTGACGAGAAGGCGATCCAGAAGGCCAAAGCACAAGCCTTGAGCCACAAACTGAACGCCGAGTTCATCGTCGGTGATGTACAACAGGGCTTGCCCAGTGGCCCATTCGACCTGATCTTCGTTTCCTTCCTGCTGATGCACAGCACTGTACCCCAGCAAATCCTCAACGACAGCTTTGCCCAACTGCGGGCCAGCGGCACTATCTGGATCATCGAGCCGGTCAGTGATCTGCCACAGCGGATTGCGGATGCGGATATGAGTAGCCTGGTGAGTTTGATGAACGCTGCTCTCAGCCGGATGCAGGCCAACCCTGATATCATGGACAAGCTGCCGGGTTTGCTCCAAAACGCTGGTTTTACTCATGTTAGCAGTCACGCTACCGCTGAAGATCACCCGTTCGCTGCCAGCAACGAGCAGGAGGAGAGCCTGGCTCTGGCCGCTGGGATAGGCGCGATGTACAACGCCCGCGAAGGGATTGCCAGAGCGACTGGCACTCCTGTTGCAGAGATTGAGCAGAAAGTTATCAGGTTGATGAACCGCTTCAACAACCACAATTGGCTCAACCCTCGGCCCCCAACCGCTGGGGTAATCACTGCCCGCAAGCCTTAGAGAGCAAGGAGAAGCGATGACAGAGCAGGCGAGTAGCAACCCGTACATCTTTGGCGACCCAGAGCAGGATCGCGTGCGGTTGGAGACGCAGACCAAGCTGATCAGCAACTATGTGAAGAAGCACGCGTACGAGTTCTGCGGCACAGCGGTGCGCTCGATCCTCGACCTGGGCTGTGGGGAGGGGCAGCTTGGTTTCGCCTTGCTAGATATGTACCCTGACGCTACTCTGGTGGGGATTGACCGCGACCAGCGGGCGATTGAGGGGGCGCGGCTGCGGGCGGCTGCGGGTGGCTACCAGGCCGAGTTCATCCTCGGCGATGTGCAAGATGAGCTACCGACAGGGCCGTTCGACCTGGTGTTTAGCTCGTTCCTGCTGATGCACACTATCCAGCCAGAGCTGGTGCTGAGCCAGGTGTACAGTAGGCTAAACAGCGGCGGCGGACTTTGGGTGATTGACATGGCCTCTGACCCGGCCAGCACCACTGAGGAGCCGACCTTCAAGCAGCTACTTGCGATGCTCGTTGTCGCGCTAGAACGGATGGGGGTGCATCCGCACATCATGGACGAACTGCCAAGCCTGCTCAAGAATAGCGGCTTTGAGGGGGCAACCCGACGCGAGGCGCAGAACGATCATCCCTTCTTGCCGAACAACAGCACCGAGGCTACCTACGTCACTGCCCTGAGCATTGGTGGCATCTACAGTGCGCGGGTGGGGCTGGCAAAAGCGAATGGGGTGCCGCTGGAGCAGATAGAGCAGATGTTGGTGAGGTTGATGAACAAAGGGACGGGCGCGGTTGTCTTTAGGGACTCGCCCGGTGGGGTGGTAACTGCGCGCAAACCTTAGAGAGTGAGGGGGGAGCTATGACAGAGCAAGCAGCAAGTAACCAATACCTGTTTGATGACCCAGAGCAGGATCGTCTGCGGCTGGATACCCAGACCAGGTTGATCGGCAACTATCTAATTCGCCACATCCGGGCGTTTGCGGGCGGCGACGTGCGGGCAATCCTCGACCTCGGCTGTAGTAGCGGTCAACTGGGCTTCCGCGTGTTGGAGGTCTACCCTGGCGCACAATTGACGGGCATTGACCGCGACCCAGTAGCGATCCAGAACGCGACTACGACTGCTAGCCAACACAAGCTGAACGCCAGCTTCAGCATTGGCGACATCCAGGTGGAGCTACCGCCTGGCTCGTTCGACCTGGCCCTTGCCTCACTAGTGCTGCTGCACACCCAACGGCCAGAGATGGCTCTTAAGCACGTCTATGAGCGGCTGAGCAGCGGTGGCACTCTTTGCATGGTTGAGTTGCGCCAACTGCCTTCGGTGAGCGGTGATCAGAACTATGATCGGATTACTGCATTGCTCTTTACCACGCTGGGTCGGATAGGGTCGCACCCGAACATCGTGGAGGAACTGCCTGGCCTGGTGGCTGGGGCGGGCTTCGTTGACTACCAGCGACACGAGAGCGAGAGCGATCATCCCTTGTTCACCCACAACGAGAATGATATGCGCTATGCTTTTGCTGCTGGGGTAGGGGCGATGTACAACGCCCGGCAAGCTATCGCGGCGGCGACTGGCACGCCACTGGTCGAGGTCGAGCGGATGATTGTTGGGGTGATGAACACTATGAGCCACACAACTAACTTCAAGGTGCCGCCTATCTTCGCGGTTGCTACTGCGCGCAAGCCTTAACCACCCTACCTTTCTCCTGACATGGAGAGGGGAGTAGGATAAGATGGCCCTACTAGAACTGGCGGTTGCCAAGTGCAACAAGTACGCTACCCGCGAGAGCGGTGACACAGTTGAGATAATCGAGTCGCCGTTGGGTGGCTTCGTTGTGCTGCTGGCGGATGGGCAGGGCAGCGGCGGCCCGGCTAAGCTCTTGAGCCAGCAGGCGGTGGGCAAGGCGATTGCGCTGCTGAAGGATGGTGCGCCGCTGGATGTGGTGGCCCGCCTGGTTCACGCCCAACTCTACCTCTATCGCGGCGGCAAGGTTAGCGTAACGCTGATCCTGATCGCGGTGGAGGCGAGTGGTAGGGTGGCACAGATTTCGCGGAGTGGCGACGCGCCTGCGGTGCTGGTCAACGCCGATGGGGCTACCCGCCTGCTGGACGACCATGCTGCTACGCTGGGGGTGGGTCAGAGCGCGCCTGCCTCCTTCGCTGAGGTGCCGCTGACTCCTGGGAGCTATCTGGTGGCCTACAGTGATGGGCTGCTGCACGCGGGCGCAAAGTTTGAGCAGCGGCTCAACCTACCGCCGCTGGTTGCCAGCTATACTGCCGCGCAGCCCTCGGCTGAAGTACTGGCTGACCGTCTGCTGCAACTGGCGGTGGAGCGGGATCGCGGCTTCCCAGCGGACGACATGAGCGTAGCGGTTATCCACCTGACGGCCAGCCCAACCGGCCCCGGCCCGCTGATGCGCCGAATGCTGACTAGCGTGCCGCTAGCCGATTAAAAGAACTCCCCTCGCGCAAGCTAGAAGGGAGGGGGGTTTATATCTCGATGCCGTAGGCGGCTTTTTGCTGCGAACGCTTGCGCCTTACCTCGACGAGCAGGCGCAGGCGGGCGGGTAGCTCTGGCAGGCCAGGGTCTTTGACCATGTAATCGTCAGCCCCAGCCCGAAGCGCATCCATCTTCTCTTTGAGGTTGATGCGACCGGTGAGCATGAGGATCACGGCGGTGGGTAGCTGTCCGCGCAGGAGCTTGATTGTGCTAGTGCCGTCCATGCCGGGCATATTCGCGTCCACGGTCACAATGTCGGGCTTGAGGATGGGGGCTTGAGCGACAGCCTCCTCACCGCTGTTGACGACAACTACCTCGAAGTGGGCAGCTTGAAGCCGCCCGCGGATCGCCTCGGCGACCAAACTGGAGTCGTCAATCACCAGCACCCGCAACTGTTCTACCGCCACTGCAAACCCCCTTAGCGCAGGCTAGACTGCCCGTGCGCTCTTATTATAGCAGCCAGAACGGGTTAGCGTCAAGTAATTGAGTGGAGGCAACCTGCCGCACGGCCAGCTACATTGGTCCAATTAGGGGATGCTGTATGAGGTTTCGCCAGGCCTTCTTTCTGGACTCGATGTTCGATGTGGAACTTTTTGATGGGGGCAGCGTTGTACCTATGTGGTACCTATACTGAACGATGTAGACGAAAGGATGAGACACACATGGAGACGAGTAATCGGATGAAGAAGATGACAATGCCGCTAGCGATGCTGGCGGTGGCGGTAGTGGCCCTGGCTGTGCTGTTCCAGGGGTTCGGGGCGAACCCGGTGGCGGCGCAGGTAGCGGCGCAGACGCAGACACAGACGATCACGGTCAACGCAGTAGGAGAGGCGGCGGCCAAGCCGGACATGGCGACGATCAGCGTCGGGGTGGTGGGTGACGGCCCAACGGCGAAGGCGGCTTTGGACGCGCATAGCGCACAGGTTGTGGCGGTGATGGCGAAGCTGAAGGAACTGAAGATCGCGGACAGCAGCGTGCAGACGGTCGGCTTCGGTCTTTACCAGGACTATGACAAGGAGGGGGTGGCTTCTAGTTACAAGGCTAGTAGCAACCTGGATGTGAAGGTGCAGGACATTAACCGTACGGGCGAAATCCTGGACGCACTGGTGGGCGCAGGGGCGAACAGTGCAGGTGGGATCACTTTCGGCCTGAAGGATGACAAGGCTCTGCAAGCGCAGGCTCTGACCACAGCAGTAGCCAATGCCCGCCCGAAGGCAGACGCTATCGCCAAGCAGTTGGGAGTACGGATCACAGGAGTTAGCAGCGTGGTTGAGGGTAGCTACGGCGACGCAATGCCAATGGCTAGCAAGGTGGCAACGGACGCGGCGGGTAACGTGCCAATCGCGCAGGGTGAGTTGAGCGTGCAGTCTAACGTAACGATGGTGTTCACCTACAGCAAGTAGGATGGCAGGGGATTAGTATCTTCTGGACGATCCTCCCTGAGGTGAAGGAGCCGCCAGCCTGGAGACAGGTGGGCGGCTCTTTTGTGCTGGGTGATTTAGGAACATAAGCTCCTAAGTGCTAAATACCAGCCAACAGGTCAGTCTCTGGCTGGCCGTC
>JBBROH010000111.1:0-14519 GCA_038229595.1 Chloroflexia bacterium | reverse complement strand
CGGTTGAAAGAGCTCGTCTCGAAAACGAGTAAGGGTCACACCTTCGTGGGTTCGAATCCCACCCTCTCCGCCCATATAGGATCATAGAGTGAAGGATTGCAGGGGCGCGTGCGCCCCTGATCCACAATCCAGCCACCTGCGATCTACCATCGTCCCTGGGGGAGGTGTCCGAGTGGCCGAAGGAGCTCGCCTGGAAAGCGGGTAGGCGGGTTAAACCGTCTCGTGGGTTCGAATCCCACCCTCTCCGCCCCCACAAACGTCCGCTGCCCGGCGGGTCAATAGCAGCACAGCGTTGTGTCCAAAACCATGCTGGTCACTGGCGACTAGACTAGTCGCTTAGTGACCCTTTTTTGTTTGGCGGGAACCCACCCTCCCGCTGTCGCACTGCTGGTGGTGCCACCACCCCAGCCCCACCCCACCAGTAGAGAGGAGAGTTGCAGTTATGCCTTATGGTACCGACAACGACCCCAGGCTGATCGAGCAAGTGCTTGCTACCTGCAAGGAGCAGGGGGTTGCCTTCATCAACCTCCAGTTCACTGACATCATGGGCATCGCCAAGAGCGTGACGATCCCGATCCATCAGTTCGAGGATGCGATCCACGACGGCAAGTGGTTCGACGGCTCCTCCATCGAAGGCTTCACCCGCATCTTTGAGAGTGATATGTACTTGAAGCCCGACCTCACCACCTTCGCCCTCGTCCCCTGGGCAGCGGGTGGGCAGGTGACGGCGCGGGCGATTTGCAATGTCTTTACCCCCGACGGCGTAGAGTTCGCGGGTGACCCCCGCTATGTGCTGCGCCAGGCGATGAACGAGGCGGAGAAGCTGGGCTACATCTTCAACACCGGCCCAGAGCTTGAGTTCTTCCTCTTTAAGCGCAATGCAGACGGCACGATCTCCACTGACACCCATGACGCGGGTGGCTACTTCGACTTCAGCACCGACCTGGGCGAAGAAGTTCGCAACGACATGACTACCGCGCTGGAGAAGTTTGGCATTGAAGTGGAGACCGCCCACCACGAGGTTGCCCCCGGCCAGCACGAGATCGACTTCAAGTATGCTGATGCACTGAAGACCGCGGACAATGCTACCACCTTCAAGTACACCCTGAAGGCGATTGCCGCCAAGCATGGCCTCTACGCTAGCTTCATGCCCAAGCCGCTGTTCGGGGTGAACGGCAGTGGGATGCACACCCACCAGAGCCTCTTTAGCCTGGACGGCACGACCAATGCCTTCGCGGATGAGAAGGACGGTAGCTACGGCCTGAGCCAGCTAGCCAAACACTACATCGCTGGGCTGCTCAAGCACGCCCGCGCCATCGCCGCCGTGGTCGCCCCTACGGTCAATAGCTACAAGCGGCTGGTGCCTGGCTACGAGGCTCCGGTCTACATCTGCTGGGCGCGCCAGAACCGCTCGGCCCTGATCCGCATCCCTCGCGTCGTCCCCGGTCGGCCCAAAGCGATCCGTCTGGAACTGCGCTTCCCCGACCCCTCATGCAACCCCTACCTTGCCTTCGCGGTCATGCTGCACGCGGGTCTAGACGGGATCAAGAACCAGTTGGAGATTCCCGACCCGGTGGAGGAGAACCTCTATCACATGGGTGAAGATGCCCGCCGCGACCGCAATATCTCTACCCTACCTGGCAGCTTGGCCGAAGCGATTGAGGCGATGGAGGCTGACCCGCTGGTACGCACCGCCCTCGGCGACCACATCTACGACAACTTCGTGCAGTCGCGCAAGCAAGAGTACGACGAGTACCGCATCCACGTCACCCAGTGGGAGCTTGACCGCTACCTCTCGATCCTCTAAGCCAGCAACCCAACTCAGCAAGCATAGACCCCCACCCCGACGCAGCGTGGGGGTTCTTGCTCCCTGTTTTTCTGCTATAATAAGGCTAGCGGTTGTACAAAGCAGTTACTGGTTGCACTAGAGGAGGGGTAAGTGGGTAAAAGAAGAAGCAAGCTACTAACCTGGGGGTTGGCGGCGGCGATCATCGGGGGGCTGCTGATCCAGAGCGGGCCAGCGGGTGAGCAGGCGCAGCAACAAGCGAACAGGCAAACGACAGCGGTCGGCAGCCAGCAGCACAAGCTGGGGCAGCGACCGCTTCATTTTGAGCCGAATCTTGGGCAGTGGGAGAGCGGCGTGCGCTATCTGGCCCGTGGCAACGGCTACCAACTCTACCTCAACGAGGGCGAAGCAGCGATGGTGCTGGAGGCTGGCTCTGGGCAACCAGCTACCCTGCGCTTCCGCTGGCAGGGGGGCAACCCAGGGGCGCACCTGGTCGCCAGCGAACGCGAGGCAGGGATAAGTAACTACTACATCGGCAGCGATCCCAGCCGCTGGCGAACCGCCGTGCCGCACTACAGCCGCGTGGCCTATGCGGGGGTCTACGACAGCATCGACCTAGCTTACTACAGCGGGCCTGATGGCAGCCTGGAATACGACTTCATCGTACAGCAGGGCGGCAACCCCGCTGCTATTCGCCTCACGGTGGATGGAGCCGAGCGGATCGAAGTAGCGGGGGGCGACCTCCTGCTGCATACCACCAGCGGCACCGTCCGCCAGGCCGCAGCCCGCATCTACCAGCAGACAGGGGCGGGGCTGCGCGAGGTGCAGGGCAGCTATGTAGTGCGCGGCAACGAGATCGCCTTTAGTGTACCCGAGTATGACCGCTCGCTTGCCTTGCTGATCGACCCGGTGCTAGACTACTCCACCTACCTGGGCGGCGAGGGTCTGGATTTCGGCCAGGCGATTGCGGCTGACAGTGCTGGCAACAGCTACACTACCGGGGCGACCTACTCGGCGGGCTTCCCCACCCGTAACGCCACACAGCCGACCAGGCCGGGCGGCTCCAACGATGCCTTCATCACCAAGCTGATCACCAGCAGCGGCGTACTAACCTATGGCTACTCCACCTACATTGGTGGTACGGGCAGCGACAACGGCTTCGCCATCGCGGTAGACGGCCTGGGTAATGCCTACGTCAGCGGCAGTACCAACTCGCCCGACTTCCCCACCCTCAACCCGGTGCAGGCGACCAACGCCACCAGCGGCACTACCGACGTGTTTGTGAGCCGCTTCGACAGCACAGGGGCGCGCACCTTCGGCACCTACCTGGGGGGAAGTAGCAACGACTTCAGCTTCGGGGTCGGGGTGGATGCCAGCCGCAACATCTACGTGGCAGGCTACACCACTTCAGCCAACTTCCCCCGGCGCAACTCGTTGCAGGCCAACCTCAGCGGAGCCTCCGATGCCTTCGTGACCAAGATTATCTCGGCCAGCGGGGTGTTCACCTACGAATACTCGACCATCCTGGGCGGCACCAGCGACGACTATGGCTACGCCCTGGCGGTTGACCCGGCTGGCAATGCCTACATTACTGGCTTCACCATCTCCGACAACTTCCCTACCTTCAAGGCGGTGCAGCCAACCAGGGCGGGCAGCAGCGATGCCTTCGTTAGCGAGCTAGTCAGCAGCGGCGGAGTGCTGACCTACGGCCTCTCGACCTACCTCGGTGGCAGCGGTAGCGAACTGCTCTATGGCACCAACGCGGGCATTGGAGTGGACGGCCAGGGTAGCATCTACGTGACCGGCCAAACTCAGTCCAGCAACTTCCCCACCCGCAACGCGCAGCAGGCCAACCTGCTGGACACCGACGATGCCTACGTCACCAAGATCATCACGGCCAGTGGCGTGTTCACCTACGGCTACTCGACCTACCTCGGCGGTGGCGGCAGCGACTACGGCTACGCCCTGGCGGTAGACAGCCAGGGCAGCGCAGTGGTTGCGGGTGGCACCAACTCCAACGACTTCCCCACCATCAACCCAGTCGTCCCAGGGCGGCGCGGCAGTACCGACGGCTTCGTGACCAAGCTAGACGCGAGCGGCACGCGGGTGGACTCCACCTACCTCGGCGGCAACGGCGACGATTACACACTGGGGGTGGCCCTCGACGGGCAGGGCAACGCCTACGTCACTGGCTACACTAACGCCAGCAACTTCCCCACCCTCAATCCTAGCCAGCCCAGCTTTGGCGGCTCGTTCGATGGCTTCGTCAGCAAACTGCTAGAGCCAACCAACGCCCCCACCAACACGCCAGCCAACACCGCCACCAACACCGCAACTGCCACCAACACACCCAGCAGGACGGCAACCGGCACCGCAACTGGCACCGCAACCAGCAGCAGCACTGCTACCAACACTGCTACCCGCACCGCCAGCAGCACCGCCAGCAACACCGCAACTGGCACTGCTACGCGCACTGCAACCGGTACTATAGCTACTGGCACCGCGACCGCCAGCCCTGTCGCCAGCAGCACTGCCACCCTGACGGCAACCACTACGCTGACCGCTAGCCCGCCTAGCGCAACTGCGACCGCAACCGCCAGCCCTGTCGCCAGCAGCACTGCCACCCTGACCGCCACCGCTACGCTGACCAGCAGCACGCCTAGCGCAACCGCCAGCCTGGTCGCCAGCAGCACTGCTACCCTAACCGCCACCGCTACGCTGACCAACAGCACCCCGACCGTGACGGCTACCCCCTGTGCGATTAGCTTCAGCGACGTGCCAACCAGCAACATCTTCTACGGAGACATCCAGTTCCTGGCTTGTCGGGGCATCGTCAGTGGCTTTGCGGGCGGCACCTTCCAGCCCAACGCTAACACCACGCGCGGCCAGTTCGCCAAGATCGCCAGCCTCGGCTTTGCGCTGCCAGCCTACACCCCCAGTTCACCTAGCTTCAACGACGTGGCGGCGGCTAGCGTCTTCTACACCTTCGTCGAGACTGCCGCCCACGCGGGAGCGGTCAACGGCCTCAATGCAATGCAGTGTGCGGCCCTGGGGGTGGCCGCGCCCTGTTATGGGCCGAACGTGCAGATCAGCCGCGTGCAGGTGGTGGTGATCGTGCAGCGCGTACGAGCCTATGCCAGCTTCACGCCTACCACGCCCACCTTCCGCGATGTGCCAGCGGGTAGCTTCGGCTACACCGCAGTGGAGACGTTGGTCGGTAGGGGGATAATCAGCGGGGCTGCCTGCGTCGCACCGCAGAGCGGCCTCTGCTTCCGGCCCAACGACAACATCCGCCGTGGCGAACTGAGCAAGGTCGTGCGGCGGGCTATCGAGACGCTACCGTAACCCAGCCTAGCAGCGGACGAGAGGGGCGGATCGCTACGATCCGCTCCTCTTTTGGTCAGCGGCACCGTGCTTTTGTTATAATGAGCTTGACGACCAACCGTGTTAGCTAGAGGGATGAACCGATGAGCCACAACCGCCGCTTTGCCAGCCTGCTCCTACTGCTTGCCTTGCTGCTTGCCAGCCTGCCCACCTACCCCTCGCGGGCGGAGGGCCAGTGGGCCGATCCCGCCTTCCTGCAACTCTGGCAGCGCAATGACCAGCCAGTAGCGACGGGGCAGGTGCAGCGTAGTTGGACGTGGGGGCCAGGGCCAGGGCTGGTAGTGCAACAACTCTACAACGGCAAGCCGATCACCGTGCAGTACAGCGACAAGGCGCGGATGGAGATTGCCGACCCTGCTGGCGACCGCAGCAGCAAGTGGTTCGTCACTAGCGGCCTGTTGGTTAGCGAGATGGTAGCTGGCAAGGTAGCTGGTGCGCTGCCAACTGCGCTGGAGCAGGCCCTCCCGCCCGCCGAGATCGTGGTGGCGGGCGACGCGACCAACCAGGACGCGCCAACCTACGCCAGCTTCCAAAAGCGGTTGGTGAAGGTAGCCAACCGCGGCGGCCAGCCGCTCACCCTCCTCCTTGATCGCCAGGGTGGCACGGTAGACCTCGCTATGCTTGCCAGACCAGTAGCAGTACCGACCGCCAACCTTGCTTACTACGAGCCTGCTACCGGCCACAACATCGCTACCCCGTTCTGGAACTTCCTTAATCAGCGCGGCAAGGTGTACGAGGCTGGCAGGCTGGTAGATGCGCCGCTTTACGACTGGCAGTATGTGATGGGCTACCCGATCAGCGAGCCATACTGGGTGCAGACTACGATTGGCGGCCAGCCCGCTACCGTGCTGGTGCAGTTGTTCGAGCGGCGCACTCTCACTTACCTGCCCACCGCCGCTGCGGGCTGGCAGGTGCAGATGGGCAACGTCGGTCAGCACTATCAGGACTGGCTACAGGCGTTGGTCAATCCGCGCCTGCCCACCATACCTGCCAGCCCGCCGCTAGCCAGCAGCGATGGCTTCCTGCACATTAGCGGTAGCGGCGACCAGTTCACCTATGGCGGGCAGAGGGTGCGGCTGAAAGGCAGCAACTACTTCAACAGCCTCAACCCCTGGGCGATGATGTGGCGGCGGTGGGACGGCTTCCAGGTGGATGCTGAACTTAGCCGCATCTCTGCCCTCGGCGGCAATGTGGTGCGGATCAGCCTGCCCTACGACAAGGATGAGACCAGGAAGCTGATCTGGGAGGACACACGGGGGCGGGGCGACCGCATCAACCCAGAGTTCATCCGCCGGGTGCGCGAGTTCTTGCAGATCGCCGCGAAGTACCAACTGAAGGTGAACATCAGCCTGTTTGACTGGTACGATATCGCCCCCGCCGCTGGCACGCCAGAGGAGGATGCGAACCTCGTCTACCTGGATAGCATTGTCAAGGCACTAGCGGGCGATGACCGTGTGTTTGCCTGGGACATCCACAACGAGGCGGACAACTACGACAACTGGCAGCAGGGGCGGCAAGCGCAGGTATTGGATTGGGAGGCACGCATGGTAGCCCGCATCCGCCAGCGCGACCCCAACCACCCGATTGCTGTGAGCATGGGCGACTGGCGCAACCTTAGCTACAAGCCAGCGGGCGGTCAGAGCGCCCTAGAAATCTCCGACTTCGTGGCCTTGCACGGCTACGATGGGGGCGCACTGGCGGCCCAGATCGATGCGCTGAAGCAACTGACGGGCAAGCCAATTCTGCTGCAAGAGGCGGGCTGGCCGACTGGCCCTGCGGGGCGCAAGAACTACGACGAGGCGACCCAAAGCCTCTTTTACAGCCTGGCAGCCGAGGCAGCAAGCACGCGGGGGATCGCCGGTTGGCTGCAATGGAGCCTCTATGACTACGTGCCGGGGACGAGTACGCCCGGCACGCGAGGCGACCACAGCAACCAGGCCTTCGAGGATTATTTCGGCCTGCTACGTACTGATAGCACAGAGAAGCCAGCGGCGGCGATCTTCCGCAGCTACAGCACGGTGGGCCTGCCGAGTAAGACGCAGACGAACAACCCGCTGACTGTCGCCCCCAAAGAAGAATGGTGAACCCTTACTTCGTAGCAGGCACCCTGCTGCTAACCGCCTTCCTTGCCTACGCAACCTACCAGAGTGCGCTACTACTGCGTAAGTTCGTGCCACAGGAGAACCTGCTGCTCAACCCAGCAGAGAACGTGGTCAAGCTGCTGATGGTTGCTTTCTGCCTGCTATTGGCGTGGGTCAGCGGCTTGCCAGCCGCCGCCTTCGGCCTGCACTATGATGCGGCTGGCCTGCTACGCGATGGCGGGATCGGGTTGGTGGGGGGTCTGCTTGCCCTGCTTGCCGTCAACGCCCTCAGCGAGTGGGCTGTGCGGGTGTGGGGGACGAACATCTACTCGGACCTAGTGATGCGCCTGATCACCCCACGCACTGGCCGGGCTAGCGTCTGGCTGGCGGTGGCCGCAGCGATGGCGGTGGCGGTGCTGCTAGAGGAGTTGCTATTTCGCGGGCTGCTGCTCGGTGGCTTGAGCGGGGCGGCAGGCTGGCTGCGGTGGCTGGCTACCTTGCCGCTCTCGGTGCTGTTCGGCCTGCTGCACCTGCCGCAGGGGAGGCTAGGCGTAGTCGGGGCTGGCCTACTCAGCCTCGTCCTCTCCGCCCTGTTCCTGCTGACTGGTGGCCTATTCGCCCCCTTCGTCGCTCACTACCTGATCAACATTCTGCAACTGGTGCGCGCCTATCGCGAGCGGGTGTGGGAGCAGTTGGGCGTGGCGACAACCCAACCGGTGAATATTGAGGTGGGAGAGGAGGGGTTATCCGCTCCCACCCTGCGGCGTGGGCGGTCAGGCCAACGCCGACTCCGCAGCATCGCTCTGGCTGTAGATCAGGATCACATACCAGCCGGTTGCCAGCAGCAAGTCCAGGTCGGCAAGCTGGCGGGCCTGCCCTTCAAGGCTGATCGTCGCCTGCCGCTGGCGCATAAAGTCGCCCTCAGCGGTGAAGCGGATCAGCGGTTGGCCGCCCTCGTCGCTGACCAGCCAGCTAAGGTTGGCGTGGTCGACGCGCGCCCAGCGGTAGCGGCGACCGTCGTGTAGCTCAAGGTTGCCGTCGCCCGCCTCCTGCTCGTTGTAGACGGCGTAATCTGTCCCCGCGCCCTGCTTGCGGATGTCCACCCGAATTGGTGGCTCAAGGGTGGGGTGAAAGAGGTAGCTATCCTCCCCCCGCTGCAAGATAGCGGCATAGCGTGGCTCGCCCTGCATCTGCAATTCGCCCAGCGTCTCACCGTCCACTGTCAGGGCGTAACTGCCGCCCCCCTGCTCGTCCTGCGCCGAGCTTACAATCTCACCGGCCTGCTGCTCAGACATAGCTGCTGCCTCCTTGTCGCACCATGATTAGACCAAACGTTGCGGGAGAAGAAGGCAATAGCCGTGCCAGCCGTAGCAGGCAAAAGGGCGTACCGGCTGGCACGCCCCTACAACTGCTCACTCAAGATCAAGCGGCTTAGAAGCCCTGATCCTCGCCCACGATCTTCTCGTAGATCGTCTGCAAAATCTCCTCGTCATCGTAGTAGATGACCAGCTTGCCCTTCTTGCCATTGCGGTTGAAGTCCACGCGGGTGCCTAGTGCGCCGCTGAAGCGTTCCTGGATGGCGCGGTCGTCGGCGTTGAGGGGGAGGGCGGGGCCGGTGCGGGTGTGGCCGCTAACGGCTACGCCGCGCAGTTCGCCCTGCGGGGTAAGGCCGCTCAAGCCGCGCTCCTCTACCTCGCGGGCGAGATTCTCGGTCGCCCTCACACTCAAGCCCTCCTCGATCACCTGGTTGAGGACGGCAAGCTCACCCTCACGATTGGTGATGCCGCGTAGGGCAACCGCGTGGCCCATTGTAATCCGCTCGGCACTGAGGGCAGCGAGCGTCTCTGGCGTGCCGTCAAGCACACGCAGCATATTAGTGATCGTCGAACGGTTCTTGCCGACGCGCTTCGCCACCCCCTCATGAGTGAGGTTGAACTGGTCGATCAGCAGGCGATAAGCCTGCGCCTCCTCGGTCGGGCCGAGGTCAGCACGCTGGATGTTCTCCACCAGGGCCAATGACAGGCGATCTTCGTCGCTGGCTTCCTTAACGATCACTGGCACTGTGGTCAGCCCGGCCAGCTTGGCAGCGCGCAGGCGGCGTTCACCAGCGATCAACTGGTAGAGTTGCACAGGTTCGGGCTTGCGGCCTGGGCGCGGGGGCAGCGGGGGCGGGATCAGGCGGGTGACGACCAGCGGCTGCATCACACCATGCTCCTTGATCGAGTCGGCCAGTTCGCGCAGCTTGCCCTCGTTGAAGATGGTGCGCGGCTGGAACTCGTTGGGGTGGATGTTGGCAACCGGCACCTCAAGCAGCGGCATATTGGTCGTGTTCGGGGTCTGGGGCGGCCCCGCTACCTCGGCCTGCTCCTGCTCTGGCAGGTCTTCGTTGCGCGGCGGCGGCTGGTTGCGGCCCGCCTTCGGCACAGGCCGAAGCTCCGCTGGCTGGTTGCCACCGCCCGGTATTAGTGCGCCCAGTCCTCTACCCAGCCCGCCTTTTGCCATTGCTACTGTCCCTCGATGCGTGCCAGAAACTCAGTGGCTAGCTGTTTGTATGCCTGCGCCCCACGCGAATTGGGGTCGTACTCGCGGATCGTCTGCCCATAACTGGGGGCTTCACCGATCCGCACATTGCGGGGGATCAGCGTCTCGAACAGGTCGTTCGGGTAGTGGCGGCGCACTTCCTCGACCACCTGGTTAGCGAGATTGTTGCGGCTGTCATACATGGTCATCACGATGCCCGCGATCTTCAGCCGCTTGTTCAGGTTCTCGCTAACCAGGTGGATCGTGTTATCCAGTTGCACCAGCCCTTCTAGGGCGAGGTACTCGCACTGGATCGGGATCACCACCCCGTCAGCGGCAGTCAGTGCGTTGACCGTCAGCAAGCCGAGGGAAGGGGGCAAGTCGATAAACACATAGTTGTAGCTGCCTGCCACCGAGTTGATCGCCTGCGTAAGCCGATGCTCGCGGTTGCCCATGTTGACCAGTTCAACTTCAGCCCCAGCCAATTCGGGGGCGGCAGGCAGCACGTCAAACTCTGGCCTACCGCTGGGCAGGATAGCATCGGTGGCAGGCTGCTCCCTGATCAGTACGTCGTAGAGCGATATCTCGATCTCGTTCTTGTCGAAGCCGAGGGTGCTGGTGGCGTTGGCCTGCGGATCGGAGTCGATCAAGAGGACGCGCCGCCCTGCCGCTGCGATGTAGGAGGCTAGGTTAGTGGCGGTAGTGGTCTTACCCACGCCTCCCTTCTGGTTGGCGAGGGCGAAGATGCGGGCGCGGCGGGCTGTCTTGGGCAAAGGTGAACTCTCCTGTGGCTGACTTCTTGCGTTATGTATTGTACCACGTTTGGCAAACTGAGACAACTCTAATGCTTGAGCTAAGCAGGGCTGTTGCGAAGCCCTCTCTGTAAGCAGTGCGCAGCAGCAGCCGACTCTACCTTTAGCATGGCCTGGCAGTTCCCCGCCAACAGTTGCGTTTTCGCTGCCCCAGTAGTAGAATGGTGACTGACCGGAGGCCGGATTTGTTGTGCCAAAGGTTGCGTACAAACCGTGCCGCCTGGCCTGCTCTGGTGGAAGGGTAGGTTGGGCGGGGCGGCTTCCTCAAGCAACAAGGAGGTTGATGATGAAGCAAAGGATAGTGATGGTGCGGCTCTGTGTGCTAGCAGTAGTAGCGATGCTGATCTTTGCGGTCAGCGGCATTGGTGAGGCTGCGAGTGGCAAGAACCCACCCGCCCCTACACGGGCAGGCGGCATTGGCGATGGCATACCGGGGACGATCTACTATGGTGCGACCCCCAGCGGTGGCGGCACGAACAAGCCGGTACTGCTCTTTGTGCAGGGTATGCACGGGCAGGCCAACAAGTGGTGGACGGGTGGCGACGACAGCTACAATCTCGCCTACAATGCGGGCTACCGCACGGCTTTTGTTGACCTGAACGACGCAGGCGGCAGCGGCGGCAGCATCTGGAACAACGGTGCAATGCTAGCGGGCCAGATCAACACCATCGCAGGCCACTACGGGGTCAGCGGGGTGAATGTGATCGCCCACAGCAAGGGCGGCCTGGACACCAACGCCGCTATTGTCCATTATGGTGCGGCAGGCAAGGTGCAGAACCTGGCCCAACTATCCAGCCCAAACTGGGGGTCGCAGCTTGCAGACCTCAGCTATAGCTGGTGGGCAGGCTGGCTAGCCAGCATCCTCGGCCAGCGCGACGACGCGGTGTACTCGCTGCAAACCGGCCAGATGAGCAACTTCCGTGCGCTGACTGACAGCCGTAGTGAGAACGATGGCACCCGCTACTTCAGCAGTGGCGGTACTAACCACGGCTCGCTCTTTGGTTCACTCTGGTTTGGCGGTGCCTACCTCAGCTCCTATGGCGACAACGATGGGGCGGTGACGATCAGCAGCGCGCATCACCCCCGCGCCACTTGGCTCTTTAGCGACGGTGGCCTCACCCACGACACCATCGGCATCGGCCATAACTACTGGTCGCGGGTCGAACCCAATGTGCGCTCTTACTGGCATGGCGACGGGGCAGCGGCCAGCGTCGTAGCGGACTCGCCCTACGCCAGCCTGCCAGCCGCTAGCATCCTGCGCGGCGGCCTGGTTGACGGCACCGCCAGCGCGAGCTTCCCGCTGGAGAGCGGCGTGAAAGCTCTCAATGTTGCGGTATTGACCGGCCCTGGCACCCAGGTGACGTTGCGCGACCCCGCTGGCAAGCTCTACACCCAGAGTGGGCAGCAAGCGGCAGCGAACGATGATGTGTTCAAGGGGGCAGAGCAGCACTACTTCCAGCTTGATGCGCCCCAGCCCGGTAATTGGCAACTAACCGTCAGCAACGTGACGGCGGCTAGCCTGGACAGCTTCAGCCTCAAGGCGGGTGGCAACAAGCCGAACGCCTACCTGATGGTTGCCGAGCCAGCCAGCAGCTTGAGCGTCGGCCTGAGCAGCAAGGTGAAGGAGAGCATTTTCGCCGCTGACATAATGGTGGGCTTCGGCCTCACTGCTAGCGACGGCGGCACGCCGCTTGCCAACCTGGATGTGGAAAGCCACCTCGCCAATCGCGACAGCAGCAGCATCCTGCGCGACGGCGGCACCCTCAACCTGACGATGCCCAGCGCAGCCGGTGTCCACAACCTCTCACTCACCGTGCGCGGTCTGGATAGCAGGGGCTACCCCTTTGAGCGGTCACTGACTACCAGCTTCGCCATCAACAAGTAGCAGGCTTAGCAGAAAGCAGGAGGCACCGACCGGGGTAGTCAACCGGCGGGTGCCTTTTGCTATGTGCTGGCCCACCCAACTATCGCCATGTAACAATCTTGTCCTCTAGCATGTCTAGCACTTGACAGGATGGGGCAATCGCTGTATAATGACTTTGTTGGACAAAGTGCTTTGCTAGAGGAACAACTTTGTGGGGCTGGAGAAAGGTTGGGGTAATGGAGCAGAGCAGCGAGAGCGTCGCCTTTGAGGCGGCAGAGCGAACGGCAAGTGCAGAGCAGCGCGAGGAAGCGTTGGCTAACCTGCACCTGATCAGCCAGACGATGACCAGCACCCGCAACGAGGTAGAGTTGAGTGGCGGGGCCAGTGGCTACATCCTACTTGGCACCGCCATGCTACTTGGCTTCCTGGGCAGCGCACTGATCGAGGGCTGGTGGCAGGTGGCCGTCTGGCTGCTGGTTAGCTGCGGGGTGGTCGCCAGCCTGGTCGTGATCCGCCGCCAGCAGGTAACCGCGATCAGCCGCTCGGCCCGCTGGCTGCTCGGTCGCCAAACGATCATCAGCGTCGCTATCCTCTGCCATATCTGGGCGATACTCGCCCTCTCCTTCTTCTACCACGCCTTCAGCCCGCAGTACAGCCTGGTGGTCGTCGGCCTTGTGTTTGGTTGCGGCATCATCGCCGAAGCCACCTTCGTCCAGCCACGCCGCGCTCTGATCGGCCTGGCCTACATCGTCGGTTCGCTGCTTACCCTGTTCTTCTTTATGGATTACCAGCTTTACGCCCTCGGTCTTACCTTCGGGCTGCCGACTATCGGCTTTGGTCTTTACCGCTTGAGGAAAAGCTGATGGCAAAGGTAGGCAAGAACGGTAGCAGCGACAGCAGTGCCGCCCCACCACCTGGCGAAGCCACCGCTAGCTCCTCGGCGGCCAGCCTCGACGAAGTAATCCACCAGAAGGTGCGGCTAGGGATCGTCTCCTTGCTGGCAGCCATGCCGGGGCGCGAGGCCGAGTTTGGCTACATCAAGGGGCGGCTGGCCCTCACCGACGGCAACCTCAGCACCCACCTGACTGTGTTGGAGAACAACGCCTACATCGCGATAGACAAGGGTTTCGTAGACAAGAAACCGAAGACCTGGGTGCGGCTGACTGCCGAGGGGCTGCAAGCCTTTCGCGGCTACGTCGCCACTCTCGAACAGATCATCAAGATGGTAGACTGAAGGAGCAGGATCGTGCAACCAACTAGGAACAAGAGCAACCGTGATGAGCTTGACCGCGACCTGGAAGCAATCAAGTTCACCCTCAGCGAGCGGGCGCAGGCCAGCAGTGGCTCAGGATTCTACTTCTTTGTTTGGGGGCTAGCCACCATCGGCCTCGCCTTCCTCAACCTGCTGCCCAGCAGCATCAGCGGCACCGTTTCACTGTTGATCACCGTCGTCGGCTGGGGGCTGTCTCTCGGCTGGGGGATGCGCCAGCACAGCCAGTTGCAGGCGGCAGGGCAGCGCGGCAACCGCAGCGCGTTCGTGTTCTGGGTGGTCATCCTCAGCGGCGCGTCCTTGCTGACTTTCGCCCTCTACCAGGCCAATGGGGGCATCTTCCTCTACACTGAGTACGTGATCGGCATGGCGGCGGCCTTCGGGCTGGCGGTAATCGGTGCGTTCACTGATTTGCGCGTCACAGCCCTCGGCTTCTGCCAGTTTGGCGCGCTGGTCGCTCTACCTGCCTTCTTCCCACCACCAACCCTGATCTCGCCCGCCTCGTTGCTGGTAGGCTGCAACTACCTGCTGGCAGGCTGGCTTTTCTACAGTAGCGGACGGCAAAGCGAACGTGCCGCCTCTGGAACGGTTTAATCAACCTTTAGCTCTCACTAGCTGGGCAAGCTCCCTGAAAGGATGGATCATAGTGGACAACAATCAGCGCAGCAAAATCGAGCCTAACGAGCAGTTGCGCCTGGATGCGACCCGGCGCGTGGTAGCAAAGGAGAAGTTCCGCAATCACCTGCTCACCTACCTGGCCGTGGTTGGCCTCCAGGTGGCGGTCTGGCTGGCGATCCTGGTT
>JBBROH010000110.1:0-14679 GCA_038229595.1 Chloroflexia bacterium | reverse complement strand
GCGGCGACCGGCCAGCTTACCGATGAGGTGCTACGCAAGATGTACGAGAGGGCGCAGCAGCTAGCCGCCAGCCTCGACCCGTCCAGCATCTCCGCTGCCCGCCAATTGCTGGCAACGATCTACGAGGCCGTCCCCACCTTCGTTGACCGCCAGCGGGTGGCGACCAAGCTGGACGAGCGCGAGAAGGCCCACGCTGAGAACACAGCAGTACTTGCTCCGCGCAAGCCGGTTGGCCCCCGCCAGCCTCTTAGCCCACCAGCGGCAGAGTGGCAGGGGGACCTCTATCCCCGCCGCAAGCAGGAGCTTGAGCGCGATGTGGTTCTCCCCGCCAATAGTAGTGGCAGCGGCAACATCTTTGCCCACAACGTGCGGGTCGGGCGCAAGGCAGCCCTGCGCGGCCACATCTACGCCCTCGGCGACGTGACTTTGGAGGAGGAAGCGACGGTCAGCGGCTACATCATCGCGGGCGGGCGAGTGGAGGTGGGCAGCGGCTGCCGCATCCGCAGCGTTCACGCCACCAGCATCGGGCTGGGTGCGAACTGCCAGGTGCGCCGCTGGGCGGTCAGCGAGGGCGAGTTGGCGGTGGGGGTCGGCGCACTAGTTGGGGCTGCCTTCACTCTCGCAGGCGCGACGATTGAGCGGGAGGCCCAAGTGATGTCGCCTAGCGTGGTCAGCCCGCAAGGCGCGATAGAGGTTGCCAGCAGCGTAGTAGTTGGCGAACAGCCAGTGGACGAGGAGAACCGCTTCAACCTTGACGCGGCTGGTATGCTACGCGTGCGCGGCGTAGACGAGCCGCCGAAGGTGGGTGGCGGCAGCGTCCTGACCAGCCTGCTCAATCAACGGCTGCTGCGGGCGATCACCGCCGCCAAGCGGCTGCTCAAGAGCGAAGTGGCCGCCGCCCCGCTGGGGGAGGCCGGTGGCGGCAACCAGCCAGCCCTACCCAGCCCCGCCGACCCGCCAGCCCCAGGCAATCCCGCCAGCCCCGTGCTGGAAGAACAGGCGAGCAGCAACCCGTGAGCGAACAGCCAGTCGATGAACAGCCAGCAGTGGCGGCCAGGGAGGTCAACCTCCCTTTTGCCGTCGGCCAGACCCCCGCCCGCAGCAGCGATGGTGAGGCGGCCAGCCCCGGTATGGTCGCCGCCCAAATCTACGCCTTGCTCTGGCGGGGCTTCTTCCGTGGTCTCGGCTGGTGGCTGCTCTCCCTACCACTGGCGGTGGTAGTGGCGGTGCTGCTGATCTTCGCCTTCAATGCGAGCGCGGGCATCGTCATCCCCTTCGTGGTCGCTGCCGTGCTGATCGGGCTGATCGCCGTGCTGCTGCTCAAGCCGGTGGTGCAGCACATTGCGCCCGCCCGCTGGCAGGTGATCGCCCAGCCCTTCGCCGACGGCAACTGGCTGTTCTTCGACACGCTCAAGCAAGAGCCAGAGGACGAGGGCGACAGCTACCACATCCCCCGCGCCGACCAGAGCCGCCTGCTGGATCGCACCCAGGCCGCACGGGCGGCCGCTCCGCTGGATCAGGAGGAGGCGGGGCTGGACGCGCAGGCCATCTTGATCGAGCAACTGACCGAGATCGCCAGCCTAACCGCCGCCCAAGACTTCGAGCATCAGGTTAGCTACGCCCTGGCTGCCGACGGCGAAGCCTTCCAGGCAGTCAGCGAACTGCTCACCTGGGGGCAGGAGAGCGCACCCCTTCCGGCACTGCCGCCCGCCACCGCCGCCTTGATGCCAGTGCAGGCCGCCGATATCGAGCCGCTGGCGGTGGTGGCGAGGCTGAACAACAAGAGCGGGGTAGAGGAAGGCACAAGCTACGCCCAGCCAGCTACGCTCGCCAGCGTGGTTGGGCCAGCCCCTGCGCCCGCTGCGGCCAGCGAACCCGCCGCTGAGGACGAAGCGCAGTTTACTGCCGCCGCCCCAGCCAGCGAGCCGCCAGCCGCAGTGCCGTTCGAGTTTGACTTTGACAACCTGTTCCCCGCTGAGCAGCCGCTGACTGAGGTGCCAGCCCTTGCGCCCGCTAGCCCGCCAGCCACAGGGCCGCTTGCGGTTGCCAGCCCAGCTACATTCCAGCCCAGCCAGCCGGGGTTGCCGACGGTTCGCACCGCTGAGCAGTACAGCGCATTGGCGGCAGAGCTTGGCGAGTTTGCGACCCTGGCCGAGCCGCTGCTGAACATCTGGCACAACCAACGCGAGGGGCTGGGTGTGACCGAGGAGTGGGCGCGCCGCTGGCAGGAGTTGGCCGAGCAGTGGCGCAAGCAGGCTCCCAGCCACACCATCGAGGTCGAGGATATGATCCAGGTGGCCGAGGCACTGTTCGCCCAGGTGAACGAGGAACTGACCGCCGAGGTGCGCCCCGACCTGGAACGTGTCGCCAACGACCGCCAGCAGATGGAGGCGCGCAGCCGCCAGCTTGCCGACGAGCAGGTAGCGCGGGTGCAGGGCGAGTTCGGCAACCGCCTGACCGCTGAGCAGCTTTTGCAGGGCGAACTGACTGCGAAGGAAGCCAAGCAGAGCGAGCAGGTAAACCGCCTGGAGCAACGTGAACGGAGCGAGGAGGCGACGATCAAGCGGCTGCATGACGAACTGCGCCAGCGGGCCGACACTGTAGACCAGCGCATCCGCCTGGCCCACCGTCGGATACGCGAGGCGGCAAAGGTTGCCTACCACAGCGAGGCACCACGCCTGGTGGTCAACAATCCTGGCCCGATGGTCGGGCGGGGCGGGCGCACCGACCCCCTGGGCGGCGGGGTGGCCGAGGTACTGGCGGCAGTGCAGCGGAGGGTGCGGGGGATGGACAACAACCTGCTAGACATCAACCAGCAGGTGACGCAGATACGCGGACGCTTTGAGGCGGTGCGCGACGACGCGAACGCTATCGAGCAGCCTACCTTCCCCTACAGCGAGCGGCAGGCGGCGATCAAGCTGCTGGCGACCGATGCCCTCAAGTTGCGCGGCGAGTTGCAGCCTTACTACGAGGACGCGGTGGAACTGGGCCGCCGTGCTGAAGCCCTCAGCCGCGACCTCAGCAGCTACCTGACCACCCCCCACCCGCAGCCAGAGGAAGGTGAGGAGTACGCCGCCGCCCGCAACCGCCTCAACCAGGAGCAGACCAGCATCCGCGCCCTGACCGCCAAGATCGAGACCCTAGCTGCCAGCCAACTTTATAACCAGATTGATACCTTTGTGCGCCAGTATGACGAGCTTACCCGCACCTTGCCGCCGCTGATCCAGGCCTGGACGCAGACGGGGCGCGAACTGGACGCGAACTCGGCTGGGATCGTGCAGACCCAGGCCGAGCATCAGCGCGCCCTTGACCAACTGAAGGCTATTCGCCAGCAGTTGGACGAGAGCGAGCAGGCGGGGCGCGACCTGATTGCCAGCCGCGACCACGAGGTGGCCGAACACGAGGCCAACCTGCACGAACGCCTGGCTAGCATTGCTGAGGATGCCAGCCGCCAACACGCTGCCATCCGCGCCCACCTGAACGAACTGGAAGGGGCGCACAAGCGGCGGCAGGCGACGCATGATGAACTGCTGAAGGCTGGCTTCGCCCGCTACCTCAACTTTGATGCCGAGAGCATGGAGTTGAAGGCCGAGACGATCTCTGCCCTGCTGCGGCGCGTCGAGGCGAACCTGGAGCGCAGCAGCAAGCTGGTGCAGGCCACTCAACAACTGTTGGATCGCTGTCTGATCAGCGACGCGCAGGCCCGAACCCTACTGCAAGCGGCCCTGGTGCAAGCACCCGCTAACCAGAGCTACGACCCAGCCGACGTGGGAGCTGATCTGGCGCAAGCTAGTAGCTACAACCTGCAATTCCCGGTCTGGCTGACCGAGTACAAGACGTGGCTGTTTGGCAAGCGCAGCTATTACCTGCTGACCCCAGTCGAGGTGGCGATGGCGGCCAAGATGCGCTTTGGTGGCAGCAGCATCGAGTTGCACGCCCGCAGCGACGCAGCCCAAGCTTTGTTCGAGCGGCGGGCCAGCCCAGAGACAAACCAGCAGATCGCGCGCTTCGTGCGCCGCAACTCGCTGCTAGCCAGCCGCGACGGGCGCGACAACCTGCGGGCTGCCAGCTACGAACTGGCTCAGGAACACTACATCACCGCGCTACTGGCCTTCACCCTCCGCTTTGCCCTGGGTTGCCGCAATCTGTTCGACTTCGCGCCGCGCTCCGAATAGTACCTTCCTCCTATCTTCGTCTTACCCAGGCTATCTGCGCTTGACTCCGCCTGCCAGCGGTTGTAGCATGGTGATGCCAGTTGCAAGCTGGCAAGCGTAATCATTATTACATTCGTTTACGGAGGGTTAAGATGAAGAAGCAAGTTATGGGCTGCGCTGGCTACCTGCTAGTAGCCTTGCTGCTGCTCGGTACAGTGCCAGCGGCGGGTGCCAGTCACCCTAACGGCAAGCTGGCGGCCAAAACAGCGGCGGCCAGTCCGCAGCCGGGGCAAGTGCCGCTGGGGGTGGGTATCGAGGGGGTCAGCGACCTCTCGCGTTCGCAGATGTTTGTGGATGCGATGAAGATGTCGCTGCGCTTTGGCGGGCTGGACAACCCCTGGCTGGGCAGCATTGCGGTAGACAGCGCGGGCTGGCCGACCAGCGACTTCGCCGTGGTGGTAATGGAGCTTACCACCCATATCGGCGGCAGCTACAAGCTGACCTTCAGCGGCCACGCCGATGTGAGCGCGATGTGGAGCGAGGCGGTAGTGCAGAATTACGCCTACAACACGACGACCGGGGTCAGCACCGCCGACGTAGTGGTGAACGACACGGCCACACAGTTGCTGCTCAAGTTCGTCAACACAGGTGGTGGGGCGCGCAACATCAAGCTGATCCGCCCTGGCTACCCCGCCGACACCACCCAGGTGTTCAGCACCGCCTTCCTCAACCTGCTACAACCCTTCAGCGTAATCCGCTTCATGGACTTCACCGCCACCAATGGCAACCTGGTGGCAAACTGGGCAGATCGCACCCCCCTCAATGCCGTGCGGCAGGTGACGGACAAGGGGGCGGCCTGGGAGTACGTGGTGCAACTGGCGAACACCACGCACAAGGATATCTGGATTAACATACCAGCCCACGCAACCGACGACTACGTGCAGCAACTTGCCACCCTCTTGCACAACAACCTGGAAGCAGGGCGCATCATCTACCTTGAGTACAGCAACGAGGTGTGGAACGGTGGCTTTGAGCAGTTTGCCTGGAACAAGGCGCAGGCCGAGGCCGCGGTAGCGGCTGGCGGTTCGCCCCTCAATGCCGATGGCGAGACCAACCATGATTGGTGGGCTTATCGGCGCGTCGGCCTGCGGCTGCGGGAGGTCAGCAACATCTTCGCTGCCAGCTTTGGCGAGCAACTGCCCAATGGCCGCATCCGTCCAGTGCTTGCCAGTCAGGTGTCGTGGCCGTTCGTCGCCTGGCAGCAACTCAACTTCCTCGACCGCAGCTATGGCCCGCCGCGAAACTACATCCACGCTATCGCTGGTGCGCCCTACTTCGACATCCCCGAAGCCCTCAGCAACCGCGACGACCTGACCGCTGACCAGATATTCACCGCCCTTGCTACCAGTCTTGCCGACATCCGCAAGGCTACGACCAGCTATACCGCCTTCGCGCGCTATTATGGCCTACACAACTTCGCCTACGAGGGGGGCGAGGGCTTGACTGGCAACCACAGCTACGAGGCCAAGCTAGCCGCTACCCGCGACCAGCGCATGGGCAACGTGGTGCAGCAGTACCTCACCAACTGGTACGCCGACGCGGGCGAACTGTTCATGTACTTCACCCTGACCAGCGGCTACAGCCAGTGGGGTTTCTGGGGGCTGACCGACAACGTGTTCGACGCGCAAGCCCCCAAGTACCTGGGCGCATTGCGGGTGCTGACCGCCGCCTACCCTGCGCTGAACGCGGGACTGACGGTGCCGGGGACGATCCCGGCCACCAGCGTGACCACCAATATGCCCGGCTGGGTCTGCGTGCTAGAAGGCGACCACATCAACGCTGCCCTGAACAACTGCACCTTCGACTACCTGTTGGATGTGCCAGCGGCGGGCAGCTACACCCTGACCCTGCGGCTGGCGGCAGCGGGCAGCGGCAGGCAGGTGCGGGCGACGGTCAGCAACGGCATCAGCCAAACCGTCAACATCGCCGACACTGGGGGCAGTGGCAACTACAGCGACGTAGCGGCGGGTACTTACCAGTTGGCGGCGGGGCTGAACGTGCTGCGCCTGACCGCAGTGCAGAGCGGCTTCAACCTGCAATCGCTCACCCTCAACGGCAGCGGCTGCAACCTCAGCTTCAACGACGTGCCGAGCAGCAACATCTTCCGAGTCGACATCCTCTATCTGGCTTGCCGCAATATCGTAGGCGGCTTCCCCGACGGCAGCTTCAGGCCGAACGCCAGCACCACAAGGGGGCAGTTCGCCAAAATTGCCGCGCTAGCCTTCGGCATCCCCCCCTTCACGCCCAGCAACCCCAGCTTCAACGACGTGCCGAGCAACTACTTTGCCTATGCCTACATAGAAGCGGCAGCCCATGCTGGGGTGATCACTGGCTTCCCCGACGGTAGCTTCAAGCCCAATCAGAACGTGACGCGAGCGCAGGTAGCAGTGATTACCGTGCGCGGGCGCGGCTATGCCAGCCTTACGCCAGCCAACCCGACCTTCAGCGACGTGGCAAGCAACAACTTCGCCTTCGCCGCTGTCGAGACGCTGGCCGCCCGCAATGTCCTGAGTGGGGCCGCCTGCCCTGGCAGCACCACCCTCTGCTTCCGCCCTAACGACAACATCCGACGCGGCGAGTTGTCGAAGGTGGTACACAGGGCCATTGACAGTGCGCCGTAGCCAGTTAGCAACCTTGCATCTTCATTCTTCAGGCGCGCTCTGCGCCACAAAGCGCACGCGGTCGCCCACTTGCAGCAAGCTGGGCGGCTGGCGGTGGGCTTGCCAAAGGGGGGCAAGCGTGCGCCCGATGATCTGCCAACCAGCGGGGGTGTCGAGGGCGTAGAGGCCGCTCTGCTGGCCCGCGATGCCGATGCTGCCAGCGGGTACGTGCGGGCGCGGGCTGGCGAGGCGGGGCGTAGCCAGTGCTGCTGGCAGACCGAGCAGGTAGGCGAAACCGGGGGCAAAACCGAGCATCGCCACCGTGTAGAGGGCCGCAGAATGCCGAGCAATCACCGCTGCCCCGCTCAGGCCGCAGTGGGCAGCTACCTGCGCCAAGTCGGGGCCGTCCGCCCCACCGTAGCTGACCGCTATCTCTACCAACGCCCCTGCTGGCCCAGACTCAGCCAACCCATCCCCGCCTGTCACTGCGCTGCGGAGGAGGCGGCGCAGGGCTGCTTTGCTCAGGCGCGCCACGTCATAGCGGATTAGCAGGGAAGCGTAGGCGGGTACTAGCTCGTAGATAGCAGGGTGTGTCAGGCGGTGGGCGGTCGCTTGCACCCGCAGGCTGGCGGCCAGGCTGATCTCGTCGGCTAGCTCTACGAAGGCGGCCCCAGCGACGAAGGTGATGCGCGGCGCGGCGTAGATCACCCCGGTTCAGTCGTGGTGGCAACAAAAACCATGTGTTCGCTGCCGCCATCGAACTCGCCGCCTGCATAGTCGCCGTAGATAGCCTCAACCGCGTAGCCGCAGGTGGTGAGCAGGTGTTCCAGTTCGTAGCGGAAGCTGTGGCGCAGGGTGAGTGGGGCAAGCAGGCGGCGTAGACTGCCGTCTTCTGCCACTGCGTCGTAGATAAAGCTGACCTGCTCAAGCTGGCTGGCGGGGTCAAAGCGGCTGCTGAACCACTTCTGCACGTAGCCGCCCGTGCTGGGGTCGGCGTAGGTGCCTTGCAGCAGCAAGCCGCTAGGAGTGCCGAGGAAGTCGGGCCAGTTGGCAGGCCCAGGCAGGGCGAGGACTAGCCGTCCCTCCGCCGCCAGGTGGGGCCGCACCGCACGCAAGCAGGCCCGCTGCTGCGCCACACTGGTCAGGTACTGGAAGGTATTGAGGGCAACGATCACCAGGTCGGCGCGGTAGTCGGCGGCCAGCACCAGGCTCTCCATCCTCCCCTCCAGCAGGCCAAACTGTGCGCCCACCATGCGGCTCAGCTTTGCCGCAGCACGACGCAGCATGGCAGGCGAGGCATCCACCCCCAGCACGGCGCAACCTGCCTCGGCCAGGGCGACCAGCAGCCGCCCGCTACCGCAGCCCAGTTCCAGCACACGGGCAGGTTGGCTGGCGATGGCAGTCAGGTAGGTGTAGTAGAGGCTGAAATCGTCGTCATACTCCGCGTACTCAAGGTCGTAGTACAGGGCGAAGCGGTCGAGGGCGGCCTGCTCGTTCATCGGCGACTCCTTAGCGCACGGTGGCGGTTGGGGCGGGGGTGGGCATTGGCGCAGGCGGCGCAATCTCAACCTTCGTCACCTCATTGCGGGCTGCCACCGCCCCAACCGCTGTCGTCGGGAAGTAGAAGTCAGCGCGGCTGGCGGCATCGTCGCGGCTAACCAGCACACCCTGATAGGCGCGGCTGAAGTCGCCTACCAGCTTGTCGCTCAGCTTGCCAGCCACGAAGCTGACCCGCAGCAACACGCGGCCATCCGCAGCGACGGCCAGGCCAGCGGGATCGGGGTTCTTGCCGTCGTTCTTGCCATCCACGTAGGTTTTGACCGCTGGCAGCAGCTTGGCCTGCCCCTCGTTGTTCGCTTTGACAAAAGAGTAGACGGCGTAGGCGACCACCAGCAGCACCACTACCAGCAGTACGCGGCCCAGGACGTTCGGTTTATCGGTCAAGTTGCGCTCCAATCAGTTTGCTAGCCAGCATCTCCGCCTGCGCCCGGCTGACGATTTCGCCGTCAAGTTGGGCGCGCAGCAGTTCGCGCTGGATCGGCTTGTAGGCAGGGCCGGGTGGCAGGCCGAGGCGGGTGAGGTCGTCGCCAGTGAGCAGCGGCTTGCTTTGGCTCAAGTCGTTCAGGTACAGCTTAACCGTCTCATGCTCTGGCGAGAGCAAGGCGTAGGCGCGCAATGCCGCCGGGGGGTAGCCCTGCAAGGCCCAGTATACCGTACTACGGGGCTGTGGTATCGCGCAGGCCAGCAGTTCCAACCCTGGCACGCTTGCCCGCAGCAGGCCGAGGGCGTGCAGGTCGGCCCGCATGCCAGAGGGCAGGTTGAGGCGGGCGGCCACCTCCCCTACTTGCGCGGGGTTGGCGGCCAGCAAGTCGGCGCAGAGGGCGGCGTAGTAGGCCAGTTCGTCGCCCCCCTGCGCGGCAAGGCGAACGAGGGCGGCCCTACTGTTCAGGCCCAGGCTTAGAGCAGGGTGGATCGCTGCCAGTACGCCCAAATCGTTCAGGCGGAGCAGCATGGCGGGGGCGGACGGCTCGTGCAGCACCTTCGCCAGCTCGTGGCGCAGGCGGTCGGGCGAGAGGCGGGCGATCATCCCCCCTGCGACGGCGGCTTGTAGGTCAGCCAGAGTCTCCGCTGCCAGCCCGAAGCCGAGCCGCACGGCATAGCGCACGGCGCGGAAGATGCGGGTGGGGTCGTCCACAAAGCTGCCGCTGTGCAGCCCCCGCAGCAGTGCGGCGCGCAAATCGGCCAGCCCGCCATGACGGTCGATCAGGGTGAGGTCGGGTAGGCGCAGGGCGAAGGCGTTAATCGTGAAGTCGCGGCGGGCGAGATCGTCAGCGAGGCTGGCGAAGCTGACGGTCGGTAGGGCGGCGGGCTGGGCGTAAGTTTCGCGGCGGGTGGTCGCGTAATCGGCCTCGGCGGGCGGCTGCCCCAGCCCCGGCTGCCACTCAAGGGCAGCAGTACCGAACTGGGGGTAGCGGATCACCTTCGCGGCGGGCGTAAGGCTAACGGCCACCGCTGCCGCCAGGCTCGGCGCGTCGCCCTCCACTGCAAAGTCGAGGTCGCTGTTCGCCCGCTGCAAGAGGAGGTCGCGCACCAGACCACCGACCAGGTAGAGCGGTAGGCTGAGCGCAGCCGCCTGCGCGGTAGTCGCAGCCAGCAGAGTGCGGTGAGCGGCGGGCAGGCTAGCCCGCAACTGTTGGCCCAGCCAGGCCGGGTCGCTGTTGATTTGGCGCGCAAACTCGCTCATGCACCCAGTATAGCACAGCCCGGCAAGGCCAGCGAGCAGTGGGCAAGCGGGCTAGCTTCCAGCTTCCAGTTCCACCAGACCCTACCAATAGGTGGAAGCTGGAAGCCAACCTGATTTTCCTCAAGGGTTGCTAGGAGCTAGCGACCGCCCTCCACGGGCAGCCTTAGTTCAGCGTGCGGTACACGTGCCAGATGCGCTGCACCGCTGTGAAGTTGGTGCCGACCGCCAGCAGGACGAGCGCGGCTAGCAAGCCGCCCGACCAGAAGCCGCTAAGCAGCAGCCCTGCGGCCAGGATCATAATCCGCTCTGGGCGGGCCAGCAGCCCCACCTTGCATTCAATCTTCAGCGACTCCGCCTTCGCCCGCGTGTAGCTGACCATGCCGCCGCCGACCAGCGCGATGAAGACCAATACCACCCCCAATGTCCCTTGCGGCTGGGGGTTGAGCAGGTAGTAGAGAGCCACGCCGCCCAGCAGGGCAGCATCCGCGTAGCGATCCATCGTCGAGTCGAGGAAGGCACCGAAGGTACTCGCCTTGTCCGTCAGCTTCGCCAATGCACCGTCGAGCAGGTCGAAGCCGGTGGCGAAAATCATCAGCACCCCCCCCAACACCAAGTAGCCGCCTGCGATGACCGCCCCCACTGCCAGGGTGAGAAAGAAGCCCGCGATGGTCAGCATATTCGGGGTGATTGGGCTGTTGACGAAGAAGGTCATAATCCGACGGGCGATGCTGCGCCCCCACTCCTGTGCGTTCTCGTTAAACATAGTTGCTCCTGTTCTGCTCCGTGGTTGATAAACAAGCGACTACTGGTACTCTGTAGTAAGCGAACGGCTGATGCCCAGCACTTCTTCGCTGGTCTGCTGGTAGAAGGAGGCGATGCGGCGGGTAATCTTGTCCCACGAATAGCGTTCGGCGTGCAGCCGCCCGACCGCGCCCATCTGCTTCCGCAACTCTGCATCGGCCAGCAGGCGGGTGAGGGCCAGGGCCAGGGCGTTCTCATCCTTCGGCTCGGCCAGGAAGCCGGTGCTGCCATGTTCGAGGACGCTGGCGTAGCCTGCGATTTTGCCAGCCACCACCGGCGTACCAGCGGCCATTGCCTCCAGCAGCACGATGCCGAAGCTCTCACCGCCGATGCTGGGCGCGCAGAAGATGTCGGCAGACTGGTAGTAGCGGGGCAAGTCCTCGTCGCTGACGAAGCCAACGAACTTCACGTCGTTCTCGGTCAGCCCCTCCATATCGTCCGCGAACTCCTCTGGCTCGCCTTTGCCCGCGACGACCAGGCGCAGGCTGGGGAAGTAGGGCTTGAGCAGGGGGATGGCGCGGATTAGATAGCGCAGACCCTTGCGTTGCTCGTTGATGCGGCCCACAAAGAGGATATTCAGCCGCCCATCGCGCATAAACTCAATCGGCGGCTGCGGCTGGCTGAAGCGGGCAACCTCTACCCCGTTGGGGATGATTTCGTAGCGGGCGGGGAAGTGTTCGTTGACGTAGTCGCGGGCGTAGCGCGAGACAGCAATGCGCCCATGCAGCTTGCTGTTAAAGTAGTGCAGGATCGGCTTGCTGTAGCGGTAAGAGGTGCTGCCGCCCTCGCCAAAAGCGTGGAAGGTGGCAACGTTGATCGTGTGCGAGTGGCGCAAGACCGCCATAGGCACCACTGGCATGAACGGCTCGTGCAGGTGGATCAGGTCGAATGCCTCGGCAGCCAGTATCTCCTTCACGTAGTTCCAGAGCCAGAAGGAGAGGGAGATGCGGGCTACAGAGCCGTTGGCGGGGATGGCGATGATGCGGCGGCTGACCGGGTAGAAGTTCTTGGCCTCCGTCGCGTCAGCCGCCTCATTCGAGGTAGGAGCCATAATCTTGACCTCGTGGCCCAGCCCACGCAAGCCCTCATCCAGGTGGGCGATGTGGTCGGTCACGCCGCCTTTGTAGGGGAAGTCGTAGGGGGAAACTAGACAAATCTTCACCGTCTCACCTCCGCTGGTTCTTTGTTTTGTCACCTTTGAGCAGGTTGCTCGCCCCCCGGCGCAGGTGGCTGGCAGGGAGCAGGAACCAGCTACGCACGATATTGGCCCCAGCAATCTCCAGGTGTTGGCCTGCATTCATGAACGTGCCAGCCGCCTGCGTAGTCTTGGCCTGGATTGCTTGCTCAAGCTCCGCCGCTGTACTGCCAGGAAAGAGAGTGTAGGCGTGGGCGATGTGCTGGGTGGCGTGCGCGTCGCTGTTGCCCACCTCGGCCAGGTGCCAGCTAGACTGGTTGAGGGCGCGCACCTGTTTGTTGCTGACGCGGGCTGCGATGCTGGGGTTCATTGCTTCGATGGCACTGAGCGGCAGCTTGAGGGCAATCAGCTTATTGATGCTAGCCTCGCCCAGGCTGAGGGTCAGCCAACTGAGGGCGTGCGGCGCAACGCAGTAGCCGCCCGCTTCTAGCACGTCGCTAACTACCGCCTCTACTGGCTTGTACATCTTGTAGTCACCACGAAACTGGCTGTCGTCGAAGAAGTAGCAAAGCAGGTGGCCCTGCCGCGTAGTAATCTCCGCCCCCAGCACCACCTGGAAGCGGTAGTTGCGCTTGGCCGCCAGTTCGCGGGCCAGCAGACTGCCCTTGAAGTTGTCATGGTCGGTGACAGCAATCACGTCGAGGTCGGTCTGCTCCTCTACGTAGCGTAGCACCCGCTCCAGGTCGTGGATGCCATCGCTGTAAGTAGTGTGGATGTGCAGATCGGCCTTGCCCCAGCCTGCCTGCTTGCCCTGCTCTGTTGTACTCAAACTACGCTCCTTGCCCTAAACAGCCGACGCATAAATCACCGCTTTTATTATAACTGATCTGGCGGCAGAGTCAAGGGCCACATTGCGCGCCACCATTCAGGGTTGCAAGGCCAGCCACTCGCCCAGCAAGCCGAGCGGTTGGCCGTCGGCATCGTGCAGCAGCAGTTGCAGCCGCTGGCAGTTCGGCGGCACTGCTACGCCCGCGAAGCTGAGGGGGCGACCAGCGGCCACCGTCCAGGTGGTGGACAGGTAACGCTGCTGCTCGGCAATGGTCGCCAGCAGTGCAGCCTTACCAGGGTAGTAGAGGCCGAAGCTACCGCTAGCCAGTCCATCCGTCACGGCAAGCGGCTGGCTGGTGCAAGCGAGTGCGCCAACCGCGACCACTGGCCCGCTGCTAGCTGCTACCCCCCAGTGGATAGTCAACTGCTGGGCGGCACCGGGCTGCATCTCGCGCAGGGGGCCGAGTACCTCGCTCTCCATGTACCAGAGAACCTCGCTGCGGTCGGTCGTCCCTGCGTTCACCCCATTGCACCAGCACTCTGCACTGAGGCCGCCGTCGGGATAATCTGCGGCTGGCTCTAGCCGTGTGCGCTGGCTAAAGACGTAGCTGCCCTGCCCCAGGGAGCGGCTGAAGGCGACCCACTCTGCGCCGTCCACCCCCACCTTTCCTTCTAGCCCAGCATAGGCAATGGTGAGCAAGCCCCCACTGTGAGCGGGCTGCCACTGCGGGCTGGCAGGGTCGCCGTGCAGCACCAGATAGCCATCTGCGAAGCGGCTGCTGGCTTGCAGCGGCAGGTAGATGCGCGCTGCCTGGGCCGGTTCGCCAGCTAGCCCCGCAGCCAACTGGCTAATCTCCCAGATCGCCCAGCGCACCGGCTGCTTGCTGACGTTCTGCATGGTAATCTGCAATTCGGCTGCCGTGCTGTCTGCCTTGAGGCTGAGGCGGCGGGTAAGTTGCACTCCCGTGTAGGGGTCGGGCTGGCTGGTCATGGTCAGGCTTACCTGCTGCGCGTCGCTCTGCTGGGCAGTGACAGTGTAGGGGCCGCCGTCGAGGATCGGATCGGGCGGGCCAGGCCACTGCTGAGGGCCGCTCCAACCTTGCGGCGCGGGCCAGGTCTTGGAGCCGCCATAGTTGGGCCAGCTATAGGGGCCACGCTCGGTCTGCTCGGCGGCAGTGAACAGCTTACCAGCGAGAGCCTGGTTGATGTAGAACAGGTTGTGGCCGTCGAACTCACATACCAGCACCCGCCCGCCAATCTGCGGCACCACCGTCAGCCTGAGCGTACCGTTGTCCAGCCGCCAGCAGTCGCGCCAACCGAGGAAATCAAGCTGTTCCAGCGTCATCTTAGCCAAAGCGGGCCTCCTTGCCATGTTGCCACCAGTTTAGCAGAGAAGCATTGCCGCTGGCAACCAGCCAACTGCGGGCGGTTCGTCGGGGCAGGGCGCAGCCAGGGGTGGGGTGGTATAATAGGCGCGTCAATGAAGACATGGAGACATGGAAGGAAGGAACTGCTTTGCAACTGAAAGATTACCGCCCACTGCTCACCCCCCCCGCCCTGCTAGCCAGCGAACCGCTGCGCCTGAGCGGGACTGCGCTCACCGTCGAGGATGTGGTGGCGGTGGCTCGCTATGGGCGTAAGGTGCGGCTACTCTCGGCCAGCGACCCGGCAGACAGCAGCACAGTCGCCGCTATCGAGGCTAGCCGCCGCTGGGTGGACGCAATGATCGGCGGGGCCGAGGAGCGCGTGGTCTACGGGATCAACACTGGCTTTGGCCCACTCGCCGACGTGGTAATCCGCCGCGACCAGGCGGGCGAACTGTCGCGCAACCTGATCGTCAGCCACGCGGTTGGGGTC
>JBBROH010000109.1:0-14889 GCA_038229595.1 Chloroflexia bacterium | reverse complement strand
TATCTTCTATGGCGACATCCAGTACCTTGCCTGTCGCGGCATCGTCAGCGGCGCGAACGGCCTGTTCCGCCCCAATGACAGCACCCGGCGCGGCGAGTTCGCCAAAATCGCCACGCTTGCCTTCAGCATCGCCAGCTACACACCGTCGCAAGCCACCTTCAGCGACGTGCCGAGCAGCAATATCTTCTACAACTACATCGAGGCAGCCGCCCACGCTGGCGTAGTCAACGGCCTGAACGCCAGCCAGTGCGCCAGCCTGGGGGTTGGCAGCCCTTGCTACGGCCCCAACGTCAACGTCAAGCGCGGCGAGGTGGCGAAGATAGTGCGGGCCGCCCGTGGCTACAGCTACTACACACCGAGCAGTGCTAGCTTCAGCGACGTGCCAACCAACTACCCCTTCTACCTTGACATTGAGACGCTGGCCCACCTGAACATCATCAGCGGGGCTGCCTGCGTTGCACCCCAGAGCGGCACCTGCTTCCGGCCCAACGACAACATCCGTCGGGGAGAACTGAGCAAGGTGGTGCGCCGGGCGATGACAACGCCGAGCGGCTTGCACTAGCGGCCAGCTAGCTCACTGCCCGTCGCTGAGGCCGCTGTAGGCGATGCGGTAAATCGTGCCGCTGTTGTCGGCAGAGAAGTAGAGGGCGTTGTCCAGACCGACCAGCAGCCCCACAGGGCGCACCGCCTGCTGCGGGTTGCTGGTCAGGAAGTCGAGCGAGGGCGGGTTCCAGTTGTTGCCAGTATGAGCGGCGAAAGCAGGGATGTAGACTATCTTGTAGCCCACTGGCGGGTAGCTGCCGTTGTTCGAGCGGTTCCAGCTACCGTGCTGGGCCACGAAGATGCCCTTCTTCCAGCTAGCGGGGAAGCCGAGGTTGCTATCCTTGCTAAAGAGGAGTGCCATTGGCGCGCTGTGCGCCTGCATCTGGGCGATAGGCTTGCTACTAGCCGCGCAATATTGGGCTAGCGACTTGCCGTTGCCGTTGTAGGCGGGCGGCGCGACGCTGTTCGTGCCGTTTGCGCTGCGATCCTCCTTGCCATCAGCGAAGCAGTAGGGCCAGCCGTAGTAGCGGCCCGCCTGCGCGAAGTTCACTTCTTCTGGCGGGTAGTAGTTGAACGCCTCTGGCCCCTCACCGTTGCCCAGATAGTCGCGCCCATTCTCTGTAGTCCACAGGTCGTTAGTGCCGGGGCGGAAGGCGAGACCCACGTCGTTCCGCATCCCGCTGCTGAAAATCTCCTGGCTGCCGCTCGGCCCATCCGCCGCAAAGCGCAGGATTGCCGCCCGCCTGCTATCCCCCTCTACGCAGACGTTGCAGCTAGAACCGACCGAGACATACAGTTTGCCATCCAGCCCATGCACTACCGTGCGCGTCACGTGGCCGCCGCCGCTGGGCAGGTCTACAATCTTGGTCTGGTTGCTGCCCGCCACATTGCAGTTCGCCTGGTCGAAGCGGTACACACCGTCGCCCGCGCCCACGTAGTAGCGACCGTTCCAGTATTCCACGCTGTGGGCAGGGCTGGGCAGGCCAGTAGTCAGGGTGTACACCCCGTCGGCGATGCCATCATGGTTGCGGTCGGGCAGGCGGTAGACGGTGCCGCCGCTGCTGCCAGCGTAGAGGTCGCCACACGCGCCAACGGTAATCATGCGCGGGCTGCTCAGGCCGCTAGCGAACACGGCGGGGGTGGTGAAGCCCGCTGGCAGGTTGAAGCTGTACGGCCCCTGGTAGCTGCCGACGAACTGCGGCGGCACGCTGACCAGCCTGCTGTAGAGCAGTTGCTGGCTAACGTCGGGGTCGCCCTGCTTCGCGCCGTTCTTCTGCGCGTCGGCGTTGCCCGCCAGCAGCAGAGCCGCCAGCACTATCGCCACCCCTATCAGCACCAGCCCACGTTGGATTATCCGTGCCATAGCCATCGCCCCTTCTATGCTAGCAATCCTTCACCCCCTGTCCGCTGGGGCGCGCGGTGGTCAATCCTGGCCCGTCCTTGCTACTGAAGCACGGCCATCATTTGGGCGGCTTCGGCATCCCAGGGCGCAATCAGGGTTTGTAGCTGCTGGATATACCAGGGGTCGCCGTTGACCTGCGCCTTGTAGGGGCGGTAGGTTGGTACTACCTGGCTAATCGTCAGCTTGCCGAGGGCAGCATAAACCGTCCGCAAGCGGTTGCACCAGTAGACCAACCCCGCCTGCCAGCTAGCGAACTGTTGCAGGCCACGCACGCCGCCGCCGTCGCCCTTCATGTTGCCCCAGTTCTGGTTCTGGAGGAGGTCGCCGCCAGCAGTGCCGCAGTTGCTCTCCAAGACGAAGAAGGCGAGGGCCACCGCCGGGTCTACCCCATTCTGCACGCAGGCGTTGTAGAGGTCGAAGGCAGCATCCGCCAGCGGGCTGCCCTGGGCCTGCAATACGCTCTGGAAGCGCGAGCGGGTAATGCAGGGGCGGCCCTGGAAGGCCACAGGGTAGTCGCGCAGCAGGGTTGGGCTGCCACCGCCCGCCTCACTCTGCTGCCGCCACTTGCTAATCATGCCATACAGGTCGAGGATATACTGGTTCTCGTCGTTGCCGTCGCTGCCAGGGGCGTAGAGCGGTACGATCTTGCAGATCGTGTCGAGCGGTGGCGTAGCCTGGGTGTAGGTGGGGCTGAGCAGGTGCTGACACCAGGCGCGCAGGCCGTCCTGCCAGCTAGCGAACAACTGGAAGCCCCCGCCGCCGCTACGGTCGCCGCGCAGATTGCCCCAGTTGTGGTTAGCCAGCGTCTCTGGCCGCCCCTGCGTACCTAGCGTACTCTCCTTGCCGAAGAAGGCCAGGGCTACAGTTGGGTCAATGCCAACTGCGCTAATCACCGCCCAGCACTCCTGCGCGACGGGCGTGACCGGGCTGCTGTGTTCGCCAAGCACGCGCTGGAACTGGGCAAAGCTGATGCTGGGCGGGCCAAGCAGGGGGTAGTCCACTGGGGCAGCGCACGGCCCCCGCATGAAGTAGCGGCCCACCCCGCTGATAATCCCATCGGCTATCTGCTCTGGGTGGTCACGGATGATCGCCGCGTCCGCCGCGTTAGTGACGAAGCCACACTCAAGCAGGATGGCAGGCATCCGCGTCTCCTGCAAGATAGCCAGCCGTCCGCCGTAGGCCAGCCGGTCGGAAATCGCCCCCTTGTTGCGGAGGCCAGTGGCCCGCGCCAGTTCTGCACTGACCAGGTTGCCCGTTGCCGCCTGCTCGCTATGACCCTCGCCGAAGTAGGCCGCGCAGCCGTTGGCAGCGGGGTTGTCCATCGCGTCGCAGTGGATCGAGATTAGCAAATCGACTGCCGTACTCCCATGCAGGTCGTTAGCCCAGGCGATAATCGCGTCGAGGGTCAGCGAGTTGTCTGCCGGGGTCAACCGCGCATCAATGCCCCGCGCCTGCAATTTGGCAACCAGGTTGTTGGCGACCACCAGGCAGCGTTCCTTCGCGCTGACCAGGCCGCTTGGCCCGCTCTCCACTACCTCGCGCCCCTCTACCAGCCGCTTGTTCCAGTGTGCCGGGTTGACTACGATCCGCATCCTGTCACCTCCACTTACCGCTCAACCACAGTTTACCACAGGGCTGCGGTCGCGGCAACCGCTCGGCGAGGGCAGGCGGCCTCTGCCATAGGAGGGGGGGTGGCGGTCGCCGTTGGCGGCTGGCCCTACTTGCGCCCGCCCCGTACCCACTCGGTAATCAAGCCGTCGCGCAGGTTGCGGGCAGAGAAGGTGAGGTTGTTGACGGCGACCGCTTCCATGATGCTCTGGGCAATCAGGCCGCCTGCCACGATGATGTCTACCCGATCTGGTTCGAGGCCGGGGACGTTGCGCCGCTGCTCGCTAGTCAGCCCTGCCAACCAGAGGGTGAGGTCGCGCACGGTCGCGTGGCTGATATTGACCAGGTGAACCTTTACCATCTCGTCATCTTTGAGGCCACCAGCAGCGATGGAGGCCAGGCTCCGCATCCCCCCACCGTTGCCGACCACCCGCGCCCCCTGCGCCTGGGGCAAGAAGCTGACCGTCCGCAACTGGGCTGCAATATAGGCCAAGGGCGCGGCCAGCCCTGCCTGCGTGTGTACCCCAACCAGGTGGGGGAACTGGCGGGTGAGATAGACAGCCCCCAGCGGCACGCTGACCATCGCCTGAGCCTGCGCGCCCAGGCCGTAGATTAGCTCGGTGCTACCGCCGCCGGTGTTGAACACGAGGATGCGTTCGCTGCTGCTGGCGAAGTCGTCGGCGGCAGCGACAAAGGCCAGGCGCGCTTCTTCCTCGCCACTAATCACCTCAAGCACGATGCCGGTTTGTTCGTGGATCGCCTGCTGCAACTCGCTGATGTTGACCGCTTCGCGGGCGAACTGGGTGGCGACCGCCTTGATCGTTGCCACCTTGTACTCGGCGGCGATGGCCGCGAAGTCGCGCAAGGCAGCCACCGCCCCAGCAATCGCCGCCGCCGTCAGCCGCCGCTCGCTGTCCAGCCCCGCGCCCAGCCGGGTCATGGCAAAGGTACGGCGCAGCCGCTCTACCTTGCCAGATGGCTCCACCTCGGCGACGTACATCTTGGTCGAGTTGCTGCCCACGTCAATTACCGCAATCCTGGATTTGGCGTTCTGCGCTCTAGCCTCGTCGGTCGGGTTGCTCTGCTGCTCTGTCATCTGCTTGCTCCTTCGCCAGGCTGCCACCAAAGGCCAGCATCAGCGGCGGATAATCACCCGGCGGAAGGCTTCGGCGAATTGCAGGCCGCCCTGTGCGCCAAGCTCTGCTGCCCGTTCGCGCACCCGCTCGGCCAGCGCGTCGGGGTCGTCAAACTGGCTGGCGTGCTTCTTGAGGGCCGCCACCTTCGTCTCCAACGTCACGCTGATGTCCACCAACGTGTCTGGCTCCTCCGACTGAAAGAGGAAGACTTCGGCTACCTTGTGCGGCTGCAAGCCCTCGGCTAGTTGCTCAGGGAATTGGAGGCGGTCGCGAGCGGTCGGGTAGACAGCATCAATTGTCGCCATGCCCGCCGCCCGGTGGTCGGGGTGGTTGATGAAGCGGTTGTTGTAGAACAGGGCGGTGGGGTCTTGAGCGAGAACGATGTGCGGGCGGTATTTGCGGATCGCCCAGGTCACCAGCCCCCGCGTCTTGAGGTCGGCGACCACCTCGCCGTCTTTGCAGCCCAGGAATGTCACCTCTTTGACCCCCAGCACAGCGGCGGCCTCGCGCTGCTCGCGTTCGCGGATGTCGGCAATCTGCTCACTAGTCAGGTTTGGGTCGTTCGTCCCCTTGTCACCCCGTGTCAGCACCGCGTAGTAGACCTCGCGGCCCGCCTTCGTCCAGGCAGCCACCGTGCCTGCCGCGCCGAACTCCGCGTCGTCTGGGTGGGCGACCACAACCAGGACGCGCAACGGCTCGTCCTCAGCCAGCCCCAGAAACTCCTCTAGCGGCTGCTCCTCGTCCGCCGCCTCGTCGCCCCCCTTGCCGTATTCAAAGACTGATTGATCGTTCTCGTCGCCCCCCTGCATGGTGTGGTCGTCCGTATCCTCGCCCTGACTGATCACCGCGTCGCCCTTGTGGGCGGCATTAAGGTTCTTGAACTCTTTTTCCTGGTCGCTCACCGTTTCGTAGCCTCCTCTGTTTGCACTAGCCTCTTACCTTATGCGCCGATTATAACCCTTCCACCCGCAGCCGGTCAAACCACTGGTCGGCTCTCCTGCCCTGGCTGCCGCAGGCCGCCCGCTTGTTAGCCCACCAGCGGTCTGCTATAATCTGGGCAATCAACAGTGACTTTGCGGGCTTTGCGCTCTGTGATTGCTGCTTCCAGCCCAACCCCGAAGCCAGCTAGCCGCCAGCCCACCGCCGAGCCGGGTGCGACGGCGGAAGATTTGCTAACCACAATTTGAGGAGGGAACCGATGAACATTGAACTGGATGCCCAGGGTCGAAAGCTGGTAACATTGATCCCCGGCGACGGAGTTGGCCCAGAGTGCGTGGCCGCCACCCAGCGCATTATCGCCGCCACTGGCGTAGCTATCGCCTGGGAGGAGCGGGCGGCAGGGGCGAGCGTCTTTCGCCAGGGCATAGCATCGGGCGTGACCGCCGATACCATCGAGTCGATCAGCCGCACCCGCGTGGTACTGAAGGGGCCGCTGGAGACCCCGGTTGGCTTCGGCGAAAAGAGCGCGAACGTGACGCTACGCAAGTTGTTCGAGACCTACGGCAATATCCGCCCGGTGCGCGAGTTGCCGGGGGTACGCACGCCCTATAGTGGGCGGGGGATCGACCTGGTGGTGGTGCGCGAGAACGTAGAAGACCTCTACGCCGGTATCGAACACCAGCAGACCCCCGGCGTGGCCCAGTGCCTCAAGCTAATTTCGCGCAAGGGCTGCGAGAAGATCGTGCGGCTGGCCTTCGAGTTCGTGCGCTCAGAGGGGCGGCACACCCTGCACTGTGCCACCAAGTCGAATATCATGAAGCTGACCGAGGGTACCCTGAAGCGCACCTTCGAGCAGGTGAGCGAGGAATACCCCGACATCGAGGCCCAGCACATCATCATTGACAACTGCGCCCACCAATTGGTCAAGAAGCCAGAGCAGTTTGACGTAATTGTGACGACCAACATGAACGGCGACATCATCAGCGACCTGACTTCGGCCCTGGTAGGCGGGCTGGGCTTCGCGCCCTCGGCCAACCTGGGCAACGAGGTGGCGATCTTCGAGGCGGTACACGGCTCGGCCCCCAAGTATGCGGGCAAGGACGTGATTAACCCGACGGCAGTGACCCTCTCTGCGGTGATGATGCTCCGCCACCTGAGCGAGTTTGCGGCGGCAGACCTGATCGAACACGCGGTGCTGGTTACGCTGCAAGACGGCACCCTCACCCGCGACGTGGTGGGCGACAGCGGCGCGGTCGGCACGCAGGCTTACACCGACGCGATCATCGCCAACCTGGGGCGCACAGCTAGCGGCTGGCAGGTGCGCGAACGCAAGCCCCTGCTGCTGCCCCAGATTTCGGCAGCCCCCGACTTCGTGAAGGTCAGCCAGCGGCGGGTGGTCGGTCTTGATCTGTTCGTCGAGTCCAGTCTCAGCCCAGAGGAATTGGGTCACAGTCTAGAGCGGCTGGTGGCCGATACGCCGCTCTACCTGAAGATGATCTCCAACCGGGGAACCAAAGTCTACCCGGCGATGGGGGCAATTACCGACCTGGTGGACCAGGCGCGTTGCCGCTTGATGCTGCGGGCGGCTGGTGGCGACCTCAGCGACAGCGACCTGCTGGCGGTGGTGCAGCAGATTGGCAGCCAGCACCGCTGGATGCACATTGAGAAGCTGCAAGAGTTTGACGGCGTGAGTGGCTACACCAAAGCGCAGGGCGAAGACTAGCCGATGGGCAAGGGATGGGGTGAGTGGGCGGTCTCAGCAATCCAACTTGTGCTTCGGCAGCGTATTGCTGGTGGGCAACGTATGATCTAAGCCTGTTTTAGGTTATACTAAGGTAGATGAGCAATGTTCTTCAGCCCGCCAACCAGGAGTCGTCATGATCGTTCCCGCCAGCCCCCATCCCCGCCCGCGCTCTCGTCGCCTCAGCTTCGTCAGCCTGCTCCTGATCTTTCTGAGCATCACCCTGGCCGTCTTCCTGGTGGTCGGCACCCTGCTAGCCTCTGCGATCAGCAGTTCCTTCCTGGATAGCGGCCTCAAGGATGTGCGGGTCAACACCGCGCAATACCTACAACTGCGGGCGAGCGGCCTGATCAGCCCCACCAATATGATGTCTAGCCGCAAAGTGCCAATGACTCGCGAACACGCGGCCTTCACCAAACTGGGTCAGGCGGTCTGGGGGGGGCTGCCCTACTATTCAGTGCGGGTCTGGAGTCCGAGCGGCGGCCTGGTCTGGTCTGACCGCGACCCCGTATTGGCTACATCCCCTACGTCGCTGGTAGTAACCACAACGGCCACCACCACGGCTATGCGCAGCCCACAGGACAACGATAGTTATGAATATGGGGGGGCGCAGCCTGCCAAAGCTACTGCTGCGCCCACTGCTACCGCTGTCACCGCCACCGTATTGCTGTCCGTTGAGCCGGTAGATAGCAACTTGTTGCAGCAGGCGATAGCGGGCAACGTCGTTTCGCGCCTTTGCAGCAGCGATTGTGGCCTGCCGCGGGAGCAGTACATAGAGGCACTGCTCAACATCTACGCCCCGATCTACAACAGTGGCGGCACCCAGTTGGTGGGGGTGATCGATGTAGCTCAAGACGTGTCTAGCCTCTACCTGGACTTGCAGGCTCGCCAGCGCGACCTGACCGTGACCATCCTCACCGTCACCGTCTGGCTCTACTTCGTCCTCTTTCTGGTGGTGCTGGCGACCTCGGCGGCTCTCGGTTACTACCAGGGGCGGGCGCGGCGGCGCGAACGTTCGCTGCGCGAGTTGCAGCGGCAGTTTTCGCCCGCGATCACCCAGGCAATCCTCAGCGGCGATGACCAACTGAACATGACCAGCCGCCTGGATGTTACCGTCCTCTTTGTAGACATTCGAGGCTTCACCGCGCAGGCAGCCACCCTGCCCGCCGAGCAGGTGGTAACCATGCTCAACCAGTACATGGCGGTCGGCACGCGGGTGGTCTTCCGCTTTGATGGGGTAGTAGACAAGTTCCTGGGTGACGGTATCCTGGCCGTGTTCGGTGCGCCCAGCCGCCAGCCTGACCATGCTCTACGGGCGGCAGCGGCGGCTCTCACTCTGCGCCGCGAACTGACCAACCTCAACCGCGAACGGGCAAGCCAAAGCCTGCCCCCAATCCGCGTGGGCATGAGTCTGGCGACTGGCCTGGTGGTGGCGGGCAACATTGGCTCCGCCGAGCAGGTCAGCTACACTGTGATTGGCGACGCGGTGAACGTAGCCTCTCGCTTGGTGGGGCTGGCGGGGCCGGGGGAGATACTGCTCACCGCCGCGACTGCTGGGGAGATTGGCGAACGGCTGAAGATGGAGGGCGGCGATGCCGTGCCAGTGCGTGGGCGTGAGGAGAGCGTCAAGGTCTACTGGCTGCCAGAGCAACCGATCAGCCACCTGCTGTTGGACGGCCTGGCCCAGGAGGATATAGCGCAGGGTTTGCTCACCCAGGTAGCTTGAGCCACATCGGCTGGCTGGCGTAGGCACAAAGAAGGGGCGCACCCATAATTGGTGTGCTCCTCTTTGTGCCGCTACCCTGCTACTCGCTACGGCGCGGGCTGGGGCGGCGCATGGGGATCAGGTCGTACTCGCCAGCGCGGGGCGGCTCCATCGAGCGGGCGACCAGTTCGGCTATGTCGAGTGGCTTGATCTGCTCGGCCACATCCGCCCCCTTGATCCCATCCTCAAACATGGTCATGCAGTAGGGGCAGCTTGCGGCGAGGGTGGTTGCGCCAGTAGCGGCGGCCTCCTTCGAGCGGGTCTGGTTCACCTTCGTGCCAGTGTGTTCGTCCATGAAGACGCGTCCGCCCCCGCCGCCACAGCAGAAGCTATTCTTCTTGCTGCGCGGCATTTCGGTCAGGCGGATGCCAGGGATGGCGGCCAACACGTCGCGGGGTGCATCGTAGATGTCGTTGTAGCGACCAATATAGCAGGGGTCATGGTAGGTCACATCCTCGTCCACCGAGCCAGTCAGCTTGATGCGGCCCTCCTTGATCAGCGTGTCGATCAACTGGGTGTGGTGCAGCACCTCGTAGTTGCCGCTGAACTGGGGATACTCGTTCTTGATCGTGTTGAAGCAGTGGGGGCAGGCGGTGACAACCTTCTTCACGTTGTAGCCGTTCATCGTCTCCACGTTCTCGGTCGCCAGCGTCTGGTAGAGGTACTCGTTGCCCATGCGCCGAGCGGGGTCGCCGGTGCATTTCTCCTCTTTGCCGAGGATAGCGAACTTGACCCCGGCGGCCTGCAAGATGGTAGCGAAAGCCTGCACCGTCTTGCGGTTACGCTGGTCGAACGAGCCGAAGCAGCCGACGAAGAACAGTATCTCCGCGTCAGGCTGGTCGGCAAGCAGCGGCACGCCCAGTTCCTTCGCCCAGTCGCCGCGCCCACTATTGGACTGCGGGTAGATGTTGCCGTTGCGCTCCATGTTCTGGAAGGTGCGGGTCACTTCGGCGGGGAAGCTGCTTTCCTCCAGCACCAGGTAGCGGCGCATATCAATCAGGCGGGCCATTGGTTCGATGAAGACAGGGCAAGCGGTGACGCAAGCCTGGCAGGTAGTGCAGGCCCAGATCACATCCTCGGTAATCACATCGCCCACCATCTTGAGGTCGAGGTTGTGGGCAGCTTGAGCAGCAGCAGGCAGCGTCGGGCTGGGGGTGTGGCCGTTGCTGGCCTGCGCGCCATTGCTGCTGGCGTTGGCCTGCTTGAGGGCCAGCACCTTCGGCCCCTCGTGCAGCATATAATCTTTGAGGTCAAGCACTACCGCTTTGGGGTTGAGCGGCTTGCCAGTGACGTAAGCAGGGCAGGCTTCCTGACAGCGGCCACACTCGGTGCAGGCGGCTAGGCTAACCAGGTCGCGGCGGGTAAACTGGTCGATCTCGTGTACCCCAAAGTTCTCCTGCTCCTCAATGTTCTCGATCTTCGGTAGCTCACCTTTTGGCCGCTTGTTCCGCAAATAGGTGCTGAACATAGCGGTGACGAGGTGGAGGTGCTTGGAGTAGGTGATGAAGACGAGGAAGCTGAGGACGGTCAGCGTGTGCCACCACCAGGCGAAGGCGAAGCCAGCCCGCAGGTAGGCGGGGTCGCTGCCGCGCAAGAAGGCCGCGATGTTGTTGGAGACGAAGGCCCAGGGTGCCACGCCGAGGTAGCCGCTGCCCACTGCGGCTGCCCCGGCGTAGCGGACGGCGTTGGCGGTCAGGTCGCTGGCGGCACTGAAGGCGATCAGGATCAGGATCAGCAGGGCTTCACCGTTGAGCGAAAGGGCGCGGGGACGGAAAACAAGGCGGCGGACGAAGAAGTAGGTGACCATCAGCAGTACAAGGCTGTCGAACATATCGAGCAGCAGCACGTAGACGGGGTTGAACTCAATAATGCCGATCTCCAGGCCGGGGAAGAAGCCCTGGAGCCACATTATGCCGCTCTGGATTGAGATAACCAGGAAGCCATAGAACACTAGCAGGTGGGCAAGACCGGCAACAGGCCGCTGCAATACCTTCATCTCTGCCAGCACATACACAAAGAAGTCCTTGATGCGGCTGCCATGATCCTTGACGGGATCGGGTACACCCATGTTGATCAGGGAGGATATTTGTGTAACTCGCGTGACGAAGGCACCAACTGCCACGAAGAATAGGGCCGCGTAGATGATATAAGCCGTCATGTTTGTTGTTGGTGACACGTGGGTTGTCTCCTGAACAGTTTTGGATGGGCTAATTATAGCACAGATCGTTCGGCTTTGAGGAGGCCGCCGCCCATGCTGCGCTTGACGCTAGGCCGCCGAAAACCGTATAATCGGCTGGCTTATGACAGAACAATATCACGACAAATACTTTGTGGCCCAGATCACCAAGTCTGCTGCCAAGCTGGACTGGCAGTATGGCCGCCTCTTTGCGTTTGCGGGCATCGCCAGCCGCACTGCTGGGGCTGCCACCCGCGTGCTGGATGCTGGCTGCGGGGCCGGGCCTGCCCTGCGCTGGCTGGTGGGTAAGGGCTACGCCGCTTTTGGCAGCGACTTCATCTACTTCCCGCTGATCGCCGCCCGCAAGCTAGTACCAGAAGCTCCCGTCCTCTGCGCCGACCTCAAAACCCCCTTCCCCTTGCGCGATGGCAGCTTCAACGTAGTGCTACTTAGTGAGGTAGTAGAGCATCTGCATGAGGTGCCGCAACTGTTGGGCGAGTGCCTGCGGGTGCTGCGGCCTGGCGGCTACTTGCTGATCACCACGCCCAACCTGTGGGACGTGCGCCGCCCGCTGGCCGCTCTTACCCGCCAGCAGTGGAGCGGCTACAGCGACCCGACGCACATCAACCTGTTTAACCCCCCCCGCCTGCGCCACACGGTAGCGGCGGCTGGTTTCGAGCGCATCCACCTGCGGACTGGCCTCAAGCCGATCTTCGTCTTCGCACCCAAGCGGTTGCCCTTCAAGGTCAGTTTGCCCTACCCGCCGCTGATCGGCAACGGCATCGTGCTGGCGGCCCGCAAGCCGGGGGCGAGCGTGTGAAGATCGTCTACTTTATCATCGCTTACGGCCCTGAGTTCATCAGCAACGAGGTGCATGAGGAGCTTGGCCTACGGATGCGTGAGCGGGGCCACGAGTTTGTTGCTCTGACCCTGACCGGGCGTGGTAGCGATCAGCAGCGCAGAGGGGGCTTGCTGCTGCGTAGCGAAAGCCAGAATGGTGTGCCGATCTACAAGATAGTGATCGGCGGCGACCCGCGCCGGGCAAAGCTGGCCGACGCGATCTTGCACTACAACAACTTCTTCACCGTCCTGGCTGGCTACAAGCAGTTCCTGCGCGAGTATGGTCGCCCCGACATCATGCACGTAGAGGCGGCCTACCCGCTGGGAGCGATTGCCGCCCTGGGTACACCCGCTGGCGGCCCGGCAATCATCCCCAACCTGCAAGGGGCCGACGTGTTGAACTACCCGCAGGTGGATTATGGCTATGGTCGCTGGCGGCTACCACGCCTGCTGCTGCGTCGCACCTTCGCCCGTGCCGCGTTGGTGCGTTGCAATTCGGCCCTCACCCGCGACCTGATCGTGCAGGAGTACGGCTGCCCGCCCGCAAAGACAGCGGTGGTGCTACGCAACATTGGTGCGTGGTCGTATCCCCCCGCTGATCAACCGCTGGCCGAGTACAAGGTAGCAGCCCGCGCCCGGCTTGAGCAGCAGTTCCCCCAGCTAGTCGGTAAGCGGTTCATCCTCAGCATCAGTCGCCTTCACCCCTTCAAGGGCATCGAATACCTGCTAGACGCAATTGCCCGCCTTAGCCCTGTCTCCTCCCCACAGGCGGGGGCGGCCACCCCTTCGGCGGCGGTTGGGGAGGTTCTGCCTATGCTGATGATCGCTGGGCCTGGGCGTAGTACCGCCCACTTCGGCGACTACGGTGCTTACCTGCGTGCTTACGCCGAACGCTGTGGGGTAGCAGAGCAGGTGATCTTCACTGGTGAGATACAGTACACGCAGAGCCGCGACTACCTGGCCGCTGCCGACGCGGTGGCAATCTCCTCGGTGGTGGACGCGCTCAACAAGGTGGCGTTGGAAGCGGCGGCGGTGGCGACCCCGGTGGTGCTGACCACCACCACGGGGGCGGCTGAGTTGATCGCCGAGCATGGCTGCGGGCTGGCGGTCGCGCCAGAGAGCGGTGTCGCCCTGGCCGCTGGCCTGCGCGAGGTGTTGAGGGACCGCTTCGACCGGGTGGGGCTGCTTACTCGCGGCCCTGCCTTTGCAGAGCAGTTCCGCTCGGTGCCAATCGCTGACCAATTGCTAGAACTCTACGCCGAGGCTTTGCGAGTGCGAGAATGAGAACTGAGGGCTTATGCGGATCGCTTATGTGGCTTACCCGCTCGACCTGAACTTGCAGGCGGCGAACAGCGTGCAGACCTACCACACTAGCAAGGAACTGCGGCGGATCGCGCCCCGGACGCTGGTGCTGCTACCGCGCCTGCCGGGGCAGAGCAGCCGCTTCGACGAGGTGGGCGCAAGCTACCTGCCGCGCATCCCGGTGGGCAAGCTGTCAAAGTTCGTTAAGTCCAGCGGTTGGTACTATGTGGAACGTAGCCTGTTTGCCTTCCTTGTCTTCTTCTTTCTGCTGGGGCGCAGGCTGCGTGGGCGCAAAACCGACGTAATCTACTGCCGTGATGTGATCATCAGCTTCTGGTTGACCTGGCTCAAGCGACCGCTGGGGGCGCGGCTGATCTATGAGGTACACGAGATTGAGAGCGAGGGCAACCACCGGGCGCGCGGTTGGCTTTGGCGGCGATTGCTGCCGCTGATAGATCGCCGCGCCCTGAAGCGTAGCGACGGCCTGGCTAGCCTCACCCACACCTTTGTGCCGCTGGCCGTGCAGCAGGGCATCAGCAGGCGACGGATCGCCGTAATCCCTGATGCGTTCGACGAAGCTACCTATCAGCCGCGTGATCGGGTGACGGCGCGGGCGAAGGTGGGCCTGCTGCAAAAACACTTCATCTTCACCTATGCCGGGCTGACGTTCGCCTATCGCGGGCTGGACACGCTGCTGGCTGCCTTCGCTGCTGCCGACCTGCCAACCGCTACCCTGGTGCTGGTGGGCGGCAAGGACAGCGAACAGGCTGCGCTCAAGCAGCAAGCCGCGCAACAGGGCATCAGCGGGCAGGTGATCCTCACTGGGCGCAAGGAGGGGGATAGCATTGCCGACTACCTGGCCGCCGCCGACGCACTGCTGATCCCTGACACGGTGACGAAGGCGACCGCCAGCCCGCTCAAGCTGTTCGAGTACATGGCGATGGGCCGCCAGATCATCCTGCCCGCCCTGCCTGCTCTACAGGAGGTGCTGCCAGAGGCTGCCGCTCTCTACTTCGTCCCTGGCGACCAATCCTCACTAACCGCAGCCCTGCAAGCGGCGGTCAACAATCCGGCGCAGGCGATCCGTCGTGGCTTGATCGCTCAGCAAGCCAGCACCCCTTACACATATCGCGCAAGGGCAGAGAAGGTACTGGCCTGGTGCAAAGAGGTAGCACGATGAGCGTAGCAAGCAATGCAGTGGTGGCACACAAGCCGCATTCCCTGTTTCAGGCTCTGAAGGCGGATCGCGGCCTGCTCGTGCTGCTGCTTATCTACATCCTGCTACTGCCTATCATTAGTACGCGCATCTATGCCAGCGATGAGATCAAGTACTTCTCCTACCTGCCCTCCTTCTACTTCGATTTCGACCTGAAGATCAAGAACCAGTTTGAACACATCGTAGCCAGCGACCCGAAGAAGTTCGTAGACTTCCAGAAG
>JBBROH010000108.1:0-15015 GCA_038229595.1 Chloroflexia bacterium | reverse complement strand
GGCAAGTTCTGGCACCACCCCGCCCCAGAGGGTGTGTAGGTCGATCTGCGAAGCAACTACATTGCTGAGGATGCGCCGCCCATCGTGGATGATCGCCGCCGAAGTCTCGTCGCAGGATGTCTCGAAGGCAAGGATGTTCATGTTTTTACTCCAGAATGCCCCTTGCAACCAGGGCTTTTCGCAAATCAGCTTCAAAGCGTTGAAAGGATGGTACTTGACGCAACTTTGTCAGTGGCACTTCCCGGCCGATCTCGGTTAGGAAGTCTGCTGCGGTTGGCTTTTTGCCTCTACGTTGTATAACCCTAGGACCCAACACTTTTTCATAAGCGTTGTTAAGTTCTTTCTTAGGGTCACTAATGTTTTCTACACGCGCAGGACTACTTGCTGACAAGCCTAGTTCCTCGTCCTTTAGGTTCGTTTTGAAGGCTTTGCGTAGCGTGTCACCGTCAACAAGCGTCCACGCTTCCATTTCTCTAACCGGCACAACCCCGACAATCTGCTCCGGTCTAGAACCAAGCTCTTGTTCAAGCGCCTGCACATGCTCGTTGTACTTCTTCTCCCAATCACTGCCGCCGTCAGCGTGGATAAAGACGATAAACTCCTGGTTCGTATCGCGTTTCACGACCTGCGAAGTGCGATGCCTCTCATTGCCTGGTACATTCTTGTCTGGCCGCAATTCTCTAACGCTCTCGCCGATAAACACTTGCTTAGTTGCCGAACTGCACAACTCCTCCGTGGTGCGAATTAGCACCTGCTCCAAAAAACGATAGTCGGTGTTACCTTCACCACGTAGGGCAAGACCTACATACTCAGCCATGTAATACGCTCTCAGGTTTAGCACTGGACAGATAGTCGTCAACCTCAAAGCTGCTGACAAGGTTACGATCCTCCAGTCCAGGTATTTTGGGATCAAGGATCACTGGTCGGGTAATAGTGCGTCGCATCCTGCTTGTTGATCCAGCCCCAACAACAGTGACCATCTCGGCAAAAGCAGCTTCACCACGCTCAAGGTCTACACTGAGCAGTACGACCGGTGAGTGGCTGTTGAGCAACAGTTGAGAGAGTTGAGGAAGTGGTTTAACACTATCTACTTTCTCTTCATGAGTATCAGTTACTAGTCTGCGCAGCAGCTCTATCATGTCGTGCAGCCGTCTGGGGTGAACACCATTCTCCGGCTCCTCAAAACATACAAGACTCCGACTACGTGGGTCAAGTAGCATCGTAAGTAGGGCTAGCACGCGCAAAGTCCCATCAGAGACGACGCGGGAACTAAACTTTTGCCCGTCCCGCATACACACATCTACTCTGTACTCACGCTGTACCTCATCACGTTCTACTTGGATACCAGTCACACCAGGTATGAGGCTAGCCAGGTATCTGCCCACTTCGTCTTGCACTTCTGGCTCCAAGTTTGCAAGCACCGTTGGCAGGTTGGAGCCATCTGGTCTAAGCTCCTGCTCTGCAATAATCGAACTCGGCCTACGTAGAGCCACAGGGTCAAGCTGAAGAAACCTATACGATGCTAGCTCCTCGCGCAAAGCATAGAGGTGGAGGAACTCTGGGGTCTGCATCGTGCTGAGTATAGTACGATCTGGTGCAAAGGCAGTGCGATTGCGTCCTTGACTACCATCCTGACCAATCTTGAACACCGTCGACTCGTCTGGTCCTTGTTCGGTCGAAAGGAAATCATTTCGACCGCCGCTAGACTTCACATAAGCCTGCCTAAAGCTTATGCTAGGTTGGTATGGGCCACGTAGCCACTTATCATCCTTCTTTAGAATGGGTATTGCTTGTTCCTTAACTACTATCAATTGTTCAGCACCTTGCCCACGCTCCCTCCGTCCGATCTCCAATTCATAGCGGATGCGGGTATGCTTCAGGGACAGCATGACACCTGGCTTGCCGTTAGGATCAGCAATCTGTGGATTGAGTAGGACTTCGACAGCCAAGGACATCAGCCGATTATGTTGATTATTGCCATCTGTACTAAAAAGCTCATAATAGCTGCCACGTACACCATTAAAAGCGGTGGCAACAGAGTTCTCAGCAGCCAAGCGAGAGAGCAGTCTGATTGCGTCAAATAGATTTGATTTGCCGGAAGCGTTTTGGCCTAGGATGACTGTAAACGAGCCGAAGTCCATGCTGAAGTCCTGGAAGCTCTTGAAGCCATCTATCTCGATGCGCGTCAGCATTGCTACTCTCCTTACTCCGCCATCTCTGCCTCGGTTAGCGGGGCTGGCCGTGGCATTACTGGGGGTGTACCCTTCTCGCGGCTCTTGTTAGCTACTCGCTCGCGCAGTTCGGTCTTCAGTTGCTGATAGCGATCCTGGAACTCCTTACTCCGCAGCGGCTCCGACCACATGATGTAGGCATCCTCGCCGTTGTCGGTGTAGTAGCGGCGGCGGCGGCCTGCCTCCTTCAGCCCATACTTGCGGTAGAGATTCTGGGCGGTTACGTTGCTGACCCGCACCTCAAGCGTCAGCCAGGTGGCGTTCATCTCCAACGCCTGCTCGATCATGGCCTGAAAGAGTAGTTCGCCCACCCCACGCCCCTGGTGGGCTGGGGCCGCCGCAATCGTCGTCACGTGCGCCTCGTCCACCATCAGCCACAAGCCAGCGTAGCCGACGATGGGGTAGGGGCTGGCGGGGCGCAGGCCGTCGCTCTCCTTTGCCAGGAAGGGGAAGATGCGGCTCAGCAGGTTGCGCTCTGGCACAGGGTTGAGCCGCTGGCGGTTGGCCTGCTGCTCGGCAGCTTTCCCCCCCATCCTGCTCTCCTCCACCCAGCGGGCGACGACGTAGCGGTTGGTATTGGGGGTGCGTAGCTCGCGGCGGTAAGCACTGACCGGCCAGGGCAGCGGGAAACACTGCCGTTCGATGGCGACAACTGCCGGGATGTCGTCGAAATCCATCGCTTCGATGATGTAGGGCAACGCGGATCACCTCTGGGTGGCTGAAGTAATGATTGGCTTCATTATAACATATCGGGTTGCCTAGTGGCTAAAGCCCAGCCGTCGGTCGCGCAGGCTGATGTAGTTCTGGTCGCCGATGATGATGTGATCTAGCACCTCAATGTCTAGTAGGCGGCCAGCCTCCACCGCCTGGGCTGTCACGCGGATGTCGTCGGACGAAGGGGCGGGGTCGCCACTGGGGTGATTGTGGACGAGGATGATCGCCACGCTGGTCTCCTTGATCGCGTCCTTGAACAGTTCGCTGACCCGCACGTTGCTTTGGTTGACGGTGCCGCTGTAGAGGTCGCGGTGGCCGGTGATCTGGTTGCGGGTATTGAGCAGCAGCACGCGCAGCCGCTCCTGGGGGAAGCCACCCATCTCTAGCATCAGCCAGTTGGCAATGTCAGCGGGCGACTTGATCTGCCGCCGCTCCTCTGGTGCATCCAACAGCAACCGCCGCCCGATCTCCATTACCGCCAGCAACTCGCAGGCTTTCGCCTCGCCGAGGCCGTGTGTCTCGCGCAGGCGGTCGAAGTCAGTCTTGAGTAGGCCAGGCCAGCCGCCGAAATCCTTGAGGATGCGCGCCGCAAGTTGCACCACCGTCTCGCCTTGCCGCCCTGTTCGCAGGATGATCGCCATCAGTTCGGCGTTACTGAGGGCTGGCGCACCACGGCTGATCAGCTTCTCGCGGGGCCGTTCGTCGGCGGGCAGGTCTTTGATCGTCAGCGGGGTGGGGTTGGTTCGCGGTTGGTACTGCGCTGGGCGTTCACCGCGCGTGGCTGGGCGGTAGCGGTTCTCGCGCTCCCGCTCTGCGATCTCTGCGCCAAGCTCTGCACCGAGGTCGGGGTAGGCAACGGCGGCGTGGTCGTGGGGGGTGGAGGGTTTGGGCGGTTGCTGGCTCATCGGCGGCGGCTCTCCTGCGCGTAGTTGATCATAGCAGGATTATAGCATAGGTGTGCTATGCCAGGGAAGGTGGCGGGTGCGTTTCAAGTTCTTGCGCCATCTAAGTGGCTAGAAGGTGGTAGGCTATCTCAGCCAGAGATAGCGAGTGCGACTCGGCCAACTGCCTGCCTGTCCGCCATGCGCTCAACTGCTCCAGGCGCGCGGTAGTGGTACGCGGTAGCCAACTGGCTGGCAGGATCAACTGCTAATCCCGCTTGCGGCAGGATCGCTGGTTGTGGCGGTCAGCCCACCTTGCCCTGTTGGGCAGAGGGCCAGCAAAGGGCAGCCGGGGCAACGTGGGCGCGGGCGGCAGGTGCGGTTGCCATGCATATCGAGCAGGGCATGGTACTCCTTGTATATAGCCAGGTCGGGCGGTAGGTTGGCGAAAAGCGACTGGATCGCAGGGTAGCTCGCTCGCTCGCTACTCAGGCCGAGGCGATAGAAGATGCGACGGGTGTAGCTGTCGGCAATGAAGATCGGTTGCTCTGCGGCATAGAGGATGATGTCGTCGGCGGTCTCTGGCCCTATACCCCAGACGGCTAGCAATACCGCTCGCAACTCCGCTGTTGGCAAGCTGAACAGGCGACCCAGGCTGCCCGCATATTGCTCAAAAAGCATCATGGTGAAGGCTTGTAGCTTGCGCGCTTTGGCGTTATAATACCCTGACGGCCCGATCTGGGTGATCAACTCAGCGGTGCTGGCGGCGTGCAAGGCGGCAGGCTCCAGCAACCCGGCCTGGGCGAGATTGAGTAGCGAACGTTCGACATTGCGCCAGCCAGTCCCCTGGGTGAGGATCGCCCCGACGATGATCTCGAAGGGGGTGAGCGGCAGCTGCGTGCTGGGCGGCCACCACGCCTGCGGCCCGTAGTGCGCGAGTAGGCGGTCATAGATTGCGGTCAGGGTTTGGCCTGCCACCTGCTGAGGCGGGCCAGCCTCTCTATTTTCCATCAGGAGTTCCTCCCTTGAAGTCACGGATTAAGCGGCGGATCACTAGCATCCTGGGTGGCCTGACCCTCGCTTTGGCAAAGCGGTTGCTGGGTGTGCGGCGGCCCCGGCGCAGCTTGCGGGCAGCAGCCGACGAACCGGCGCAGACCAGCCTGCTGGTGGAGGCCGTGCCAACCGCCTCCGTGCTGCCTCCGCCACCAGCCACCCGACCCACGCCGCTCAAGTGGCTCAAGCCCGCTAAACTCGCCAGGCCGCAAGGTGAACGCTTCAAGATCGCGCCGCCACCCGACGACGCTGCCGACTTGCGCGCTGACCTGGTAGAGCCGGAACGCCTGCAAACGATGCCCTTCAAGGCGATAGCCTACCATGAGGCCAATCCCTTCACGGTGGAGGATGCCTTCGCGCGCCGCCTGGATAATGTGGTGGTTGCTAGCGCAGGCAAGGTGATTAAGACGCTCCGCACCGACACCGAGGGCAGCCGCCACCAGAAGTTCGTGATCCGCCTCGACTCTGGAGCGACCATCTTGATCACTCACAATATCGATGATGCTCCGCGCGTGCCAGTACGCCCCGGCGACCGGGTAAGCCTGCGTGGTCGCTACATCTGGAACGAGCGCGGCGGCGAAATCCACTGGACGCATCACGACCCCAATGGCGTGCTAGCAGGTGGCTGGATCGAAATGGAGCGCACGGGCAAGCGGTACGAGTAGCTGCATTATAAGCGGCAAGGGGAGAAACGACAAGCAATGCGGATCGTGATCACCGGCGGCGGCACTGGCGGCCACCTCAGCCCTGCTCTGGCCGTGATTGAGGAACTGACAGTCCAGAGCCAGCGCGACGGTTGGCCGCTCGACCTGCTCTACATCGGCTCGACGCAGGGGGTGGAGCAGGCGGCGATCACCGCCCTCGGTATCGCCTACCGCAGCGTGCCAGTTGGCAAGTTGCGTCGCTACTTCTCCTGGCAAACCCCGCTCGACCTGGGCCGCATTCCCCTCGGCATCCTCGCGGCCCGCCGCATCCTCGTCAGCTACAAACCCGATGTGGTGTTCAGCACTGGCGGCTTCGTCTGCGTGCCGACAGTGATCGCCGCTCGCTGGTGTGGCTTGCCCGTCGTCACCCATGAGCAGACCGCCCTGGTTGGGCTGGCGAACCGCATCGCAGCCCGCTACGCCGACGTGGTAGCGATCAGTTACGAGTCGTCACGCCGCTTCTTCGCCAAAGCGCGGCGGGTGGTGTTGACCGGCAATCCTGTGCGCCAGGCGATCCTGCACGGCACCGCTGAGGCTGCCTACGCCCGCTTCGACCTCGACCGCTCCCTCCCTTTGGTTTACATTACTGGGGGGGCGCAGGGGTCGCACGTAGTCAACAAGGCGGTCAGCGAGAACCTGACTGATCTGCTGGCAGTTGCCAATCTCGTCCACCAGTGCGGGGCGGGGCCGGGAGGGAGCGGGGCCGACCAGCAGTTGCTCGACCATCAGCGCGAGAGCCTACCGCCAGAGTTGCAACGCCGCTACGTCGTGCTACCCTTCGTGGGCGAGCTATTGGCCGACATCTATGCTGCTGCTGGGCTGGTGATCGGCAGGGCGGGGGCCGGGACGGTCAATGAACTGGCTGCCCTCGGCAAGCCCGCCATCCTGATCCCGCTTGCCAGCAGTGCCGAAGGCGAGCAGCAGCGCAATGCCGAACTGATGCAGCAGGCGGGGGGTGCTGTGCTGCTGCTCGAAGCCGAACTAAGCGGGGCGCGCCTGGTCGCTGAGGTGCGGCGGCTGCTGGCTGCTGGCCCCCAGTTGGCGGCAATGGGGGCGGCGGCGACGAAGCTGGCGGTGCCTGCTGCCGCCCGCGAGATCGTCGGCCTGCTGCGCGAATTGGCCGCCCCCTGATTGCCGATCCGCAAGTCCAGTGCGGGATCAGCTTGCATTAGGCGGCCCTAAGTGCTATATTGCTCCAATCATTCACCCATCTACCTCATTGTCATGGCACACGCTGTGCAAGCTGAGGCACTTACCCCTAGATCACCAAGGTTGTAGCAATGTATTGCTCGCAGTGTCAGACATACAACAAGCTAACCAATCGGCTCTGCGCCCGCTGTGCAACACCGCTGGCCCCAGCTCGCGCTATCTTCTACCTGGATCAGGCAGAGTCGTGTCTTGAGCAGAGCCTCGACCTCTGCCGCTTCTACCTGGCGAAGATGGACGGCGAGCTACTGGCTCTGGCTGCCAGCTACCCTGGGCGCGCTTCTATTGCTGCGCGTGCTGCCTGGTTGCAGGCACGCATCCACCAGCGTAATGGTCACCACGACGATGCGCTAGCAGAGTTGTTGCTTGCTCACAAGCTGCTTGAAGGGGAGAGTGGGCAGGAGACATTGCTAGCCAACATCCTCAACCTGCTAGGCACGCTGGCCTACGTGCGCGATGAAGCGGCCACCGCCAGCGAGTACTACCGCCAATGCGCGGCAGTGGCCCGCACCGTCGGCGACCATGCCATGACTGCACGGGCGTTGGGCAACCTGGGCATTATCAGCATGGATAGTGGGGCGGTAGCGGCTGCCGTTGACCTGTTCAACGAGGGTCTGCACGAGGCAAAATTGAGTGGGGACGCGACTAATATCGCCTTCTGCTCGCGGGGGCTGGCTCTACTCTACTCCGAACACGGCCCAGCTAGTGAGGCGGTCAGTTGCATTGAGCGCGCGTTGGCTCTACGCGACCAGGTGCAGGACACCACCCGCTTGCTGCTGATTATTACTGATGCCAGCGACGTGTTCTTCAATATCGGCGACCTGGATCGGGCCGAGCAGTGCAGCCGCGAAGCCTACGCCCTCAGCCAACGGGCGGAGGGCAAGTATATGCAGGACGCAGTGCTGGTCGGCATTGCCGACCTCAATCGGCGACGGGGCAACCTTGATGCGTGCAAGCTGGCCGCCAACCGGGCCTTCCATGCGCCCGCAGGCTCGGCGATCTGGCGGGCGCAGGCGGCGGCGATGTTGGCCCGCGTTGCTATCCTCCAGGGCAACAGCGACCAGGCGCGCAAGCAGATCGCCTGGCTGCGGGCGTATGGTGACGAGAATAAGTGGCAGCTAGCTTTCTTGGAGGCTTTGCTGGCCGCTAGCGAGGGGCAGTGGCTAGTAGCCAGCCAACATTTTGCCGCTGCTCGCGCTGTCCTTGACCAGCAGGAGCGCAAGCTAGCTCTGGCCGACGCGCTTGAGAACTACGCCCGCTTGCTGCTGACCGCCGCCGACGGTGAGGTTAGGGCAGAAGCCAGCCGCCTGCTGCACGAGGCTGCCAGCATCTATGTTGCGCTAAAGATGCCGCTGCGCCTGGCAGTAGTCAAGACGCTGGTTGGCTGAGGCCGGGGAGCCGCAACTGACATTGGTTTCGGTGCTGGCAGTGCGTCCGTCGCTCAAGTAGAGCGCAACCTGCTGGCTGGGGCTGCCGATCATGGTGCCGCTTTCCCACATAGCGCAGCTAACCCTGCCGTCACCTGAGCGGTGCAACAACTGTGGTTGACACCCTCCCCCGCGCAAGGTAAAATAGCCCGCAAGTGACCGCCTATGTCTACATCCTGCGTTGCGCCGACCGCAGCCTCTATACTGGCTGGACGAACGACCTGGCACGCCGCCTGGCCGCCCACAACGCGGGCCGGGGCGCGAAGTACACGAAGGCGCGTCTGCCAGTTACCCTTGCTTACTACGAGGAGCTAGCCGACAAGGTGGCGGCCCAGCGACGTGAGTACGCGATCAAGCAGCTAACCCGCAGCCAGAAGCTAGCCCTCTGCCGCCACTTCACCCCTAGCCCGACCCTCTCGCGAGAGCAGGGAGTGCGTGAGCGCAAGAAAGACAAAGGAGCATCCAAGTTGCTTAGTGAGATGAGTGTCAGCCGTTTCCTTGACGAACTGGCTTCCAATTTGCCCGCGCCGGGTGGGGGGAGCGTAGCCGCCCTTGCAGGGGCAATGGCTGCTGGGCTGGTTAGCATGGTCTGCAACCTCAGCATTGGCAACGAGAAGTTTGCTGCCGCTGACGCAGAGTTGCGGGCAACGCTGACCGCCGCCGAAGCTGGCCGTGCCGACCTCAGCCGCCTGATGGAGGAGGATACCGCTGCCTACAACGCAGTGATCGCCGCCTACAAGCTGGCGAAGGGAACGGACGAGGAGAAGGCCGCCCGCAGCACTGCGATCCAGGCCGCCTTGCAGCAAGCTACCGAGGTGCCTATACTAACCGCCGAAGCTGCTGCCCGGCTGCTGCCGCTGGCTGCCACCGCCCAGGAGAAGGGCAACCCCAACGCTGCTAGCGACGCTTACGTGGCAAGGCTGCTGGCCGAAGCTGCGATCAAGGGCGCACTGGCAAACGCCGAGATCAATCTCCCTTCAGTCAAGGATGCGGCTTTCGTCGCGCAGGCCCAGGCGCGGGTTACGGCTCTGCATGGCTAGCTGCGGCTGGCCTCTCCGCCAGAGCGTCCACCGCCACAAGCCGCTGCTGGTGGGCGTAGCGATCAGCATGATCCGCAGTTAAGTTAGGGATTGAGGGTGTGGATGTTTGAACGGCTGGTTGCGGGGAACAGGCGATGGTTGTCACCGCTGGCAGGGCTACTGGCAGGCGCAGTCTACCTCTCGTTGCTGGCGGGCGGCGGACGGCTGCTGATCGGGCTTGCGGGGCTGCTGGCGGTTGACCTGCTGCTGCTGCTGCGGGCCGACCGCTGGCCCGCCTGGCTCTGGCAGCATCAAGAGTGGGCCGCGCTTGCCCTGATCGTTGGGCTGGGCCTGGCAGTGCGCCTGTTGGGGGTTGGCTTCGGCCTGCCCTACACCGACCAGCCTGACGAGCCGAGCGTGGCCGATAAGTCGCTCAAGATGCTGCAAAGTGGCGACCTCAACCCCCACTACTATACCTATCCTCACCTCTACTACTATATGCAGGCCGCCCTCTACAGCCTGCGCTACCTTGCCCTGGTCTCCAACGGCACCGCCACCGACATCACCAAGGTCAATGCCACCGACTTCTACCTCTGGGGGCGGCTGCTGACCGTCGCGCTGGGCTGCTGCACTATTGTGGCTACCTACATGGCGGCCAGGCGGCTGTACGGCACGGTGGCGGGTCTGGCGGCGGCGGCCTTCATCGCCAGCAGCAGCATCCACATCCTCAACTCACAGTTCATTACCACCGACGTGCCAGCCAGCTTCTTCACCGCGTTGGCCTTCGCCCTGATCTGTGGGCTACTCCCTTCTGTGGTGGGCGAGCCGCCGCCAGCCTCACCCTCCCTTGCGAGTGGGGCGTTGACCAGGGACGAGTTGCGCTCGGCTGGCTACTATCTGCTGCTGGGGGTCAGCATGGGGCTGGCGTTGGGCAGCAAGTACAATAGCGTGCTGATTGTGCTGCCGTTCCTGCTGGCCCACGCTTATGCGGGCGGCTGGCAGTGGCGCAGGGTGCTGGGCGGGCGGCTGTGGCTGGGCTTGCTGGCGATGGTTGCTAGCTTCTTGCTCACTACCCCTACCTTGCTCGGCAACGTGCCGCAGTTCCTCAACGAGGTAGGGTCGGTGATCACTCATTACAAGTTTAGCGGCCACCCTGGGTTCGAGGGCGACGAGAACTGGAAGTACTACCTTACCGCACTGCTGACCAGCGACACGTTGGTAACCCTGCTTGCTCTGGTTGGCGCAGGTATTGCCTTGCTGCGCCATCGGCGGGCAGATGTGCTGCTGCTCAGTTTCCCGCTCGTCTACTATCTTACCCTCAGCGGCTACAAGGTCAATTTTCTACGTAATCTCCTGCCAATGCTGCCTTTCGTGGCGATCCTGGCTGCGCTGCCGCTTGGTTACGCCTACGCCTACCTGCGCGCCCACGATTGGCGACTGCTCGGTAGAGATATATCGCGTGGGACAGCAGTTGGTGGGCTAGTGCTGCTTACTCTGCTGGCGGTGGCGGCTCCAACTGTGGCAGCGGTGCAGAACGGTTGGAAGAACACGCAGACTGACAATCGCGCGCTCGCCCGCACCTGGCTCGACCAGCAGGGCAGGGGGGCGAAGTTGTGGCTCGAACCCTTTTCGCTGCTGCTGCCCAGCGACCGCTACCTGGTGCAAGGGGGCGACAGCGTGCTGAGCCACCCCCTGGACTGGTACGCCAGCAACCGCTTCGACTACCTAATCCTGGCTGACAGGGGCGCACAGGCCGACTTCGCCAGCAACCATGCAGCATTGCGAGCCGCCGACTTCCCGCTTAGCAAGAAGCATCCCGGCCCTGCGCTCAGCATCTACCGCACAGGCTACCAGCCGCCCACTGCCGCCAGCCTGAACGCCCGCCGCCCGCTGACCGTAACCCTGAGCGAGGCTGGGGGCGGTAGCGTGACCCTGCTTGGAGCCGACCTGCCGGATCGCCAGCCACCGGGTAGTCAGCTACCGCTTACCCTCTACTGGCGGTGCGACCTGCCGCTCAGGGCCGAGTACACCGTCTTCGTCCACCTGCTGGATCGCAATGGCAAGATCGTGGCCCAACGCGACACCCAGCCGCGTAGTGGCAGCCTGCCGACCAGCAGTTGGCAGGCGGGCCAGCTTGTGGTAGACGAGCAAGACCTCGATCTACCCGCCGACCTGCCCGCTGACAGCTACCGCCTGGTGATTGGCCTCTATGTGCAGAGCAGCGGGGCGCGCTTGCAGGGTGGCAAGGGCGGTGAGGTGGAGTTGGGCGGGGTGCGCTTGGCGAAGTGAAGCGGCCAAGCCATGCTACCCCATACACCTCTGCAACGGCTAGGAGAGCGGTATGGGGTTCGATAGCTGCTGGGGGAACAGGATGTTGAGCAGCACAGCGGCGGCGGGGCTGGCGTAGCAGTCTGGATAGATGTGGTTTACCTCGGCTGCGGTGCGGTAGCCCAGCAGCACATGGAGGAAAGTCAGGTTGGGGAAGCGGGCATCACCGTCTTCTACTTGCGTTGGCGTAAAGGTGCCTACCTCGCTCAAGCTACCGGCCTTGAAGACCAGCGTCATCTGCTGCTGGTAGAAGTTCAGCCGCAGGGTGCCAGTATGTCCAGCCATCACGCTGGCGGCCAGCCGCTGCTCCAGCACGGGTGCGATGTGGCGCATGAATGCTGCTAGGCCAGGCACGCGCACATACCAGGCGTAGAAGGGACGCTGCTGTTCCAGCAGTTCGCCCACGGCAGTGTAGGCGGGGTGCGCCAGGCCCAGGTTGAGCAGGAGGCTGCTTAGTGGCTGGCTGCGGCTTTGGTTCAACTGCTCAAGCTGAGCCTGGAACTCCTGACCGAGGAACAAGGCCACCGCCCGCAGCGAATGGCCTGGCAGCACTGCCATTTCGGTAATGTTGAAGACCCGCAGCATCTCTGGGTCCTGGCTACCCTCGCTGACGCGCCCCTCGGCATAGCCTACTACTGCGCCTGCTAGCTGCTCCACGATCCAGAAGTGCTTGTAGCTGATCTCGTACTGCCACTCTGCCTCGTCGCGCAATCTCGTTAGCAAGCTGCCGCTGCAATGTACGGCGTAGAGTTGGCTCAAGAGCGGGATGTCCGCGGCGGTGGCCCGGCGCAGGGTGTAAGCGGCTGGCTCATCGGCTTGGTGCGGGGGGATGCGGAAGGGCAGCCAGCGGCGGCTGCCGCCCCGCGCCACCGTCATCTCGTAACCAAATTGGCGGTAGTACCAGGCAATACCGTCAATCACCTGCAACAACTCGCCCCGTGCCGCACTGCGGGCGTGGATGGCGGCAAACTGCGCCCGGATCAGCCCGCGACGGCGGTAGGCGGGATCGGTGCTGACGATCTCCGGGCGGCCTACCTTGAACGGCAACCCGGCGTAGGCCCAGGTTTGTGAAATCAGGCAGAGGCTGGATACTACTTTGCCGCCCGCCCTCTCGTCCACCACGATGGTGAAGTCGCCTGCGTGGGTAGTAGGGTGGCTACCATCCATCAGGCTGTACGTCCACTCGCGCAGACTCTCATCTGGCTCGTCGGGGTTGTCGCTCAGGTAGCGAACGTTGTGCGCGGCTATCGCCTCCGTGTCCCCCACCGTAGCCCAGCGCAGGATCAGCCCATCGCCCAGGTCGTGGGGCAGACCAGCGTTCTCATCGGGGGGTTGGCTTTCCACTCTGGCTCTCTCCTTTGCCCCGTCTTGAGGCTGGTTAGCGTAGATCGCTGATCGGGATCGCGTACATATCTCCAGCCTGGGTACCGATGTAGAGGCTGCCATTGACCAGCACCGGCCCATTGGGGCTGACCCGGCCACCGAGGTCGCGCTTGGCGATCTGCTTGCCGCTCTGTGCATCTACGGCGTAGAGGATGCCCCGCACGTTGGTGAAGTAGACCACCCCATTATACAGCACTGGCGCGCCCTTGATCACCCCTGTGCCGCCGAACTTCCACAACTGCTTGCCGCTCTTTGCGTCCAGGGCGTAGAAGGCTTGGGTAACCGGGCTGCCCATGTAGACTACCCCGCTCTGCACCACTGGCACGCCACACTTGTTGTCCTCTACCATGGGGCCGCTACCCTCGTCGAACGCCCAGGTGAACTTGCCGCTGGCGGCGTTGATCGCGTAGCTGCCGTGACCGCCGAAGCCACCGTCATCACTGAGGCTGGTGACAGAGTTGGTGAACAACATCCCATCCTCATACGCTGCCGAGCAGTCGTCAATACCCCCTACCTCGACGTTGCTGGTGTCGCTGGCCCAGACCAACTCGTGGTTCTTCAGGTCAACTGCATAGAAGTAGTTGGGATCGGCCCCACCGATGTAGGCAATGTCGCCGACGAGGTTGAGCGATGACATACTGAAGTAGGAGGCCATGCCTAGCTTCCAGAGCAGGCTACCGTCGTTGGCGTTGAGGGCGTAGAAGTGGCGGTCGCCATTGGCGAAGTAGAGCGTGCCGTCCTTGTATACCATCGTCGGCATATTCTCGCCAACCGTGCGGTACTCCCAGATTGCCTTGCCCGTCTTAGCGTCAAGGGCGTACATAGAGTTGTCGCCCTGCCCACGCACCAGCGTCTGCTTCTCCACATTGTCGTCTATGTAGTCGCGCTTGAAGTTGCGGTCGCCGCTGCCTGCGAACACCTTGCCGTCAGCCACGATGATATCGCTCATGATCCAGTTGTTGACTGCGGTTGTCCACAGCAGCTTGCCGCTACTCGCGTCGAGGGCCATCACCTTGTTATCCTGGGTGCCGATGTAGACTACCCCATCCACTACGCTGGCGGTGGTGAAGAAAATCGCGCCCACGTGGGTCTTCCAGCGTGCGCCACTGGCCGCGCTGCTCGTCCAGACGGCGTTGTTGTTCTGGTTGAGGCGGTACTTAGGCCATTGGCTGGGCCAGGTTGTTTGGGCTGTGCTGCTGGCGGTGCCATTGAACAGCATTACAGTGAGCAGCAACACGGCTGCCAGCCACAATTTGCTCTTGTGCATCTTTATGTCCCTCTCGCTATGTGGTGATCGGTTGTTGAGAGACACATAATACAGCAAAAGTTTGGCTGATCAAGCGCATTTGGCACAAATCGCACAGGATGTTACAAAGATTTTACACGCTGCCCCAGACCCGCCAAAAAAGAGGTTGCGCCGCAACGCAACCTCTGGCCGAAAGAAATCTTGTAGCCGCCGTTAGTCCAGGTACTCCTTGAGGCGGCGGTGTTCCTTCGCGGCGCGCAGCTTGTCGAGAGCTTCGGCTTCGATCTGGCGCACGCGCTCACGGCTCACGCCAAGCTCCTCGCCAAGCTCGGCCAGGGTGCGGTTGTAGCCATCCTCCAGGCCATAGCGCAACTGGATCACCTTGCGTTCGCGCAGGGTCAGGCCGCTCAACATACTGGCGATCTCCTCGCGCAGCAGTTGGTGGCTGGCAGCCTCGGCGGGGGCAACGCTGTTGCGGTCTTCGATGATGTCGCCCAGGGCAGCATCCTCCTCCTCGCCAATCGGCATCTCCAGGCTGATAGTCTGCTGAGCGGCAGAGATGATCTGGCGCACCTTGTCGGGGCTGACCTGCATCCGCTCGGCGATCTCCTCGGCAGAGGGGTCGCGGCCAAGCTCCTGTTGCAGCTTGTGCGAAGCCTGGGTCATCTTGCCCACGGCCTCAACCATGTGGACGGGCAGGCGGATGGTGCGGCTCTGGTCGGCGATGGCGCGGGTGATCGCCTGGCGAATCCACCAGGTGGCATAGGTGCTGAAGCGGTGGCCCTTGTGGTAGTCGAAGCGGTCAACCGCCCGCAGCAAGCCG
>JBBROH010000107.1:0-15059 GCA_038229595.1 Chloroflexia bacterium | reverse complement strand
GCGCACAACCTGGAAGCGCAGCATCTCGTCAGCGTCGCCGCGTTTCGGTAGCTCCGTGCCGATCCGCCCCATAATCTCGCGGCATAGGGCCACCTGCTGGATGCTCTCCCAGGTCAGCAGGCCACTGTGCAGCCCGTCGTCCAGGTCGTGCGCGTTGTAGGTGATGTCGTCGGCAAGGTCGGCGATCTGGCCCTCGATGCTGATCTGCCACGCCTCCACTGTTTGGCCCTCAATCTCCAAGACCGGGCGGTGGTGCTTGTTCAGCCCCTCCAGCACCTCATAGGTCAGGTTGAGGCCCCGAAAGGCAGTATATCGCTCCTCCAACTTCTCCAAAATGTGCAGGTTGTGGTCATTGTGGTCGAAGCGGCCTGCGCCGTACTGCTGCATCATCTCATCCAGCTTGTACTCACCCTGGTGACCGAAGGGTGGGTGGCCGATATCGTGGGCAATCGCCAGCACTTCGGCCAAATCCTCGTTGGCGTTCAGGGTGCGGGCTATCGTGCGTGCAACCAGAGAGACCTCGATGCTGTGGGTCAGGCGCGTACGATAGTAGTCGCCACTGAGGCTGACGAAAACCTGCGTCTTGTATTCCAGAGCGCGGAAGGCACTGGTGTGTACACAGCGGTCGCGGTCGCGCTGGAAGGCGGTGCGGTAGGGGTGTTCCTCCTCTGGGTAGGCGCGCCCCCGCGAGCGGCCTGCCTTCTCCGCGTAAGGCGCGAGCGTCTGCTCCTCCACCGCCTCGATCTGCTCCCTGGTTCGTTGCATCGTCACCGCCCCCTTACTTTTACTTTGCTCTTACTTTGCTCTATGATAACAGCAATCCCGCCTTCTTGCCAGCTTACCATCAATTGCTATACCACCATCTTCGTAAGGGGGTGATAGGGAGGCGGACGGTTGGCCTGACCCGGTTGCTATCCTCTGCGCCAAAATGTGGTATAATCACCCGGCTGGGCGGCTGTAAGCCACCAGCAAGCACACCGCCAGAGCTTCTCCCCACCGTCTCATTATAGCTAGCCTCAACAGGAATAATCATGCGTAACCTATCGCGCTGGCTGCTGCCGGGGATGCACATCAAACGCTGGCTGCTGCTGCTGACGGTCGGGATGCTGGTGATCGGCACGGGCATCGGCATTGGCCTGCGGGCTGCCCTCCTCTCCAGCCCCGACTTCGCCCTCAATTCACCATTCTTCTACTTGATTAGCCTCAAGTGGATAGACAATGCGATTCGTGTCCCGCTGATCATCGTCGTTGGCGCGACGCTGGCGGGGCTGGCTTTGCTGATGACCACCCGCTCGGTCGTTGAGGCAGTACGCGGCATGGCCGACCGTGAGGTAGCCACCTTCAGCAATGGCAACGGCCACCCCAACAGCCACCCTTCCGCCAACGGCAAGCTGGGTAAGGCCCAGTTGGTGGACATCATCTACGACTATCGCATCCGCCAAGCCGAGGACAGCGGCCCGCGCATCGTCTGCATCGGGGGCGGCACGGGAATGCCCACCATGCTGCGCGGCCTAAAGGGGCGCACCGCCAACCTGACCGCCGTCGTTACTATGGCCGACGATGGGGGCAGCAGTGGGCGCATCCGCGAGGAGTTTGGGATGCTCCCCCCCGGCGACATTCGCAACAACCTGGTGGCCCTGGCCGACGACGAGCAGATGCTCAGTAAGCTGTTTCAGTATCGCTTCAGCGAGGGGCAGTTGGCTGGTCACAGCTTTGGCAACCTGTTTATCGTCGCTATGGCGAAGCTGTCGGAGGAGGGCTTCGAAGGCGCGATCCGCGAGTCGTCCCGCGTGCTGGCGATCCGGGGGCGGGTGCTGCCCAGCAGCCTGACCAACCTCAACATTGGCGCAGAACTGGCAGACGGGCGCATCGTGCGCGGCGAGTCGGCCATCCCCCACGCGGGCCAGCCGATCAAGCGCGTCTTCGCCGAGCCGACCAACGCCGAGGGCTATCCTGAGTCGCTGCAAGCGATTGCCGAGGCCGACCTGATCGTGATGGGGCCAGGCAGCCTCTACACCAGCGTGATCCCCAATTTCCTGGTCGCGCCGCTTGCCGCCGCCGTCGCCAACTCTGCCGCCCTCAAGGTCTACGTCTGCAACGTCGCCACCCAGCCGGGTGAGACTGACGGCTACAGCGCGCTCGACCACGTACAGGCGATCCAGCGGCACGCGGGCAGGCGAGTGTTGGACTACTGCATTGTCAACAGCGACTCCAGTTCGCGGCAGGCGGTCAAGGATGTGGGCGTGCAGGCGGTGTTGTTCGACCCCGCGCAGGCCGAGCGTTGGCAGCGGGAGACTGGCGTAACCTTCGTCGGCGCGTCCGTCGTCAACGAGGACAACCCCCTGCGCCACAACCCGGCCCGGCTAGCCAGCACCTTGCTCGAACTCTACGCCCAGCACGCCGCTCCCGCCCTGGTGGGTTCGTGAGCAGCAAGGGTTCGCTCCCCCTCAGCTTGCGGGAGAGGGCCAGAGGCACGACGACCTTTCAACTTTTACCAACTTTTAGCAGTTTTACCCAAGAGGAGGGGAGCAGAGACAATGGTTACACGTATCGGGATTAACGGTTTTGGCCGCATTGGGCGGCAGGTGTTCAAGGCGATCCGCGAGACGGTGGATGAGGGCGGCCAGAACAGCCTGGAAGTGGTGATGGTCAACGACCTGACCGACACCAAGACCCTTGCCCACCTGCTTACCTACGACAGCAACTATGGCTCGCAGTTTGAGCCAGACGCGATCCAGGTGACGGAGAGCGGCTTCACCGTCGAGGGCCAGGAGGTGCGCGTCACTGCCGAGCGCGACCCCAGCAAGCTGCCCTGGGGCGACATGGGCGTAGACATCGTGATCGAGTCCACTGGCATCTTCACCGATGCGGAGAAGGCCCGCGCCCACATCACCGCCGGGGCCAAGCGGGTGATCATCACTGCCCCCGCCAAGAACGAGGACATCACCATCGTGATGGGCGTAAACGAGGACAAGTACGACCCCGACAAGCACTTTATCGTCTCCAACGCCAGTTGCACCACCAACTGTCTCGCGCCGGTGGCGAAGGTGATCCAGGATCACTTCGGCATCGTCAAGGGTATGATGACTACCGTCCACAGTTACACCAACGACCAGGTGATCCTCGATTACCCCCACAAGGACTTGCGCCGCGCCCGTGCCGCCGCCCTTAATATCATCCCGACCACGACTGGAGCGGCGAAGGCCCTCGCTTTGGTGATCCCCGAACTGAAGGGCAAGTTCGACGGCTTCTCCCTGCGTGTCCCCACCCCCACCGTCAGCATCATTGACTTTGTGGCGCAGATTGAGCGCGACACCACCACCGAGGAGGTCAATGCCGTCCTGCGTGAAGCTGCCGAGGGCGAGATGCAGGGCATCCTTGCCTACGAGACCCGCCCACTGGTTTCGATGGACTTCAAGGGCGACTTCCACTCCTCTATCGTAGACTCCCTCAGCACAATGGTGCTGGGTGGCAACCTGATCAAAGTGGTTGCCTGGTACGACAACGAGTGGGGCTACTCCTGCCGCGTTGCCGATCTCGCCGCCTACATGGCCGATTATGATAGCGACAGCCAGGAAGATGTAGAAGATGACGACGGCCCCGAACTGGCGGCTTAGGTAACAGGTAGTTATGGCAACAGCCAGGGCTGGGTCAATAGGGGACGGCTTATCGCCCTACCCTGCTGCCCAGCCAGTTGCTACATACCAGCGTAGGTAAGTGCCAACCAGGCAGGCGGTGCCACTTTCATCAAAGGAGATGGTTGTGAGAGAGAAGAAGACGATCAAGCACGTCAACCTCAAGGGGCGGCGCGTGCTGGTGCGGGTAGACTTCAACGTGCCGCTGGACAAGGCGGGCAATATCACCGACGACACGCGCATCCAGGCCAGTCTACCGACGATCAAGTACCTGCTGGACAAGGACTGCAAGGTGGTTCTCATGTCGCACCTGGGCCGCCCCCAGGGGAAGCCGGTGGCCGCCTTGAGCCTGGGGCCAGTGGCCCAGCACCTCAGCACTCTCCTGGGCCAGCCGGTCAAGTTCAGCCCCGAAGTGGTCGGCCAGAGCGTGCTGGACGCGGTGGCCGACATGAAGCTAGGCGAGGTTATACTATTGGAGAACCTGCGCTTCTACCCTGGTGAGGAGGCCGACGACCCGATCTTCACCCGCCAGCTAGTCAAGCTCGGCGACCTCTTTGTGGATGATGCGTTCGGCACCGCCCACCGCCAGGCCGCTAGCAATGTCGGGGTCGCCAGCTACCTGCCCAGCGTGGGGGGCCTGCTGATGGATCAGGAGGTGCAAGCCCTCAACCGCCTGCTCGATAACCCCAGCCACCCCTTCGTCGCTATCCTCGGCGGGGCAAAGGTAAGCGACAAAATCGGGGTGATCACCAGCCTGCTAGAGCGGGTGGATAGCATCCTGATCGGCGGCGGCATGGCGAACACCTTCCTCAAGGCCCAGGGCTACAACGTAGGCAATAGCCTGCTCGAAGCTGACAAGCTGGAATTGGCTGGCGATCTGCTCAAGCAGGCGGCGGCGAAGGGGGTGCGGTTCCTGCTGCCGACCGATGTGGTGATCGCTGACAGCTTCAGCAATGAGGCGACGCACAAGATAGTAGCCGCCAATGCGGTGCCAGACGGCTGGCGCATCCTCGACATTGGCCCGCAGAGCGTGCAGCAATATGCCGCCGCCCTCGCTGGCAGCAAGATGATCGTCTGGAACGGGCCGATGGGCGTGTTTGAGATGTCCAACTTCGCGGCTGGCACGGTAGAATTGGCGAAGGCGGTGGCAGCGGCAACGAAGGCGGGCGCGTACAGCGTGGTTGGCGGCGGCGACAGCGTGGCCGCTATCGAACAGGCGGGCCTTGCCGATCAGGTCAGCCACATCAGCACTGGCGGCGGGGCCAGCCTGGAGTTCCTTGAGGGGATCGAACTGCCTGGCGTGCAAGTGCTGCAAGACCTCTATCCTGATCCCGACTTCAGCACGGGAGTAGTATGATGGCCGCTCCAGCTATGCAGCGCACGCCCATGATCGCGGGCAACTGGAAGATGAACAAGACGGCAGACGAGGCCATTGACCTGGTTGAGGAGATGCTTGACGATCTCGAAGCGTTGGATGGGGTGGATGTGGTTGTCTGCCCCCCGTTTGTTGCCCTCTATCCCCTGACCGACCTGGTGGAGGGTAGCCCAATCTTCCTCGGCGCGCAGAATATGCACCAGAGTGAGGCGGGCGCGTTTACTGGCGAGGTTTCGCCGTTGATGCTTGAGACGATGTGCGACTACGTGATCGTCGGCCACAGCGAGCGACGGCAATACTTCGGCGAGACTGATGAGGCGGTGAACGAGAAGGTGCGCGCCGCCTACGCCCACCACCTCGTTCCCATCCTCTGCGTTGGCGAGTCGGCGGCCCAGCGACAGGCGGGCGAGACCCAAACCATCGTCGGCCTGCAACTGGCGGCAGCCCTGCGCTCCCTGCCCCCCCACCAGGCCCGCGAGATCGTGATCGCCTACGAGCCAATCTGGGCGATTGGTACCGGCGTGGCCTGTGCCGCAGAGGATGCCAATTTCATCATCGGCTACCTGCGGGAGCAGTTGCGCCAACTCTACAGCCCAGTCGTCAGCGGGGCAGTACGTATCCTCTATGGCGGCAGCGTCACCCCGAAGAACATTGACGAACTGATGCGCCAGCCAGAGATTGACGGCGCGTTGGTCGGGGGGGCCAGCCTCAAGGCTGACGACTTCGTGCGCCTCTGCGCCCGCGCCAGCGAAATCAAGGGGACGGCTGGCAGCAAGTAGGCGGCCCACTCGCGCCTACTTATCCACCACCTGGTACAGCTTGATGCCGTTGTATGCCTGCCACTCTAGCGTCCAGATCAGCTTCAGCTTCAGCTTGCCAGCCTTGAACTTGGTGGGTTGCTCATCGGCGTAGAGGATGGCGTAGTCGTAGCGGTCGTCTGGCTTGTCCTTGCTGATGCGTTGACCGAAGTTGAACTTGCCATAGCCTTTTACTTTGTAGCCTTGCTCGGCCAGCATGGTACCCACCACCGCCATGTACACCTCGTCGCGGTTGCGGCGAGCATTGGAGATGTAAACCCTGCTCCCCTTTGGCAGCAGCTCCTTGATCTTGAGCATCGAGTTCTGGCTATCCTTGATGCGGAACAGCACGTCGCCTTTGGGTAGGCGGCTGAGGATCGCCGTGTCGGTGATCGCTGGGCCGGGGTCGTACTTGTTGAAGAAGGCTGGCTCGTTCGTGCTGTCGTAACTACCGATTTGCTCAAGCTGGCTGCTCACCAGCGGATCGCTGAAGCGTAGCCGCTGGCGGTCGGTCAGCAGGTCGTGGTGGACGACCAGGTAGCGCACTCCGAGGCCGCGCAGCAGGTCGATCAGGCTGGCAGTGGGGAACTCGTCGCGCATTGGTAGCTTGATCGCTTCGAGGCCAGAGGGCAGCAGGCTGGCGAAGTTGCCGTTGACGATCCGCTGCTGGTGGTAGATGCTGAAGTATTGGTAGTAGTTGGAAAGCACGAAGCTGCCGCCGCTGTAGACCAGGTAGGGGAACTCCAGGGTGCCGCCCGCTGGTTGCTGGCGCAAGGCAGCGTAGACCGGCGGCACTTGCTCACCGGTTGGCACTGGGATGTCTCCGGCAGCGGGGCTGAGTTGCTCAAAGAGGGCCAGACCTACCACCAGCACTGGTATACAGGCCGCTAGCAGGTAGCGCAGGAGGCCCTGTCGGTTGTTGCTATCGTGTAGTCGCTGGTAGAGGTGGGCTACAGCCCAGCCACCGAGCAGGCTGAGGGCGAAGGTGGTCAGCACAAAGATGCGAGCCACCCCATGCATGGCGGTCAGCCCCGGCACGAACTTGAGCAGCAGCAGGTAGGGAAGGGGGAAGCCCCGCCCTGGGTGGGCCTTGTCCCCCGAGTCTGCGTAATCAAACATCAGGTGCGGGCCGAGCGAGAGGATCAGCCCGCTGGCAGCCAGGATCAGCAGGAAGCCACCGAACTGCCAGCGACGGAAGCGCAAAGCAGCGAAGGGTAGCAGTAGGAGCGGCACGAAGCCAGGAAAGAGACTACGTTCGTAGTCGCCAATGCTGGTGCCAGCAAAAGGGGCGGTTAGTTGGCGCAACCAGGTCGCACTGACCGGGGCAGCCAACAGGCTCTTGAGGTTCGCCGAGAGCTGGTAGATTTCGATCATCGGGCGGTTGAAGCGGTAGGCCTGCTGTACCTGGAAGTAGGCGGCAATGAAGGGGTAGGTGAGCAGCAGGGCTACGCCAGCAGCGGCGGCCAGGCGCAGCACGCAGCCCCAGGTTAGCAGCACCAGGCGCAACTCTGGCTGGGTCAGGGCGAACAGCAGATAGGCGATCACTAGCATGGCCGCGAAGTAGCTGACGTTCTGGCCCGACAGCACCTGCATAGTCAACAACCCGGCCAGGGCCGCTGCCCATCGCCAGCTACGCCCGCCGCTGTGGAGCAATCGGTCGAGAGCAAAGACGATCAGCGGCAGCCAACCCACATTGCCAATGCCAAGATGCCCCACGTGTAGGAAGCGGTAGGCACTGAAGGCGTACAGCGTCCCCGCTACCACGCCCGCCACGCGGCTGCCCGTCCACTGGCGAGCGAGAGCGTACATCCCCCAGCCCGCTAGTAGAAAGTTGAGCAGCTTGATCCAGTTGACCGCCAGCACAGGAGTGCCGCCCAGCAGGTAGACTGGCAGCGCAAGCAGTGTCTCGCCAAAGAGCAGTTCGTCGAACATCATCGTCTGGTGGAAGGGGTAGAAGATGTTAGCGTCGAAGGGGTGGCTAAGTTGCTGGCTGAAGCCGTGCGTCGGCCACCAGAGCCGCCAGGCACTATCGAGCGAGTCGTAGTAGTCGGAGAGGTGGTCGGTAGGGTGGCTGGAGACTGGATAGAGGGCGAGGAGGGCGAAGAACAGGAGGAAGGTGGTGTAGCCGAGGCCGACGATCAGGCGGGGCCGCCGTTGCCAGAGGTTGGTAAGCACGTTCATAGAGTCTGGTTGACTGTCTCCTTGCCCTGCATTTTACATAGATTTTACAACCTGAATTGTACCAGGCTGAACAGACAAGTACAAGATTTGGCTGGTTAACATCTGGTTAACACTAGCTTGCGCTTGCTGGCTGGCCCAGGAGTTTGGGATGGCAGCAAGCAGCCAGGGGATGGGCGAAGGCGGATGAGCGGTTGGGCAGCCCCCTGCTTGCTAGCCTGGGTCAGCTACACGCCTTTGCAACCATCCGCGATTTTAGTTATAATGCTAGCAACCACTTTGCAATCCCCCGTCGTAGAGCAACAGCCACAACGGGGTGGCCGTCAACATAACCCAGTTCCTATGATCAGCCCAGAAGGAGGCAAGCAATTGGATACTCAGGTACGCCCAACGACAACTATGCCAGAGTTCAGCAGCGATGCTGAAGGGATGCTAGCGAAGATTCAGGCTGGGCAGCAGCTTGAGTCGCGCAGCGAGATGACCGAGGACTACTACAACAACCTCGTCAACCTGCTCCGCCAGCAGGCCGACAGCGAATTGGCTGGCGCGGCTGGCTACGTCCCCTGGATTATGAAGGCACCCAACATCGAGGAGAAGCTGATCGTCGCCAATATCGTCAAGGACGAAGTGCGCCACGCGAAGGCCTGCTACAAGGTGCTTGAGGGGCTGGGTGTGGATGTGGACGAGATCATCAAGCAAGCAGACTACACCATGCGCGTTGCTGCTGAGGCCGCCGAGCTTGGCACTAATCGGGCCAGCGACGATAAGCGGGTTAATATCTTCTACTACACGATTGATAGCTGGACTGACTTTATTATGTTCAACTTCTGCATGGATCGCGCCGCAGGCCACCAGCTTGACGACGTGCTAAAGAGCAGCTACGGCCCATGGTCGCGGGCTATCGTGCAGATTGCTAAAGAGGAAGTCGTCCACATCCACCACGGGGACAACTGGGTTCGCAAGCTTGCCACCAACCCGGAGACGAAGGACGAAGTGCAGGCCGCCCTCGACCGCTGGTACCCGCGCACGATGAACATCTTTGGTCGCCCTGGCACCAAGCGCAACGCCCTCTACCGCCAGTATGGGATCAAGCAGCGCGACAACAACGAGGTACGCGACGTGTTCAAGGCCGAGGTTGAGGCTCTGGTCAACGAGTTTGGTCTGCGGATGCCCGACTGGACCCCCGATTACGAGACCAGCGGCGAACGCTTCGGCGCGTAAGCCACTAATCAGCGGTGGGTGGAGAGTGGTCGGTGGGCTGCGTTGTCGCCTGCTAGCACTCTCCACCCGCTGATCTGGCAGTCACACAAAGAGGTGTGCATTGGCTGAGATAACCACAATCGGGGTGATCGGTAGCGGCACGATGGGCGGTGGTATCGTGCAGGTCTGCGCCCAGGCTGGCTACCGCGTGGTCGTCTACGACGTGCAGGATGCTTTCTTGCAGCGGGCAATTGACGGCCTCCGCTCTACATTCGGGATGCTGGTTGGCAAGGGCAAACTGACCGCTGCCGCGAGCGAAGCGACGCTGGAGCGGATCGTTGCCAGCACCGACCTGGCCGACCTTGCCCCCTGCCAGTTCGTAATCGAGGCCGCCCCGGAGTCTATCGAATTGAAGCGCGACCTCTTTGGCAAGCTGGACGCACTCTGCGCCCCAGCGACGATCTTCGCCTCCAACACTTCCTCTCTCTCCATCACTGCCATCGGCGCGGCTACCAGCAGGCCAGAGCAGGTGGTGGGTATGCACTTCTTCAACCCCGCCCCCCTGCTCAAGCTGGTTGAGGTGGTTGCGGGGCAGTACACCGCCGCTGCCACGGTAGAGGCGACGGTTGCCCTGGCCCGCAAGCTAGGCAAAACGCCAGTGCGGGTCAAGGACACCCCCGGCTTCATCGTCAACCGCGTGGCCCGCCCCTTCTATGGTGAGAGCTTGAAGCTGCTGGGCGAACAAACCGCCGACGTTGCCACGCTTGACCGCATCATAGAGCAGGAGGGTGGCTTCCGCATGGGGCCGTTCCGCCTGATGGACTTGATCGGTATCGACATCAACTTCGCCGTCACCCAGTCGGTCTTCGCCAGCTACTTCGGCGAGGCCCGCTACCGCCCGCACCCAATCCAGCAGCGTATGGTAGAGGCTGGCACTATTGGCCGCAAGACCAGGCGCGGCTTCTACGACTACCGCGAGGAGGACAAGTGAGCCGCATCCTGGTTGCTGCCCCCCCGGTTGACCTGGCAGGTGAGACGCTGGCCGCCGATCTGATCGCCGCCGCCCGTGCTGCTGGTCACGAGCTGATCGTCTACGCCCCAGTGGTCGCTGGCGACCCCAACGACCAGCCAGCGAAGATCGGCCTGCCCACCTACGCCTACCTGGATGACGTTGGCGACGACCGCTTGCGGGGGGTTGACTTTGCGTTGGAGTTGTTCGATAGTGGGCCGCGAGGCTGGCGCGAGGAGAAGATGGGTGTCCTGCACGAACTGGCCGTCCTACCCGCCAGTGTGCCGCTCCTGAGCCTCTGCAACACGTGCAGCGCGACCGAGGCCGCCAATTATTACGCGCATCCAGGGCAGGTGCTGGGCTTCGCCTGCGTGCGCCCCTTCGAGCGCATCAAGCTGGTGGAGTTGCTGCTGCCTCTGCAAGTGATCAGTAGCGACTATCGAGTACAGGATGGGACGGTCGGGGAGTCGGGGGTCAATCCAAACTTGCAGACGGCTGTCGCCTTCTTCCAGTCTTTGGGCAAGGAGACGGCGCAGGTTGGTGACTGCGTGGCAGGGGTGCTGCCGCGCATCGTGGCGATGCTGGCGAACGAGGGGGCCTACGCCCTGCAAGAGGGGGTTGCCACCGCCGAGGACATTGACACCGCGATGAAGCTGGGTGCGAACTACCCGCTAGGCCCGCTGGAATGGGCCGACCTGATCGGGCTGGATGTTGTTCACGCCACCCTCTGGGCCTTGCAGGCTGAGAGTGGCGACGACCGCTACCGCCCCTGCACCCTGCTTACCCGCATGGTGACAGCAGGACTACGTGGTAAGGCGAACGGGCGTGGATTCTACGATTACAGCTAGCTAGTCTTAAGGAGAGGTTGATGAACGACAACGATGCAGTGATCGTAGCCGCTGTCCGCACGCCAATTGGCCGCTACGCTGGCGCACTCAAGGATGTGCGGCCCGACGACCTCGGCGCATTGGTGATCAAGGAACTGGTGAGCCGCACCAAGATTGAGCCAGAGAGCATCGAGGACGTGATCTTCGGCTGCGCGAACCAGGCGGGCGAGGATAACCGCGATGTGGCGCGTATGTCGTTGCTGCTGGCAGGGCTGCCGGTCAGCGTCGGCGGCAACACCGTCAATCGGCTCTGCGGCAGTGGGATGCAAGCGGTACACGATGCGGCGCGGGCGATCATGACTGGCAACGGCGCGGTCTACATTGCGGGCGGGACAGAGAGCATGACCCGCGCCCCCTTCGTCATGCCCAAGAGCGAAGGCGCGTTCCCACGTGGCAACCTGACTATCTATGACACGACCATCGGCTGGCGGTTCACCAACCCGAAGCTGGCAGAGATGTACTACCCCTACAGCATGGGCGAGACGGCAGAGAACGTGGCCGAGCAGTACAAGATTAGCCGCGAAGATCAGGACGCTTTCGCTGCCGAGAGCCAGCGGCGGGCGGTCGCTGCGATAGCGGCTGGCCGCTTCAAGGACGAGATCGTGGCGGTCAACATCCCCGCCCTGAAGAAGGGTGAGCAGCCGCGAGTGGTAGACACCGACGAGCATCCCCGTGCCGACACGACGGCGGCGGTGCTGGCGAAGCTGAAGCCTGCCTTCCGCGAAGGCGGCTCGGTGACGGCGGGCAACAGCAGTGGGGTGAACGACGGTGCGGCTGCCCTGCTACTGACCAGTGCGGGGCGGGCGCGAGAACTTGGCTACCAGCCGCTGGCCCGCATCGTCTCTACTGCAGTCGCGGGCGTAGACCCCTCCTGCATGGGCCTCGGCCCGATCCCCGCCAGCCGCAAAGCCTTGCAGCGGGCTGGGCTTACCATTGACGACCTCGACCTGATCGAACTGAACGAGGCGTTCGCTTCGCAGTCGCTAGCCTGCATCCGTGAGCTTGGCCTCGACCAGAGCAAGGTCAACGTGAACGGTGGAGCTATTGCCCTCGGCCACCCACTGGGGATGAGCGGCGCACGCCTGCTGACCACCCTCAGCTACGAGTTGCAGCGGCGTGGCGGTCGCTACGGCCTCGCCACTATGTGCATCGGCGTGGGTCAGGGTATAGCGACAGTGATCGAGCGACTCTGAGTCATATAGGGGCGTGCTCTATCGCGCCCGACGTTGAGGCTATCATGACAGAAGACGAAATCAAACGCTACATCGTTGAGAGCGTGCGGGTGGCGGTGACGGAGACGCTGGAGCCAAAGCTGCACGATCTGCTCGGCCAGATCGAGGGGCTAAACGAGTCGCTGCTCACTGAAGTACAGGAGATGAGCACTGTGCTTGCACCCCGCCTTGACGTGCTGGCCCGCCGCTGCGACCGCATGGATTACAACCTCCGTTCGCTGGCCCAGGAGATCGGCAGCTTGGCTGAGGCGGTGCAGAGCTTCCGCAGCGAAGTGCGGGCCACCCAGGAGGAGCTGCACGAAATCCGCGCCATCCTCGAACAAGAGCGCGGCGACTGGGGCAACCCTTTCTACCTCAACTAAAGAAGGAGAACAATGGTGGACATGACCCTGGAGATGATAGACGCGCAGGTTGCCGCCTACAACGCCCGCGATGTTGAGCGACTGCTCTCCTACTATGCCCCTGACGCAGTAATCGAGTACGACGCAACTGGGCAGCGGGTGGTAGGCCACGAGCAATTGCGGAAACGCTACAACACATCCTTCGCTAACCATGCCAACGACAACATAGAGGCGGTAGTAGTCAACCGTATCTGCATCGGCAACTATGTTGTTGACGAGGAACGTGGCACCGACCCCAGCAATCCCGACGCGGTCCACGTCGTTGCTATCTACCGGGTAGAGGGCGGCAAGATCGCCCACGTGCGCCTGCTGATCGAGTGAGCAGGGCGGCCATCGCCGGAAGAAACTACCTTGCCAGACACACTTATGGCCCTACAAACAGGAGGAGAGAGGATCAATGACAGCAACCGTGACCCCAGAGGTACAGCGCAGCAGCATCGAGCGCGACCACTACCAGATGATCATCAACGGTCAGCCAGTAGAAGCAGCCAGCGGTGAGAGCTTCGACACCTACAATCCTGCTCGCGGCCAGCACCTCGCCACCGTTGCCAAAGCTGGCACGGAGGATGTAGACCGAGCGGTGGCGGCAGCCCGTGCCTCCTTCGATAAGTGGTCGCGCATGGCGGGCAACCAGCGTACGCGTATCATGATCAAGATCGCTGACCTCCTGCGCGAGCGTACCAACGAGATCGCCCACCTCGAAGTGTTGAACAACGGCAAGGCGATCCAGAGCGTCAAGGCTGAGATCAACCAGGCAATTGACGACTTTGAGTTCTTTGCGGGGGCAGCGACCAAGATCATGGGTACCACCCTACCACTCCCTGGCCGCCACCTGGGGTACACCCTGCGCGAGCCGGTGGGGGTTTGCGGCCAGATCATCCCCTGGAACTACCCGCTGATGATGGCCGCCTGGAAGCTGGCTCCCGCCCTCGCCTGCGGCAACACCATCGTCCTCAAGCCCGCCAGCGCGACCCCACTCACCGCCTTGATCCTCGGCGAAATCTGCCTGGCGGCGGGCGTGCCAGCAGGCGTGGTCAATGTAATTACTGGCCCCGGCGACGTGGTGGGTAGCTATCTCGCCAGCCACCCCGACGTGGACAAGATCGCCTTCACTGGCGAGACCGGCACCGGCAAGCTGATCGCCACCGCTGCCGCTGGTACGATCAAGCGCGTCACTCTCGAACTGGGCGGCAAGTCGGCCAACGTCGTCTTTGAGGACGCGGACATTGAAGCTGCGGCCAACGCTGCTGCCTTCAGCATCTACTACAGTGCGGGCCAGAGTTGCGAAGCGCGCAGCCGCTTGCTGGTGCATGAGAGCGTCCACGACCAGTTCCTCGAATACTTCCTCGCCCGCATGCAGAAGATCAAGGTTGGCGACCCCATGGACCCGACCACCCAGGTTGGCAGCCTGATCAGCCAGAAGCAGTGGGATGTGGTCAATGGCTACGTGGCGCAGGGGCAGGCCGAGGGCGCGAAGCTGCTCGCTGGCGGCCAGCGACCGACGGGTATGGCCGACGGCTACTTCTACCTGCCTACTGCTCTGCACGATGTGAAAAACAGCATGAGCGTCGCACAAGAGGAAATCTTCGGCCCGGTGCTGGTCATCATCCCCTTCAAGGACGAGAAAGAAGCGATCCAGCTTGCTAACGACAGCATCTACGGGCTGGCTGGTACGATCTGGACGAACAACCTGGCCCGCGCCCACCGAGTTGCTGGCAGCATCCGCACCGGCCACATCAGCGTCAACTCGCCCTTCACCGCCTTCCCCGGCATCCCCTTCGGCGGCTACAAGCAGTCGGGTTATGGCCGCGAGATGTCGTTGGACGCGATCAATCTCTATACCGAGCTAAAGAGCGTGCTGATTTACACTGGCGAGAAGCCGCTCAACCCCTACGGCAACTGAGCCGTCCTAGCTGTTAGCGGGCGCAGCCAGATGGATGCGCCCGTTCTTGTCGCAAAAAGCCGACAAACCAGCCTCCATATGTTATACTGTGCATGATGCCCAAAGCTCCAACCTGGGCTGATTACCGTGCGGAGGGTGTGACATGGCGAAGCGAATCCTGGTAGTCAATGACACGCAAGAAATCCTGGACCTTTTTCGTGATTTGTTGAGTGAGGAAGGCTACGAGGTGATCCTGCAATCCTTCACCGTGCGCGAACTCGACCGCGTGCGCGAGGCTAAGGCCGACTTGATCATCCTCGACTACATCATGGATGGTGAGGCGGTTGGCTGGCAGACCTTGCAGAAGCTGAAGATGACCCGCGACCTCAGCCAAATCCCGGTGATCATCTGCACCGCTGCGACGGAGCGGGTCAAGGAGATCGAAGGCCAGTTGCGCGAGAAG
>JBBROH010000106.1:0-15102 GCA_038229595.1 Chloroflexia bacterium | reverse complement strand
TCTACCTCCCCATCGCTGGCTGCTTCGAGGGCCAGGTTCACCCTGGTGATCGTCTGCTGCATCTGGCTGCTGACTACTACCGCCTGCCGCATGGTGGCAGGGTCGCTAGCCCTGCTGTATTGGCGCAGGCTGCTGCTCAAGCCCGCCAGGCTGAGTGACCCCCTACTGGCATCGCGCAGGTTGATCGCAGGCTGGCGGTAGCTGCTAACCTGTGGGGTTGCCTCTACGCTGGGTAGGGGAGTGCTGGCGGGCGTACCCGGCCCAGGGGTGGGGGTCGGCTTCTTGCCCGTCAGGTTGTTGTATTGTTCGATTGCCCACTTACCAATATGGGCGCGGGGAACGGAGAAGTCGCCTACTTTGGTCGGCACCTTGTCCGGCCAGGTGTCGGCGGCAAGGTCGTAGATGGTGTAGAGCAAGCCGAGCAAGATCGCGCTATAGATGACGAAGCGGATCAAGCTGGCGATGAAGCCGCCCACTCTCTGCCCTGCGCCCACTTTGGCTGGGCCAGTAGGGGCTAGCAAGGTCTGCCCCTCGTTGGCGGGGCCGAACTTGGGGCGGTTGGTCTGGCCCTTGCCCGCTGGCATCGCCTCTACGTTGCCACGCCCTAGTTCGAGCAAATCTACTGGCAGTTGACAGTTGGGGCAGCGGTCGCCTCGTGGGTCGTGCGGCACCGTGGTGTCCACGTACTCGCCGCAGCGTGGGCAGCGGGTGTAGAACTGGAAGCGGCAGTTGGGGCAGGAGAGGGCGTTCTCCGAAGCGGGCTGGCGGCAGTTGGGGCAGGGGAAGGTGGCGACCGCGCGTGGGCTTGCTGGCGCACTGACTGCCCCACCGCTGTCGCTGCTCATACCGCCGCCACCTCCACCGCCGTTGACGATTGGCGGACGGGCGATCAGCAGCGGCGACGAGGGTTGCGGTACCTCAACTGGCTGCTGGTCGGCTGCCGCAAAGGAGAGACCACTGCCACTCAGCCCAGCACGGGCGGCCAGACCACCCGCTGGTGGGGTTGCTTCGCGGGCATCCTCAAAGTTGCTGGCTCCGCCAAAAGGCCGATTGACCACCCCGCCGAACACCCCGCTGCTGCCGCGCTCCGCTGGGGGGCCGAAGGGCGAGGGCGGCGTGGGGGCAAAGCTGCTGAAGCTGGCCTCGGCTGGGCTGGCGGGCGGGAAAGCGGTTGGTTGACTGGTGCCTTCACCCTGGCTGCCGCCTGCGCCGCCAAACAGGTTACGCAGCGAGTCGAACTCACTGGCTGGGGGAGCTTGGCCTAGCGACTCCGGGACTAGCTTGCCGCTGCTGGTCAGGCGGGTAGCTGGTCGCTCCTGCGTCGGTTGGGCAAAGGGGTCGCCAAAGGGTGAGGGGTTGGCCGCAGGTTGGGCAAACGGCGATTGGCTGGCGGCATCCGCAGGGGGTGCGCCAAAGGGTGAAGCGGGTGCGCTGGCAAAGGGCGAAGCTGGAGGTGGGCTGGCGAAGGGAGAAGCAGCCACGCCATCCCCAGCCAGGGTGAATGGTGCAACAGGCGGCTGGTTGGCGAAGGGCGAAGCTGGGGGCGCACTGGCAAAGGGCGAAGCTGGGGGCGCACTGGCGAAGGGCGAAGCGGGCTGGGCGAAGGGCGACGCAGGGGTGTTAGCAAGGGGCGCGTCGTTCAGGCGGGCGACCGTCTCCTCGTCGAAGATCACTGCGCCGCTACCGTCGCTGCCGTTGGACACGTTGTTGGCGGTGGGTGGGTTGAGCGGGCCGTTGCCGAAGCTCGCGCCAAAAGGGCCGTTGCCGAAGCTAGTGGCTGGCTCCTCCACCGGGCTGGGTTGCAGGGCGACCTGTTCTTGCAGGTGGCTGAGACCTTTGAGGGCGGCGGCGTTGTTCGGGTTGAGGGTGAGGACGTTTTCGAGGCAGGTGATCGCGTCGGCGGGGTCATCCACCACGCCACTGAGCCAGAGCCACGCCTGCTCGCTACGCTCATCTAGCTCTAGCACTTGTTGCAGCAAGCTGCTGGCCTGGGGGCGGTCGCCTCGCCGGGCGGCAGCAATGCCCTGCTGCAACAAATCGTTTGCATCTGAGTTGCTCGCCATCGCTCGTCTCCTCGCTACTCTCTCCGCTAGAGCCGCACCCGTCGGGGTTGGAAGCGGTACTTCTCGCTCTGGATGATCGCCATCACTTCGCGGGCGGCGCGATCCTGCTGCCCCTCGTGGTTGGTAACAACGTAGTCAAAATGGGGCATAGTCAACAACTCTTGTTTGGCAGCAGCCAGGCGGCGTTGCAGGCTGGCCTCGTCTTCCGTGCGGCGTTGGCGCAGGCGATGTTCCAGCGTCGCCGCGTCGGGTGGGGCGAGGAAGATGAGGATCGCCTCCGGGGCGATCTCGCGCACGTGGGCGGCCCCCTGCACATCAATCCGTAGGATCACATCGCGCCCGCCGTCCAGTGCGCCGCGCACTTCTCGCTTCGGCACCCCGTAGTAGTTGCCGTAAACCTGCGCCCGCTCAATGAACTCGCCGTGCGCTACCCACTCGTCGTAGGTGGCGAGGTCAAGGAAGTGGTAGTCTACTCCATTGCGCTCGTTAGGGCGCGGCGCACGGGTGGTAGCCGTCACCGGGAAGTGGAAAGGGTAGGCGAGTTCGCGCATTCGGTGCAGCAACTCGTCCTTGCCCACCCCGCTCGGCCCGCTGAGGACGGCCAGTTGCGGGCAGGGGGATTGGTTGACCCGCGCCCAGGCCATCATTTCGTTAAATACTACTCCCGGCTGATCCGCCGCCATTGTCGCTCCGTTGGCTAAAGGTTATAATGAGGGAACTGCCTTTTCGGTTATTTGCGAGAGGAACCTGTAATGTCATTCGATAGCCTAACCATCGCCGCCGTTGCCGATCAACTGAACCAGGAAGTATGCCCCGCCCGTGTGCAGCGGGTGCTAACCGTCGGCCCTGCCGCCATTGGGCTGGAACTATACAGCCCTGCTACCCACCAGCGTCGCCAACTGCTGCTCTCTGTAGACGCAACCCAGGGGCGGGTACTGCTTACCAACACCCCTCTCACCCGTGACCCCGCCCTGCGTGACAGCCCGCTGCTGCTGCTGCTCCGCAAGTATGTGCGTGGTGGTCGGCTCCTCAGCGTCGAGCAGCCGGGCCTGGAACGGGTGCTGGTGATTAGTATAGCCAAAATCTTCCCACTTGGCAAGTTGGATAGTAACGATTATAACGGTTCTGTCAACCCTGATGACGAGGAAGATGAGGTGGCCGAGGGCGAGACCCACACCGTGCGCCTGGTAGTTGAGGTAATGAGTCGCCACAGCAATCTGGTGCTGGTAGACGAGCAGGGGGTGATCCTTGAGTGCCTCAAACGTATTCCCGCCGCCATCAACCGCTTCCGCACCGTGTTGCCCCACCATCCTTACGTTGCCCCACCGATGCAGGAGAAGGCCGACTTCTTCGCGCTGGCCGAGAGCCAGTTTGCCGAAGTGGTTGTGGCAGCAGCCAGCAGCCCCGACCCTGTGCCTGCTCTGGGCAAGGGAGAGGGCGGCGGCAAGAGCAAGAGCCTGAAGTTGGCGGACGCACTGGTTGCCAGCCTGCGCGGGATCAGCCCACAGAGCGGGCGCGAGATCGTCTTTCGCGCCAGTGGCAATGCCGCCAGCCCGCTAGCCGGGTTCGAGGGCTGGCCCAGCCTCTACGCTGCCACCAGCGATCTGCTTGGCCTCAGCGAGACTGGGCGGTGGGCGCACTGTGTGGTCAGCGTGCCGGGCGAGGAAGGGCAGGAGCGGGTGACAGCCTATGCGCCATATCGTTTGAGCCACCTGGCAGCGAACGGCAAGCTGGGGTCGGTGCCAACGATCAGCGAGGCCATCGAGGCTTACTACAAGACCCAGGCGCAGACCGTCGCGCACGAGCAACTGAAGGAGCAACTGCGCGGCCAGCTTGAGCGTAAGCGCGACCGCCTGCGTGGTCTGCGCTATTCCCTGCAAACCCAGTTGACCAAGGTGGACAACATCGAGCTAACCCGCTACCGGGGGGATGCAATCTTCGCCTACGGCCACGAGCTACTGCCTGGGGCAACCAGCCTGCGCGCCCCTGCCCAGGACGGTGAGGGCGAGATCGAGATCAAGCTAGACCCCCGCCGCACCGCTGCCGAGAACGCACAGGGCTACTTTAAGGACTACCGTAAGCTGGTACACGCCCGTGCTGCCCTGCCAGAGCGGATCGTGGCGGCAGAGGTAGAGCTTGCCTACTTCGACGAGGTAGCCGCCATGCTGGACGTGGCCCAGGGCTACGACGAGATCACCCTGATCTCCCGCGAGGTGGCCGACATTGGTAAGCCGCCGAAGGAGGAGAAGGCGGGCAAGGATGGTAAGAAGGGTGGCAAGTTCCAGCCAAAGAAGGCGGGCAAGGGCAGCAAGGATGAGACCCCGCCTGGGGTGGGCAAGCTGCTGCGCCTGCTCTCCCCTGACGGCGTGGAGGTATACGTGGGCAAGAGCGTGCGCCAGAACGACTATCTGACCTTCAAGCTAGCCAGCCCGGAGGACATCTGGCTGCACGCTCGTGGGGTGCGTGGCGCACACGTGATCATCAAGATGCGCGGCCTGCCCGCTGTTCCTCCCCGCACGCTCCAGTTCGCGGCTGGCCTGGCCGCTGGGCGCAGCGAGGCCCGCAGCGAGAGTTATGCTGAGGTGCAATACAGCCCAGTGCGCCAGCTACGCAAGCCGAAGGGCGGCGCACTGGGGGCGGTGCTGGTCAATGCCGAGCAGACGATCCGCGTTGCCCCGCTAGAGGTGCCGAAGGAGCGGCCCTGAGTTATTTGACGAACCTTGAGAGGACCACGCCCAGTTCGTAGAGCAGGTACATCGGCACCGCCACGATGGTCTGGTTTACCGGGTCGGGCGTGGGGGTGAGGATCGCCGCGATCACGAAGCAGACCACGATCATCACCCGCCGCGCCTTGACCAGCAGGCGGGTGTTGACCAGGTGCAGCCGGGCGAGAATGTAGATGATCATTGGCATCTGGAAGACGAGGCCACCAACAAAGACGAAGTTGGAGACGAAGCCCACAAACTTGCCTATTGGCAACTGCACCTCGATGCGCGCCGAGCCGAATCCGAGGAGGAAGTCTAGCGCAGAGGGTAGCACCAGGAAGTAGACGAAGGCCGCCCCACTGAGGAACAAGATGCTGATGAAGGGCAGAACCCGAAAGAGCATCCCCTTCTCATCTTTGGTCAGGCCAGGGGTGATGAAGGCAAAAAGCTGGTAGAATATCACTGGCAGGGCGATCACGATACCGACGACGAGCGAGACCTGGAAGTAGGTGACAAACCGTTCGGTCGGCTCGAACGAGGAGATATGCACTGGCGTACCGTTGCTGGTTAGCGGCGGAGCCAGATCAAGCAGGCGGTTGACCAGCCAATCCACAAAGGTGAAGCTGATTAGTATACCGATTACCAGAGCGAGGCAGGCCTTGATCAGCCGGTCTCGCAATTCGCGCAGGTGGCCGACAAAGCTCATCGTGCCGTCGGGGTTCTGGTAGGCTTTCTGTTTGCGGTTGGGCAGCCTGAAGGGTACACGCAAGGTTGGTTACTCCCCGCTCTGCGGTTTGCCCGCAGGTGGTCTAGCTCTATTGTACCCTGTTTTGGCCCAGAATGGTATTAAAAGCCGGTGAAATGTGGGCCAGGCATTTCTTCCTCTCCCCTAATGCGGTTGGCGTTACGGGCAGTGGGGCGGCAGCTAGCGCGCTCAAGACTGTCTCTGGCACCGCTCGTGCCTCCCCCAGCGGGTTGACCCATCGCCAATTGGAGTGGCTGCGGGCAACCAACTGCTCGTCCCGCCGAATCTCCTGCTGGCGATCCAGGTAGTTGACGCTGGTGCTACTCAGCCAGCTATTGACGGTTAGCTCATCCCCCAGGCAGGCGGTGTTCAGGTACTCCACGTCGTAGCTGGTGGCTAGCAGGCCGCCCTGCGCGCTGGCTTGCTCAAGCTCCAGCCCCTGTGCGCTCAAGATTGCCCAGGTCACATCGTCTAGCAGGTCGAGATAGCGGGCGTTATTGAGGTGCTGCTGGCCGTCGAGCAGGCTGTAGCCGATGCTGACCGTGCTGCTGTGTGGGGTGGTGGCTGGATTGGTAGGCCAGTCGGGGAGGTCGCTGGGGGCGAGTGGTTCGCGGCCAGGGAACCAGATTTCGTTGAAATCGGCGGGCAGGCGGCTGGGGCGCAAGGTTGTTTCGTCCAGGTAGACCCAGAGCGAATGCGCTTCGGCTACCAGCCGCCCACGCTCGTCGCTGAACTCGTAGGCACGCTGGGCAGTGCTGCGCCCCAATCCCCTCCCCCACGTCTTCACCGCCAGCCGCTCTGCATAGCCCACTGCCTGGTGGACAAACAGGCGGCTGCGTCGGATCACCCAGGGGTGCGGCCCCCAACCTGCATCCCGCGCATCACGGGTGGCCGCCTCCTGCGTGTAGCAGAGGTAGACGGAGGGGCGTAGCCAGCCCGCCGCGTCGCACTCGTCGTAGCGCACCGCGAAATCGGTAGTGAACACTCGGCCAGCACTCATCAACTCACCTCCTACGCTCATTATAAACCACAGTGCAAATACTCTGCCACCCTTGCGCAATCTGGGCCGCAGCTTGTTCGCAGGCCCGCGATTGTGGTATGATCGGGGCAAAGCAAAGTTGCACACCACTCAATGAGGAGTATGAATGACCACCCTGACTCGCAATGCCTGGCAGCCGCTTGCTGCCCCCGCCGCCAGCCCCGATCTCGGCTGGTGGCTGACGATCCTCGAACGCGCCCTTGTTTCTAGGGCGATGGACGACCTCGAACTCACCCCTGGCTACAAGCCCCAGCCGGAGAACCCTGGCGCAGGCAAGTTGCGCTTCCAGTTTTCGGCGAAGGGCCACGAGGTGCCGCAACTGATCGCCGCCAGCCTGCTCGACCACCCGCATGACGCAGCGACTGTCTACTATCGGTCGCGACCTTTCATGCTCGGTGTCGGCCTCAGCCCGCAGACCGCCTTTGCCAGCAATATGCACAAGTTGAGCGGGGTCAGTGGCGGGCGCGACATCGGTGTAGTCTTCAACCACAAGCAGCCCGGTGGGGTCAGTGTGCTGCCCGCGAGCGGCGATGTGGGGGCGCAATACACCCCGGCTGCGGGCTGGGCGCAGGCGATCCGCTACCGCAGCGAGGAGCTTGGCGAGGCGGAGTGGGGCGGGGCCGTCGCTCTCTGTTTCGGCGGCGACGGTTCGACTGCCACCAACGGCTTCTGGGCTGCCCTCAACATAGTCACCACCCTGCAACTGCCAATGGTGATGATCCTTGAAGATAATGGCTACGCCCTGACTGTGCCAGCCCGCTACCAGACTTCAGGCAGCCAGTTGTTGACTAACCTGAGCAACTTCCAGGGCGTAGGGCTGCACGCGGTGGACGGAGCCGACGTGCTGAAGCTGCACGCTGCCCTGGCCCAGGCGGTGGGGGCCGCCCGAAGCAGCCATCAGCCGCAGATCGTCCACGTCACCGTTCCCCGCTTGACCGGTCATAGCTGGCAGGACAACCAGCGTTACCGCCCGGAGGCGGAGTTGACCGCCGACAGTCCGCGCGACCCCCTGGCGGCCCTGCTAGCCTACGTGCAGCAGGCGGGGGCAAGCGAACAGGAGCTTGCCGCGATGCAGGAGCGCGCCAGCGATCTGGTGCGCTCTGCTGCCGAACAAGCCTGGGCCAGCCCCGACCCGCAGGCTAGCGACGCGCTGACCCATATGTTTGCCCCTGGCCTGCCCCTGGCCCAGGGCGAAGCAGCGGCCAGCGGTGAGCGCATCACAATGCAGAAGGCAATCGGCATCTGCCTGGCGGATGAGATGAGCCGTGACCGCAGCATCCTTGTCTTCGGCGAGGACGTGGGCAAGAGCGGCGGCGTGCATCGGGTCACTGACGGGCTGCAAACCCGCTTTGGCGAAGGGCGGGTGTTCGACACCAGCCTGAGCGAGGAGGGTATCATGGGCCGCAGCATTGGCCTTACGTTGGCGGGCCTGCGCCCAGTGCCAGAGCTACAGTTCCGCAAGTATGCCGACCCCGCCCATGAGCAGATCACCGACCTCGGTAGCCTGCGCTGGCGCACGCACGGCAACTTTGGCGGTCCAGTCATCCTCCGCATTCCTGTTGGCTACCAGAAGATGGGTGGCGACCCCTGGCACGCTGTCACCGCCGAAGCAGTCTTCGCCCACCTACCGGGCTGGCAGATCGCCTACCCCGCCAACGCCGCCGACGCTGCTGGTCTGCTACGCACGGCCTTGCGCGGCGACAACCCAGTCATCTTTCTCGAACATCGCTTCCTCTACGATGGGGTAGAGGCGCGCCGTCCCTACCCTGGTGCCGACTACTGCCTCCCCTTCGGCCAGGCGAAACTGGTGCGCGAAGGGGATGCGGCGGTGGTCGTGGCCTGGGGCGACAGCCTCCACCGCAGCTTGCGGGCTGCCGAACAGGTGGCAGCTAGCAGTGGTAGGCAGGTGGCAGTCCTCGACCTCCGCACTATAGTTCCCTGGGATCGGGCTGCTGTGCTGGACGCTGTAAGCACCCGCGGTCGTCTGCTCGTCGTCCACGAGGACACGCACACGACTGGCATGGGCGGCCAGATTGCCGCTGAGGTTGCCCGCCACGCCTTCAGCTACCTGGATGCACCGATCTTCCGAGTCAGCACGGAGGACACGCCGATTCCCTGCCACGACACCCTCTTTGCCACCGTGATGCCAACCACGCCGAAGATCGTTGCTGCATTGGAGGAACTGCTGGCTTACTGAACGTCATCGACTTTGAGGCAACGAGCGACCCCGCTGGCCGGAGCTGGCGGGGTATCTTAATAGCATAATGTTACACGAGAGTAGAAAGCAGTACCCTCTAGTGCGGCGTGTTAATCATCTGATATATCATCTTAGATACCTCATCCCTTTTGACATTGTCATTAGGAACAAAACATGGAGAAGCCAATCCTCTGCTCGTACACTGGCTTGGGTCATATCCAACTACTATGTTGTAGTGATGGATAGTCTCAATGTAGCCGTAAGCCCAATAGGTGCTTGGCACATCTGTAAAGCTTGGTGAGGGTGGGCTGTAAGTAGGTGGGCGGTGTCCAAAACAGATGAACTTGCTCAGTTCAGCGCGTGTAACTGGATCTCCTGGGCGGAAGCATTGACCCACGCCTGAAGAACAAGTAGACCCACTAATCACCCCAAGATGCCTTGCCGTCTCAATAAACGTGTACGCCCAGTAGTTACTGGGCACATCTAGAAAACTAGGATTGGATGGAGTGTAGCTAGTCCAGTTCTCCGCTCGATACATGATCTTTGCCAGTTGTCCTCTATTTAGCGGTCTACGCTTACCATAACATGGTGGTGTAAGGCCATTCGCATTGCAATCAGCGTTCGAAAATCCGTCCATAATGACAGGGTTATGATTATACAAAGCCATGATGTATGTGTAAGCCCAGTAGTTACAAGCAACATCAGTAAAATAATGATTAGAGCATGGAGTAGCGGATGGCAGTGGGGTAGAGATTGACTGAGGAGAAGCACTAGGGGTGACACTCGGGAATGATTGGTTTAGGTCAAGCCAGCGTGTATAAGTATTCCATGGATTGGCCCCTACAGACTTCTTATAAATCATAGCCAGCCTATTGTTGTTGTATGCAAGATGTGATGATTGAGATCTGCTCACGTCAGCTTCAATGGGGACTGGTTGCTGCAAAGTTCCTCCTATCCTAGCAGCATAGTAAACATTTTGGTAGTCACTTGACTCCACCTTAGTCCAACTAAAGTGAGAGTTGTTTTGCTGATCAAAGACTAGAGAAGGGTACTGTACAGGGCCAAATTGGTTACCATCGATTACAGCAGATGCGTTCGACCAGCCAGCACTTGCACTCCACTGTGCATAATATGCACTTCCATCTCGCGACTGCCAAACAGTACCAACTCCGCCTTGATAGTTCGCTGCTGCATCTGGATACAAAGCCTTTGGTACATCGTAGACAACAACGACACTTTGCCATGATGTAGTAAAGTCTCTAGCTAGTACTCTGAAGTTGTATTGATTAGCACCTTGTTCAAAGACTATATGAGGATGACCCGCTGTATCTACAGCTATGGAAGTCCAGTCTATGTAAGTAGATTTATTGGTATCGCGATCAGTAATACTCGTGGGTATGCTAAAAGTACTTCCGTGATTATAGGAATTAACATATTGAACTTGGGTGTCAAGGATAGCAGGGGGCTGGGGTGGGTCGAAGTTCACTTCCCAGTAGCGAGAGTAGCTCACGTGAACTACTCCATCGCTTCCTACAGCAACGCTCCCGCCATTTGTTACATAGGTAGTGATTTTGTGTGATCCAGACCATATCCCTTGCGGGCTACGAACGTTAATGAACAGAGAACGAGGGCTATTGGAAGGACACTCATAAGCCTGCCACACAACGTAAACATAGCCATCAGCACTTTCAGCTACTTTTGGAACGCTACTGGCTGCCGAGTTCCCACAACCACGTGGTGAAGGTGAGCCAAAAGTTTGTCCGTTATCGTTGCTAGTAGATTGGTACAGTTCCCAGTAGTTAGCAACATCTGCTCTCACCCTTCCATAAATAGCTTGCGCTTCACCATGGTTCATCACTATATCATACGCGTGAGCTGAACTAGGCGCGTTGGGATCAACATCACGAGCATAGACCATGTGCGTTGAGATTGATGTACAACAGCCTCCGCGTTAGTTGCACTAGTACTATTTACACTTACCAAAGTGCAAAACAGAACAACTACGATAGTTGAAGAGTATATCTTGTTTTTCAACTTTATGCTCCTTGGTTTGTGTTAGGATGCTAGTGAGTTAAGTGTCGGAACCACTGCTGCCAAACGTCGGCCACAGGATTATACCTCTCAGTACGTTAAGATGCTAATGAGTTAAGTACCGAAAGCACTGACTATGATTGGGGGTTCGGACAATCGAGCGTACACGCCAGGCTCAATTTGGAGTGTACGTAGGCACGAGATGTATCTGGCCTTATCCAAACCTTAATTTGTTTAGAACACGCATATTGTCGAACGAAACCCCGCTAGCCTCTGCGAAGGCTCCCGCTCCACCTGACTTATATGTTGTATCTTTCACGTTTCCCAATGTCGAGCCGTCAGCATAAGCTGTAAGAGTGGAGCCAAATACTGCTAGCTTAAAGTGAACCCAGCGATTGAGAAACGAAGATGGCAGAGACCCACCACCTATCTTAGTAACTGTAGCGAAGTTATTTGCATCTAGGTCATAGCGTTGAAGCAACCAAACTGGTTTTTGCCCGTCAGTTGGTGAACTATCGTCAGAACGCAAGCTAAATAGGTAAAAGCCGTTTTTACTGTACCGAGCAACTATGCCTATTGGTGTGTTGCGCGAGTATCCATACATCTCTACTGAGTAATCGCTCCAGTTGCTGTCTCCAGCTATGCCACTTGTTTCATTAGCGTCATAGTTACCCGAGGCAGTACCAGCCTGCTTCAGTACACCACCACTGATCACCCACGAAGAAGGTATCGACAAAGGTCCAGCTGCAAGATCGATAAACTTGTAATTCTGGCTATCATCAACACTAAAGGTGTCAGCAAACAGCACTGTAGCATCAGCACTAGGAGGCAGTAGATCTGGTGAAAATGGAATATCAATAGGTGTTGATGATGGTGGCATACATCCTGGACAAGGAATAGTGGACTCGGGACCTACAGGAATCATAGGTTCCTCACTATCTCCTGCACTTGTAGAGACCGGCGGGGCAAGTGGTACAATATGCTGACTACTGCTTTCTACTTTTGCAACAGCAGGATCATGTTTAGAAATACCCTCATCACAACCGAGCAATGCAATGGTAGCAAAGGTAAGACATAGGCTAATGAAAGCTTTTCGGCTTGTAGTTACACGAAGCAAGAGTTTTCTCCTTGTATTATCTTAGAGTCAACAACAGCAAAGCGACGCTATTAAGAACAAGCACTTGTTTCCACATCTACCTTTAGCTTGCACATGATCAAGGGGAATGCAAAACCTATGAGGCCATCTTAAAGCAGTAGGTATTTATCAGCAGCAGATATATCATACCACAAAGCTGCTACGTTGTCAATAGCAAAGGCGAGAGTAACTAGGGCCATTTCGTAAAAACTGAAGGCCGATAAGCTCTAGCGCATGGTTTGGGTGCATCTGATTACCGCGGAGGGTGGCGGCAATGTTGCACTCATCCGCTTTTACGCTCTGTTGGCTGACCTGCTGCGTTGGCCGCTACGAATTGAAGGGCGAGTGCGGTGGTGGTCGCTGCTCGTGGTGGAGGCACTCGGCCCTGCTTCGGCTTTTGCACCAAGACTGAGGCTGAGGATCATCACCAGCGCGATCAGGCTGTACAACTTGTTACTTTTCATCTTAATCCCTTCTTGTGGTGTGCTGCTACGCACTCGCTTGTGCTACTAAGCCACCCGAAAGCGAGTGAGCAGAGCCTCGAAAAAGCCCGATGTGTGCTGCTACGCACTCGCTTGTGCTACTAAGCCACCAACGCAGCTTGCGCCACCTCGGTAGTCTTCCCGGTCGCTCCTGATCTTCGGCTGGGGTACAACCTGGGGGATGCCTCAGCCTGACCTCCTCTCTGTGTCTCCACCAACGATGGGTTAGATATATGCTATAGCTGTGGCGTTGGCTGGGCATATCCTAGCAGAGTAAGGCCACAGTGTCAATTTTTGGGCATGAAGCTGAGTAGCAGGTGGGGCGTAAAGTAGATGCTGCCCCTGCGCCAGTGGGTGCGGTCTACCCTGACCTGCTTACCCGCTTTTACGCTCCGTTGGCTGGCCCACTTCGCTGGCCGCTACGAACTGAAGGGCAAGCGCGGTGGCAGTCGCCCTGTCTTCCTGGTTGAGGCTGCCATCCAGGACGAGGTTGAGCAGGTAGTCTTTGATCTCGGCGATCCAGCGACCGGGTGGGCGGCTAAAGAGGGCCATCAGGTCGTCACCGTCCAGGGGGCTGTGCATCCTGGCGACCTCAGCCTGCGCCTGCAAGTTGGCGATGCGCTCGGCCAACTGGTCGATCTTCTGCTCGCCCGCCAGTAGCTTGCGTGGGTTAGCGGTGGTCAGGTCAGCACGGGCGAAGGCGAGTAGCGGTTCCAGCACTGCGTCCGCCTCACGGATGAAGCGACGTACCGCCCCGTCCGTCCAGTCGGCCTCGTACAACCCGGCGCGCAGGTGCAACTCCACCAGGCGGCTGACCTGAGCTACCAGTTCGGTTGACTCCGATTGCAGGCGGCCCATCATCTCGCGAGCTATCCGCGCCCCTACTACCTCATGGCCGAAGAAGTGAACCTCACCGTTCTCCACGCTGTAGGTCTGCGGCTTGGCAATGTCGTGCAGCAGGGCAGTCCAGCGCAGCAGCGGGCTGGCGGCTACCTTGCCGAGGACGAGCAGGGTGTGGTTGTAGACATCCTTGTGGCGGAAGTCCCCCTGTGGCATCTGGCGCATCACTTCTAGCTCTGGCAGGCAGACCGCCGCAAGGCCGAGGTTGACCAGCAGTTCGACCCCCATTGCTGAGCGGTCGCTGACTAGCAGACGGCTAATCTCACGGCCTACCCGTTCTGGGCTGATCGCCCGCAGGGTGGGGGCAGCGGCGGCAATCGCGGCGGCGGTGGCTGGCTCGATCTGGAAGCCGAACTGGGCAGCGAAGCGCACGGCGCGTACCAGGCGGGCCGGGTCTTCGGCAAAGCGGGCAGCAGGGTTCTCCACCCCGCGGATGATACCCGCCCGCAAGTCATCCGCTCCCCCCCAGTAATCGTGCAGGGTGCCACTCTGCAAGTCGCGGGCGAGGGCGTTGATCGTAAAGTCGCGGTGGGCAAGGTCTTCGCGCAGGTCGCGGCTGAACTGGCCGGGGTTAGCAGCCCGGAAGGTGGTCACTTCTATAACAGTGTCGTCTGCGATCATGCTGATCGTGCCAAACTTCTCGCCCAGGCTGTAGGTGTTGGCCCCCAGCGACTTTGCCAGCCGCAGGGTGACGGCGGGCGGTGCGTCGGTGGTCAAGTCGAGGTCGTGCAGCAAGCGGCCCAACATCTCGTCGCGCACGCAGCCACCCACCAGGTAGAGGCGATAGCCTGCCGCGACGAACGCCCGGCTCAAGCTCTGGAGGAAGTCGCTGCTCAAGGGCGCGCCCCAAAGAGGGCGCGACCCAGGCGGATAATGGTCGCGCCCTCCGCAATTGCAGCAGCGAAGTCGTCGCTCATGCCCATGCTCAGTTCCGCGCAAGGGTGGGCGGGCGGCAATTGGCGGCGGAGATCGTCGCGCAAGTTACGCAGGCTGGCAAACAGGGGCCGCAGCTCACCCTCACTTGCCCCACCCGGAGCGATAGTCATCAAACCAGCGATGCGGAGATGGGGGGCGTGTTCGACCACATAGCCCGCCAACTCGTGCGCCTGCTCACGGCTGACCCCACTCTTGCTGGCCTCACCCGCTACATTCACCTCGATGAACACGGCTAGCGGCTGGCCTGTGCCGAGGCTAGCCCACTCGCGCTCCAATGTCGTCGCCAGCTTTGCGCTATCTAGCGTCTGGATCGCCTGGCAGCGGGCCAACGCCTTGCGCACCTTGTTGCTTTGTAGATGGCCGATCAGGTGCAGGTGGACGGCGGCGAAAGGTGCAAACTTCTCTGTCTCCTGCACATAGTTTTCGCCAAACAGGGTCAGCCCCGCTTCGATAGCGGCGGCTACTGCTGTGGCAGGCTGCGTCTTGCTCACCGCGCAGATTGCTACCCCGTTGCGCGGACGGCCAGCGGTGGCGCAGGCAGCAGCTACCTGCTCCTCAACGCGAGCAAGGTTGGCGGCAATGTTTTGGGCGAAGGTAGTTGCATTCACCGGGCTATTATACCAAATCAGGGGAAAGTAGAAAGGGGGTTTAGGCTGGCTATCTACAATGAGCGTGGCTCAGGCGGTGGCGGGTCAGTATCATCTTCAGGGGCCGGAGGCGGCGGTGGGGACGGTAGCACAGTGCGCGGTAGCAGTGGCATCACTGGCGCATCGTTAGCTGTGCTAGCGGTTGGCGCGTCATCGTCGTCATCATCGTCATCGTCGCTGTCAAGATCGCCGTCCAGGTCATCGTCACTCCAGTCCACATCT